>CAIRSR010000175.1 GCA_903881315.1 uncultured Thiotrichales bacterium | reverse complement strand
GGGCTGCACATGATTATTACCAGAATTCATGCTGAGAATATATTAAAATACACAAGCCTTGACCTTGGGAATATTCCTAAGGAGGGCCTGATCGCCATTAGCGGAGAGAATGAGGTCGGCAAGAGCACCATAGGTGAGATAATTTGCTTTATCCTATTTGGCCGAACATTCTCCCACGATTATACTCATCTTCAGAAGGTGATTCGCTGGGGGGAATCACATTGTTCTGGTGCTGTAGATTTTCAGCAGGGAAATAATCATTATCGCATCGCTCGTTTTCTCGACAGTGATGGCAATCATAGCGCAAAATTAACGCATCTCGCCACGGGACAAACTCTTGCCAGCGGAAATCAAACCGTAAACGATGCCCTGCATACCCTGGTTGGTTACAATTTTGAAAGCTTCATCCACTCGTTCTATCTCGCCCAGAGAGAAATTACTGCTCCTCACCCACAGAGCGAAATTATCAAAATAATGGCCGGAGTTTCCACGCTTGAAGAAATCATGCGCGAAATCAAATCAGAGATCTCCAAAGAAACAGAAGAAATTATTTCAGCAGAACAACGCATTGCCGAAACAAGTATCGAAATAGGCTCTATTCCGGTCAACAAAGAAAATCTGTGCGCTTTGCATCAACAATACGCATCAGAGAGCGAATTTCTTACTGCCCTTCAACACCAGGCTACCGAACTTGAGACAGCAAATCAACGCTATCTGGAAACTGTATCACAAATAACAAAAATCCAGATTGCATCGAACCTCACCAGATTCCTACGAAACATTTTGCTGTTATTGGTTGTAGCGCTGGCAGGATCAGGAATGTTTTGCGTGTGGTTCTTTGATAATAGCACAGTAAAATGGGCGATAGATTCACTATACCAAGTGATTCAGCCACGCGGAGCATCGTTACGCTGGGCGCTACCATACTTTTCTGGAACACTTTTATTGCTTTTATTCCTCTTCCTCCTGGATGGCATGTTCCAATGGCGAATTCATCGCTTTAAAGAGGCCCGAACCAAACTGGTGGATGCCCTCCGTAGGTTTCATAGAATATCCACCGAGTACCATGCTCTCGGAACAGAGGAAATAGACGCGACAAAGCAACCCTGCGCAATCAATATTCCCGAACATCGCCCAGCATCCTTGCAAGCAATCGAGCGTCCAACGAATACTGAAACGCAACGCATTGTTCAACTAATCGCCGACAATACCGCATCCCAATCACAGACAAAGGATCTTGTTTCACGCAGCCTCACTTGGCTTAATACACTCTCAAGCCAATACCGTGATATTGTTTTTAGCCGCAATCTTGTCATTGCCGATGAAGAACGCAAGCTGCGTGTCGTTCAACAGCTTGAAGCCATCAATACTAGGTTTCGTTCCTCTGTTGAAGAGCATCGCAAGCGTATTGCAGTACGCCAACTTTCCCATGAGCTACTCCACGGTGCCTGTGGTCGTATGGTTCAGCGCTTCAACCGTGATGTTCGTGAATTGATGGGAACAATCTTGCCCATGTTTACCGACAACCACTATCAATATCTGCGCATTGATAATAACCTGACTGTCCAAATTTTTTCAGTGGATAAGCAAGATTTCATGGATCTGGATGAGGTATCCAGTGGCACACAACGACAAGCGATGTTGGCACTGCGCATTACATTAGCTCAGCAACTCTTAGACCGAACCAAAGGAATGCCGCAATTTCTGTTTCTCGACGAACCATTTGCCTTTTTTGACGAAACTCGCACTCGGCACGCCCTGACTGCCCTACCGAAACTCAGCGGGAACCTTAAACAAATCTGGGTTGTCGCACAAACCTTTCCGGAGAGCGTAAAAACATCCTTTTCTAGCCACATTGAATGTCGGCGACAGAAAGAACTCGCACAAACCAAACCCTTAGAATATGAACCGTAACAACTGGCAAAAGGCTACAATGTCAGATAGCACGGACGTCGCCTGGATGAATTATGCGTTGGCATTAGCTCGAGTAGCCAACGCAACCGGTGAAGTACCAGTAGGCGCAGTAGTGGTTCGAGATGGCGTGATTCTCGGAGAAGGCTGGAATCGTCCCATCGGTTTATGCGATCCCACGGCCCATGCTGAGATCCAAGCGCTACGGGCAGCAGCGCAATCCATCGGAAACTATCGCCTCACTGGTGCGACGCTATATTCCACATTGGAGCCCTGCCCAATGTGTGCTGGCGCAATGATCCATGCGCGAATTAAATGCCTCGTCTTCGGTGCCTACGATCCTCGTAGCGGTGCCGCCGCCAGTCAATTCAATATCCTTCAGTCAGAAACCCTGAATCACCGAGTAGCATGGAAAGTCGGAATACTACAAGAAGAATGCACAGCCTTGCTCCAAGCATTCTTTCGCAATAAGCGCGGCACACCCGCTTAACCTATCAGCGTCGCTGCCACACCTCAGCCTCGCGCTTGGCACGAAACGTATCGGAATATCTAACGCCTTTAACATTGACCTGGGCGCGGCAGATTTTGTAACGGAGGCCTTCTTGGGGAATCGCATGGGGAGTTCTTGGGGAATCCATGCTACATTTTGGTGATTCTGGCGCTACTTTTCTTTCACATCTTCCGGCTGATCGTCGGTGGTGAGAGGTTTTGTCTGTGAAATAAAAAACCTTTCATTGTTTGGTGCCGGATGTCGGAATCGAACCGACGACCTACCGCTTACAAGGCGGTTGCTCTACCGACTGAGCTAATCCGGCGAAAACCGAATAACAGAACCACTTCAATTGCAGCTTTTCATTCTACCGAATTTTTGTCTAGCAACAAAGGCAACAAAGCTCGCTACCCACGGATTCGCTTGTGTGTTGCGTTGGTGAGAATAACACGCCAAGACATTACGATAGATAATGCCATCGTAGCGGCCATCAATCCCCATACCGCGTTTTACCTGGTAGGCAAAGCCTATCTCTGCACCCAGATTTTCCAGCTTTGAATAATGAAACTCATGGGCAGCAAACTCAACCGTTGCACCATGCACTGACCAAGGATGAGAGATTGTCTCCTGCAGCCGAACATAACCGCGACCAATTGGCCTATTCGTCATCACCACATCAGCGGGCAAAACACCTACCATCTTGCTAGAACAATCACCCCACTGAATTCGTCGTGATAGATACATTAACCCACCACATTCTGCGTAGACCGGCATACCATTCTCAATCGCACTACGCAATTCTGTGCGCAGTAAACCATTACCCTCCAACGCCTCCATGCTAACCTCAGGAAAGCCACCCCCGATAAATAAACCATCAACTTCAGGAAGGCGGCCTTTCAGGGTATCGAAAAACACCAACTCAGCACCCGCGTATCGCAGTGCTTCTAAGTCATCAGGATAATAAAATGCAAAAGCCGCATCCTGCGGAATACCAATGCGTACTTTTAACGGACTAGTAGGGGTTGCAACAGTACACGTAGGCAGAGGATCGGCTGTACGAGCAATCGCTTGCAAGGCCGTGAGATCTACTTGGGAGCCAATCAACGCACCAATCTCTTCCACCCGATCACGAGCGGCAGAAGACTCATTGCTCGGCACCAAGCCTAGGTGACGCTCCACAATTACCAACCGCTCATCCTTAGCAACCGCTCCAACCACAGGCACATCCGTGTATCGTGCCAATACCTGACGCAACTTCTCTTCGTGACGCGGCCCACCCACTTTGTTAAGGATTATCGCCGAGATCCGAACATCAGGGTCAAAGGCGCGATACCCGAGAACCAAAGGCGCAATGCCACGGGTAATACCATCGGTATCGATGACCAAAACCACCGGAGAACCCAAGAGCTTCGCCAATGCGGCATTACTGTTGCTTCCGTCAAGGTTTACACCATCGTACAGTCCCTTATTACCTTCCACAATGGCCAAATCACTGCCGGTTGACTGTCGCGCAAAACTCTCGCGAATCTCGTCGACAGACATCGTCCAGAAATCAAGATTGTAACACGAGCTCCCACTCGCCACAGAAAGCCAAAGTGGATCAATGTAATCCGGGCCTTTTTTGAACGCGGAAACGCTCACTCCCTGCGCGCGCAACGCAGCACACAGGCCTAGCGAGATCGTCGTCTTGCCCGAAGACTTGTGCGCAGCGGAGATCATCAGGTGGCTCACACTTTCTCCGCAACCAACGACAAACTGCCCAAACATGGTGTTTGGGCAGTTTGTAAATCGCTAAAAGTTAAAAACTACCTACGATAAACGTCTTTGTTCTTAAGACGACTGCGTCGCTTCGGTAGCCAGGCACTCATCTACATCAGAATCCACCAACGTCGCGGGAACGAATGGTAGCACGCGCGAAACCAGAATCACCAAAAATGCTGCAACGGCAAACCCACTAATCCCCAGCAAGGCCTCGAATATGGTCGGAATATAGGAACCAACCTGGCCGTCCGAGAAACTGCTCGTCACCTCATAACCAGGGAAGATGGTCAACGGGTAGGCCTGACCTCCGACGATTGTCACGTACATCTGGGACAATCCACCGATCAACACAAACAAACAGGCCAAGTAAACAACTACCCTCGAACGCCCAAGAGAACCATAAAGCAGCGCTAACGGCACAATCGTACCAATCAATACCTGCCCAACCCAAAAGAGCCAGGTGTACACATTACCACTTGCCAACAGGAAATACTCAACCCCCTGCCTCTCCGCAACATACATACCCGTCAGGTGATAGGCCAGGAAGAAATAAAAGGCAGCACCAATAAAGATTCCCAAAAGGTTTTTAAGTCGCGTAACCAGCACATCGCTAATCCTCCGACCACTCCAGTAGGAGAGTGTTTCTAGCGTCATCAGGTAGATTGCGGTTCCGTAGGAAAAGGACAGAATAATGAACATCGGCGCCATAATCGCGGCATTGTAGGCGTCTCGCGCCACCAAGAAACCAAAGATTGATCCGGTACAAGTCGTGAGAATCACGCGCCAGAGAAATACTCCGAAACCAACCACTTTCGCATACCCATTAAGGCGGCGCTCCATCATCGTCCACGCATAAACCGTCGCTAAAACAAAAAAACCGTTGTACAGAAGAATGTTCCAGGTAAAAATTGACTTCAGGTTGTAATGCGTCAGGGCCACTATCAGACGGTCAGGTCGCCCCAGATCAAGCACCAGGATCATCAGCCCTCCCGCCATGTGGGCGATCGCCACCAGTGCCGCAAGACGAGTCAAAGGCTTATAGGGTGCCTTACCAAAGACGGACGCAATCGAGGCCAAATTCAGCTCACCGGATGCCGTGACGATCAGGAACACGGCGAACACATGGGGCAAACCCCATACAATCTGGTTGTTCATTCCGGTCACCCAATGACCATTTAGCTCCATGTAGTACGCTGAGGACAATCCCAGCAGGATGACCACAGCAAGCAACCCTTGCACCAGCCAGTAAGACTGGCCAGTCTCCCTCATCTCAGTAAAACGTACATTTTTCATCGTTGGTATCCTGCTGTCGAACAATACAAGCGCCTACACACCCTGATAACGGACACCAGTGTTCAGATTCAACGCTTCACGTAACTGATGGGTTGGTACAGCGGCGAGGCGTTTAGCAATTGCACTGTTGGGATCTTGTAAGTCACCAAAGATCATTGCCTGGTGGCCTTCTTGCTGACACGCCTCGACACAGGCAGGAAGCCGTCCGGCATCCAAGCGGGGAACGCACAAAGTACAGGCCTCTACAGTACCCTTGCCACGCGGCGCATTCGCCTTCTGATTGTGTGTCTCTTCGTGGACAAAGGAACGCGCCTTATAGGGGCAGGCCATCATGCAATAACGGCAACCAATACAGATATGCTTATCCACCAACACGATACCATCTGCGCGCCGGAAAGATGCCCCAGTGGGACAGACATCCACACAAGGCGGTTTCTCACAGTGCTGGCAGCCAACGGGCAATGACAGGGTACGACCAGTCGCCTTATCCTTAAGTTGCACCTTTCGCAGCCATTGTGCATCGGTTGCTGGCCGACCGTGCGAGACAAGGCCATTCTCACTAGCACAGGCAGTCGTACAGGCAGTACACTCAGTCAAGCACTTACTGGTGTCGATCAACAAACCCCAGCGAGATCTGTTGTCAACAGCAAGGTCTGGCGAACGCGCCAAGGCAACCAGCGAAAGGCCTGGGATGGCAGCAAGACCAACCGCAGTAGCCGTCGCAGTACCAAGAAAACCCCGCCGCCCTTGGTCAGTGGATTCATTGCTCATTGCTATCCTCACGGCTTTGAGGCCGGCGACACAGCCGGCGTGGTCGCGTGACACTCGAAACAATCTATCTTGACACTCGCAAAGTGGTGGCAACTCTCGCAGAACTGCCCCGGGTCGTTGATTGGGATGTAACTGCCATCCGCCCGCGTTGCTGTGTGGCACTCCAAGCACCCCTTCAGGCTATATTTGGAGGTGCGAATCCCCTTGTGCATGGTTTCATCACGCTGATGGAGGATCAGGTTCATGTGATTACGCCGCATGAAATGCTCATCCTCCACACATTTACCCCCACGGCCCTCGAATCGCTTTTCCTTTGCTGCCTGGCAGTCGCCAGCACTGGCAGCATTTCCTCGATCCACAGCGGACTTACACGGGGCTTCTGCTGCTATCGTCAAACCAGACGCACCCAGCAGTGCTCCCATCATCACCAACCTTGCCACCCACAAACGGATATTCAACATACTCTCTCCTGGCAATCAGCCGCCCATCCCCATCTGGATATAACCAGTGGGGCAGACCTCGGCACAGATATGACAGCCAACACAACGGGCATAATCGGTATATACATAACGACCGGTAGTAGATTGACTCTTCGGTGTCTTCTTGACCGCCTCCTGAGGACAAAAAATTACGCAGTTATCACACTCAAAACACATCCCGCAATTCATGCAACGAGTGGCCTCGTTCACCGCTGACGCCTCAGTGAGCGGAACCATACGCTCCGCGAAATTGCCAACGACATTCGCACTATCGATGTGATGATAACTGCGTTTATTCCGTTCCGCGTACTTAAAGTGCCCAAGAAATAACATATCTGACGAAATGATCTCCTGAGCAGCACGATCCTCGTAATTATGAACCGCAAACTTCGCTTCCGCCGTGCCCCATACCTGCTCGTGATTATACGCTTCAGGCTGTAACCCGGTCTCCTTCAGCTTCATCATCAGATCAAAATGACGCACATCCACCTTGGGTCGCTTGCCAAGCGGCACATCGGCCAAGTAGCTATTGATGGACTCGGCAGCCACCGCCGCCTGACCAATCACCGTGGTGAGTAAATGCGGCTTAATGACATCCCCCACCACAAAATAACCCCGATGCTTGGGAACCTGATAATGACGATCGGCGTCTATTAGGCCACGCCCATTATCAAAGGACTCTAGCCCAACAAGATTACCGACCTGGCCAATGGCGGCCACAATGATATCGCACTCAAGGTCTTCCTCTGTACCCGGGATGGGGGTTTTGGTCTCGCTCAAATGCTGAATGCGAAGGTGCGATGCACGACCATCATGGCCGATGATAACGCCAACTGGTGCCACGCTACCCATAATCTCAACCCCCTCGCGCAAGGCATCCTCAACCTCATGCTTGGCCGCACTCATGTTATGGATGGGCGAACGGGAAAGAAGCAGTACATCCGCGCCCTGACGCGCAGCAGTCTCGATGACGTCGTGGGCAGTTTGGTTAATGATGACATGCTCGGGCCGATCCTTTTCGTGGATCGCAGTAATACGCCCGAGACGCCGCGCAACCGTCGCCACATCCACAGAGGTATCGCCCCCGCCGACCACAATGACACGACCCGTCACCGCCTTCAATCGTCCGTCATTGAAGGCATCTAAGAACGCAACCCCACTAAGGCAGTTGGGGGCATCGGCTCCGGCGATCGGCAGCGCCCGACCACGTTGGGCACCTACCGCCAACACAACAGCATCATAATCACGCTCCAAATCAGCCACCGGAACGTCGCGTCCAACCATCGTCTGCAGACGAACCTCAACCCCCATCGCAAGGACACGTCCGATCTCTGCCGCTACGATGTGACGCGGCATCCGATATCCGGGGATGCCCCACACCACCATCCCACCCAATTGGGAATGGGCTTCGAAAACAGTACACGCATGTCCTTGCCGTCGCAATTGGTACGCCACGGCCAAACCGGCTGGGCCACCACCAATGATAGCAACGCGCTTACCTGTATCAGGCCCCGAGGTAAACCCAAAACCTGCCTGAACCGCAAAATCACCAACATACTGCTCGACAGAATTAATGCCGATGTGATCCTCTAGCTGATTGCGATTGCAGCCATCCTCACAAGGGGCCGGGCAAACCCGCCCCATCGTCGAGGGAAAAGGATTGGCATCCGTCATGCGCCGAAACGCATACTCCTGCCAACTCACCCCCTTGGGCGGCTTCTCAACACCACGCACGATACCAAGCCAACCACGCACGTCCTCACCAGACGGACAGCTCCCCTGGCAAGGCGGCGTACGGTGGACATAGGTGGGACACTTATGCGACCGGTCGCCCGAAAAGATGCGATCGGTCATGCGCTGCCACCGATCATCGCCGTCTTTGTACCGACGAAAAGTAAAATCGGGGATCCGACTAGTCATTGCATCTCGTCTCTTATTCCTTTGTCCCTAGCTGAATAGCCGTACTGACCAACTGATGCACTCCGCCGATCATATCCCGATCAAATTTGTAATAGGGTAACACCTTAGAAAATTGGCTCTTGCAAATCGCACAGATCGCAGCCAAATAGTTTACCCCGTGCTCTTCCTGCACCTGGCGCAACGCCTGCATTCGCGGATAAGCACCTTTAACACGCAATGGCATCAGATCATCGGTTAGCAAACCACCCCCGCCACCACAACAAAAGGTCTGATCGTGGATGGTTCCGGACGCCATGTCAACAAAGCGATTACAACTCGCCTTGATGATGTCGCGGGGAATCGTGTACTGCCCACCGGGGACTTGCCCCATACGCGAGGCACGCGCAACATTACAAGAATCATGGAAAGTTACCACACGATGATCGTTGGCCGACTTATCCAGGTTCAAAGCACCGCGCCGAATCAGATCGTTGGTAAACTCGCAGATATGCTGTGGCACTGGATATTTTGGGTCAAGAAAATCGAACGGCCCAATAATTGTGTTCCAAAAACTATAGGCCACACGCCAGGCGTGCCCACATTCCCCAACGACAATACGTTTGACACCAAGCTCCCGCGCAGCATCGCGAATACGCATGGCAGCCCTCTTCATATTGCTATAGGAGCCAATGAACATAGCAAAATTAGCCCCCTCCGACGCATAAGAAGACAGCGTCCAGGAAATCCCTGCCTGGTGAAATACTTTACCGTACCCAATCAACCCATCAATATGCGGCTCAGCAAAGAAATCAGCCGAGGGCGTAACCAATAAAACATCCGCGCCTTTTACATCCAGAGGAAAGCGTACCACCACACCGGTATCATCCTCCACATCTTCTTCTATGCCATCTAGTGTGTTACGGATGGCTGGGGGTGGAAGCCCCAGATTGTTGCCAATCTTGATATTCTTCCCAAGAATCTCATTGGTATACTTCTGGCCTAACCCAATAGCATCCATGATCTCGCGTGCGGCCATGGATATTTCAGCGGTATCAATACCGAAAGGACAATAGACCGAACAACGACGACACTGCGAGCATTGGTGGTAGTAACTATACCAATCGTCCAAAACCTCGCGAGTAAAATCCTTGGCATCAACCAATTTCGGGAGATACTTCCCTGCGGCAGTGAAATAACGGCGGTATATCTGCCGCATGAGATCCTGGCGAGCCACTGGCATGTTGCGCGGATCACCAGTACCAATAAAATAATGGCATTTATCAGTACAGGAACCACATTTCACGCACGAATCAAGGAACACCTGGAGGGATCGGTATTTACCAAGGAGTTCTCTCATCTTGGCAACGGCTACCTCCTCCCAATTATCCACCAGCGCACCGGGGAAACCGAGTGCAGTATTATGTGCTGGATTATTGACGGCAAAGGGCTTTAAGCCTTTCATTGCGTCTGGCTTAATCGCAGGCACTGGGCAGATCGGATAGTCACCCAACACCGGAACGTCAAAATCGGCCACGCGATGTCTCCACATTGATCCGGGCCAGCAGGTAACCTGACCCTAGTGTGCTAAACAGTTTTGCGAATTCAGTATGAGTAAGGCTGAGGTTTTACACCTCACATCATGCCGGATCACGAGCCCATGCTGCCACATGCCGCTTCTCACGGGCGTCATCCACCTGATTGCGGGTAGGACTGAAGAACACCCCTGGCACATGCAACAATTTTGAGAGGGGAAAGATAATCATCAGCGTAGCAACTAATGTCAGGTGCAGCAGTAGCAGCGGATCGGCTGGCAGCGGACGCCACTCAAAATACATGAGCCCCAAAAAGAACGATTTGACCGCTACAATATCGGTGTGCATCAGAAAGGTCATTGATGCCCCAGAGATCGCAATCGCCAGCAACAAAAGAAGCATGGCCCGATCGGAAGGCGCTGTAATATACCGAACCCTCTCAACACACACCCGCCGCACGGCAAGGGCAAGAAGACCCGCGATCATACCAAAAGCCGCATATTTCCCAAGCGGTTGGATAATCTGCACACCCAACCAGACTGGCTCCTGAAAATAACGAATGTGGCGCATTAACACGAGCGCCAGACACATATGGAACAACCACCCAAAAAGCCATGTCCACTTGGTAGACTTAAACAGGCTCTCGAAAAACACCACCTCCCGCACCATGCGCAACACTACCCCGGTGTACGTAAGAGGTGCTGGCATAGTCACAATCCGTAACGGCGCGGGGGAACGAGCATAGATCACCACACGACGTACCACGCCGATCGTCAAGATCGCCGTTGCTGCATAGAATAGCAGCGCATACAGCAGCGTCACCACTGTCATGCTTGGCATTCCTCAAGAAAGACCTCGAACCGAACCACTAATCGTCGGAACCGGACAGGGCATAAACAGGGCCCCACGATGGGGGCCCTGAAATCTTCAGATACAACCAGTAGGCTTCGGCAGCCCAGCATAGCGACATGCCTGCTTCGCTGGCCCATACGGGAACAGCTCATACAGGTACTTGCTGTTGCCCTTCTCTGGCCCTAACTTCTTGCCAATGGCCTTGGTCAGCACCCGCACGGCAGGAGCAATCTGATAGTCATTGTAATACTCACGCAGGAAGGTGATGACTTCCCAGTGATTCGGGGTTAGCTGTGTATTGTCATCCCCAGCGAACCGCTCCGCGATGGCTTCATTCCACTCGCCCAGATTGATGAGGTAACCCTCTTCATCTACTTCAACCGACTTCCCGTTGACTTCAATAGTTGCCATGGATCTTTTTAACCCCCAGAGAGGTTGGGACAGGCGTGCCTCTTCCCAACAGATTTAGTTATACACACCGCAGCACGAACCATCTCCACACGCCATCAGTTCATCTGTTCCACGGTGACGCACCTTTTACGCAGAACCAACCTCTATAGCCAAGATTGGGTACTGGGGTGCTCAATGACCAGGTCAACGAACCCGGCATAATCTATCACCTTAACCCCATCAATAACTCGATTTGCTACACCTCGGGCGTCTAGATCGGGGCCAAGGGCGTAGACGGAAACCTCTGCCATCGCCTGTTGAACCATGTCCGAGGCAACGGTACCCGCCAGGGCAGCGTAAACCCCATCCTCAATGAGCAGAACCGCGCTCCCAGGCTTGACATGTGCGAGACAGCTCTTCAGGGTGTTGCGCTCGAATGGTGACTTGTTGACCGTATGCAGCATCGCAATCTCCTCAGAAGCTTAAGACTACATCCTGTTCGGCCATCAGATCCGCCATCTCAGCACGGCTGACAACCTGGACATCCACCAACAAATCGTCCTCGGAGAGACCACGCTCCTCCAACGACTCCTGGGCCACGTACAACTTCTCAATGTCGTAGCCCTCCAGCGCACGGTAGGTCGGGGAGAAGTTCTTCATCTCCACACCCTTTGTGCTCTGGCCCTTGGTCAATTCGTAAACACCATCATCGAGAAAAGCCAGACTTACGTCCTGGTCGAAAGCGGCGCTTATCAACACCACCTCCAATGACTCCAGGGCGTAGATGGTTCCGTAAGGAGACTTACGGTTGACAAACATAAACTTCTTAACGACACCGCCTGCATCCGCCATCTTCATTTCCCCCGTCAGTCACCGAAAACGACCAGGCGATCCGCCTGGATCCCTGCTTCGACGAGCTGACCCAGACCAGAGATCCGGAAGCCAGCGGCGATATTATTGGCGTCCCGGCCATGCCTCTTGGCTTCGCTCTCGTCCAAGATGCCGCGACGCTGGGCCGCAGCCACGCACACCACCAAATCGATGCCATGCTTAGCAGCCAGCTCCGACCACCGATTGACGATATTACGATCGTCTTGGGGAGGAACAGTCAGGCGTGTGCCATTGTTTACACCATCGTGATAAAAAAACACGCGGTATATCTCATGACCCTTGGCCAACACTGCCTTGGCGAACAGATACGCTGTGTCAGAGGCCTGGTGCTGGTATGGCCCCTCATTCACCATGATGCCGAACTTCATGCCGCTCTTTCCTTTCCCTCCGCTCACTTAAAAGCGGATATGGGTAGATGCGTTCAAACTCTCACGTGCGCCACGCCAATTATCGATGTGGAACTTGGTAAAGGGCAGCTCGGTTAGCTCAAAAAAGCGTGGCCAACCAATCCTCTCTACCCAGTCAGCAAGGCGCTCCCAATCTTTTGCATCCTTCTTGTAGACCTGAAGGATCTTCTTAACGATCGCCGCAGCCTCTGGCCAGCGTGGTGGGTTATTGGGGATGCCAGCCGCCACCAATTTATGGAACTGAGGCTTACCACGAGCATTAGAATTCTTACCACCAACCCAGATAGAAAGCTTGGAATGCTCTGGGTCGTTGATCTGCATGGGAGGGCAGGGCGGATAACATGCGCCGCAGCAGATACACTTCTTCTCATCCACTTCGAGGGATGGCTTGCCGTTTACCATTGCAGGGCGGATGGCCGCAACCGGACAACGCGCAACAACCGTGGGGCGTTCGCAAACATTGGCCACTAAATCATGATTAATCTTCGGTGGCTTGGTATGCTGAATATTGATCGCAATATCACCCTGGCCGCCGCAGTTAATCTGGCAGCACGAGGTAGTAATGTGAACACGATTCGGCATCTCCTCGCGAACAAACTCTGCATGGAGCTCATCCATCAAGGCCTTTACCACGCCCGACGCATCTGTGCCAGGAATATCACAATGCAGCCAGCCCTGGGTGTGCGCAATCATGGTAACCGAGTTACCAGTGCCCCCGACTGGGAAACCCTCCGCCTGTAACTTTTCGATCAGCGGAGCAACTTTATTCTTGTCGGTCAGGATGTATTCGATATTGCTACGAATGGTGAAGTGGACATAGCCCTCACCGTACGCATCACCAATATCGCACAACTTACGAATCGTGTAGAGATCCATCTGACGCTGAGTACCGGCACGCACCGACCAGACTTCATCACCGCTTTCAGCGACATGGTGCAACACGCCCGGACGAGGACGGTCATGCCACTTCCACTGTCCATAATTCCGGCGCATTGCCGGATGCATATACTGGAAGGGATCCGGTACGCCACTCTCAATAGGTGGACGCATTTCGGCCATTATAACCTCCAACTCTCTTGTCTATTGAATTTTTGCCCTAGGAAGGCCTGCTTCCGCAGATCCTCACCGCCATGCCAAAACGTGACCGTACTCAATCTCCACGCAGGCAGCTACCGTGTTCAACCAGCCTTCCGCTCATTCCATTTGGCCGCTTCTTCGTCCCACCCATCCATACGCACATAGGAACTGATTCTAGGATACTCGATCATGTGCGGGTCGACCTCAAGACCAATCCCTTCTAGGAAGTTCACAAGACCAATGCGATCGATCATCTCACCAGTACGCTCGTGCTCCAATGCGTTTTCTGCGAAGAAATCGATAGTATTTTGTGCGATCTCGCGCAGGCTATCCATGTCCTCCTGAGACTCAAGCTTCATGAAGGGCACCACCACCGTGCCAAACAAGTCGCCAATCTTGAGCGTACGCTTACCACCAATCAGCACCGTCACGCCGCGATCATTACCGGGCTTCAGCGCCTTGGTCATGACGTTGATGCAATGCATGCAACGCACACAGTTGCGATTATCAACGGCGAGAGTATTGTCGTCGTTCAGACTCAAGCACTTGGTCGGGCAACGGGTGAGGACATTATCCACCACGTACTGGCGCCCCTTACTGGCAACAAAGGCCTTGACCTCTGCCTGATCCACCTGCATATCGTCGCGCCAGGTGCCGATCACCGCCATGTCTGCACGCTGCACGGAATTCATGCAGTCATTCGGGCAACCGGAGAACTTAAACTTAAACTTGTAGGGCAATGCGGGACGGTGCATATCGTCTAAGAAGGTATTCACAATGTCCCGATGGGCACGAGCGGTGTCGTAACACGACTGCTCGCAGCGGGCATGACCAATGCACGACATACTGGTGCGCACCGCTGGGCCCGCGCCCCCCAGGTCAAAGCCCATCTCGTTGAATTCATCAAAAGCAGCCTGCACCTTATCGGTGCGGATGCCCTGAAACATGATGTCACCGCTCTGACCATGGAAGGCAACCAAACCGGATCCATGCTTCTCCCAGACGTCGCACATCTGGCGCAGCAGATCGGTGGAATAATGCATCCCGGCGGGCGGTTGAATACGCAAGGTGTGGAACTCGGCCGAGTCGGGAAACTTGCTGGCTACCTCAGAAAAACGAGGAATGATGCCGCCACCATACCCGAAGACACCAACCGTGCCTCCCTTCCAAAAACCTTTGCGAGTCTCGTAGGAATGCTCAAGCTGTCCTAAGAGATCCACCATCATATCGTTATCTTTTGCCAAGCGCTTAAGCCCGGTAATAAAGCTTGGCCACGGGCCACCCTCGAGCTGATCGAGCATGGGAGTGTCATGCATCTGTTTAGCCACGGCGATCGTTACTCCTCAACGTGAATGGATGCTTAATGAAGCAAGGAAAATGGGTTAATCTCTGGATCAACAGTCCCATCAATCAATTTTTGGAGGATACCTTACTGAGGCGCTTGGGGCAAAGCCAACAGATAACCCCAAACTCTGCTCGAAGCCTCTCAGCATCTCTCCATCTTTCGTGTTTCTCAATATAAATCAACAACAAGAGACAACTGCACCACAACCACAGCACTCCTTTCCTCATAACTCTACATATCTACAGAGAGAGACAGCCGATTATCGGCCACCCCAATGAGATAGCATCTCCTGCCAATGGAGATATTCACCGACACACCCCCTCCATGCGGCCCCACGAATCACGGTTGTCCGGGCTCAGTCTCGATACGTCTTCGTTGCGCTACCAACTTTGCTAACGCTGCATCCGTTTGCTGGAACCGTTCGCGTTCTTTGCCGACCACCTCGGCGGGTGCTCGGTCTACAAAACTGGCGTTGTTAAGTTTAGCACTCATTCGTTCCAAATCCTTGCGTAGACGATCGATTTCCTTATCCAGTCGCCTTAGCTCCGCTGCAACATCGATAAGTCCGCTCATCGGCACAAAAACATGTACCTGCCCGACCAGCGTGGTTGCAGAAGGCGGGGCCTTTGCCTCTTCAGAAAGCCAGGTAATCGCGCTAATACGCGCCAGCGCACAAAGCAAAACCTGGTGGCGAACAACACGCACCCGGTCTTGTTCTTCCCCATACTGAAGCAAAACGGCTAAAGCTTTTGTCGGGGACAGATTCATCTCGCCACGGATATTTCGGACGCCTAAAATGAAATCCATCACCCAGCGAATCTCCGCCTCTGCCTCTGGATCAAATCGACTTGAGTCACAGCGCGGATAGGTCTTCTGCATCAATGTTGGATCCGTATCACCGAGCAGACTCGCCACGCGCTGCCAGATCTCCTCAGTGATAAATGGGATCAGCGGGTGCGCAAGACGCAACAGCGTTTCGAGAACCCGCACTAAGGTGCGTCGTGTGCCACGCTTTTCGTCTACTGAAGTACTATTCACCAGAACTGGTTTAGAGAATTCAAGGTACCAATCGCAATACTCATTCCAGGTAAACTCATAAATAGCCGTTGCAGCCAGATCGAAACGGTAGTCACCAAAAGCCTTATTAACCACCTCAATGGTATGCTCTAGGCGAGAAAGGATCCAGCGATCCGCAAGACCTAGCTCTACTGGCTCGTTTTCTTCGCCAACATCATGCCCTTCGGTATTCGTAAGGACATAGCGCGCAGCATTCCAGAGCTTATTGCAGAAATTGCGGTAGCCGTTCACCCTCGCCAATTCAAAATTGATGTCTCGACCCGTGGTAGCAAGAACCGCAAAGGTAAACCGCAAGGCATCTGTGCCAAACGACGGAATGCCGTCTGGGTATTCTTGGCGAGTAGCCTGCTCAATCCGTGCAGCCATTTCCGGTTGCATCAAACCGCTGGTGCGCTTGGCCAGCAGGGACTTTAGATCAATACCATCAATCAGGTCGATAGGGTCAAGGACATTCCCCTTAGACTTGGACATTTTCTGTCCGTGAGCATCGCGCACCAGCCCGTGAATGTACACTTCTCGAAAGGGAACCTCTCCGGTAAATTTAAGCCCCATCATGATCATCCGTGCAACCCAGAAAAAGATAATATCAAATCCCGTGACCAGGACAGAGGTCGGATAAAGGCTTTCTAGCTCTTTTGTTTTACTCGGCCAGCCTAGTGTTGAAAATGGCCACAAGGCGGATGAAAACCAGGTGTCGAGCACATCCTCGTCCTGAGACAATAGGACATCCGCATCGAGATGATATTTGGCACGAACCGCTACCTCGGAATGAGCAACATAGATCTTGCCATCCGTTCCATACCACGCCGGAATCCGATGTCCCCACCATATCTGACGACTGATACACCAGTCTTGAATATTATTCATCCATTCGAAATAGGTCTTGGCCCAATTCTCAGGGATAAAGCGGATGCGTCCGTCCTCCACTGCCTGTACCGCAGGTTCCGCAAGTGGCGCAACCCGAACATACCATTGATCCGTCAAGAGGGGCTCGATCACCGCACGGGTGCGGTCACCGCGCGGAATCATCAGTTTATGGGGCTGCACCTTCTCGAGTAGTCGTGCCGCTTCCAGATCGGCCACAATACGCCGCCGCGCCTCGAAGCGATCGAGACCACGATAGACGAGCGGCGCTTGATCGTTGATGCACGCATCGACGGTAAATACATTGATAATCGGCAGACCATGTCGCTGCCCGGTCGCATGGTCGTTGAAATCATGGGCTGGCGTAATCTTGAGGCAACCGGTACCAAAGGCCGGATCCACATAGGTGTCGGCAATAACCGGTATGGTGCGCCCGGTTAGCGGCAGCAATACCTGTTGTCCGATCAGGTGCCGATAGCGTTCGTCATCGGGGTGAACCGCCACAGCCGTATCGCCAAGAAGGGTCTCGGGACGAGTCGTCGCCACGACGAGATGCCCCTCACCAACAACCAACGGATAGCGGATGTGCCAGAGGAATCCATCCTCTTCCTGGGAGACCACTTCTAGATCAGAGACCGCAGTGTGCAGCACCGGATCCCAGTTTACGAGACGTTTGCCCCGATAGATCAGCCCCTCGTCGTAGAGCTGGACAAAGACCTCGGTAACGGCGGCAGAAAGCCCCTCATCCATGGTGAAACGCTCACGCGACCAATCCAACGAGGCACCCATGCGTCGTAGTTGCGAGGTAATCGTCCCTCCAGACTCGGCCTTCCACGCCCAGATCCGGCGCAGAAAATCCTCACGCCCCAGATCATGGCGCGTCTTGCCTTCGGCATTCAGCTTTCGCTCCACAACCATCTGGGTTGCAATACCCGCATGATCGGTGCCTGCCTGCCACAGGGTATTGTGTCCCTTCATGCGGTGATAACGAACCAGGGCATCCATCAGGGTATCCTGAAAGGCATGCCCCATGTGCAGACTACCCGTCACATTCGGTGGCGGGATCATGATGCAATAGGGCGCTCCTTGACCACTCGGTTGGAAATAGCCCTTTTCTTCCCAGATCTGATACCAGCGTTGTTCAATCGCGTGAGGGTTATAGGTCTTATCCATCTTTCTCTATTCGTCCTGTTCCAAGGGCAGGCGCTTGAAGAGATTGCCGCCACAGCGAACGCATTCTGGGATATGAGAAGGCTCTTGGAAATGCACAGTATGGTCGCACGCAGCACACTGCAGAGTGCCCGGGCCAGTAATATCGTTTGACCGATATTCATTGGCATGGCGCGCTTCCTCGGCCCATTCAGAAAGCTCAACCTGGGTGCGATCGGCCACAATCAAGAATGTCTCTACCAGCCGCTCCTCAATAAGCGCGAGATCAAAGCGCATCCATTCGGCCAAATCACCTTCGGTGTTGGCCAGATAGTGTGCAGCATCCTCGATATCACGCCGCAAAAAATCACCAAGCCGCTCTGCTTCTTCCCGCGACAACTCCTGAAGCTCTACCGCTTTATCCTTACCCAGTTGGATAGAGTGAACCAAAGAAGGGGCTACTCCGGTCTTGGTGCCGTACTCAAAGACCGCCCGCACACGTTCTATCATGTTATGGTAGCTGCGAAGCAGATGTGGGCTATGCTTTTCTGTAGAAGTCATGGTTGTTAAGGTTCTCGCCAGTTAGACTGCGGTTAGATTTGTCACGTCAATGGCGACGTCGCACGATATAGTCTGCGAGCCAGCGTAACACGTCCGCCGATGCATCGAAAATCGCAAGACACTCTAATGCCTCTTCTTGGAGTTCTACCGCTCGTTCCTTCGCAGCAGCAAGCCCCATCAGGGCGGGGTAGGTTGATTTGTCCCGAGCAACATCAGCCCCCTGGCGTTTACCAAGGATCGTGGTATCCCCTTCAACGTCCAACACATCGTCTTGGATCTGAAAGGCCAGCCCAACGCATTTTGCATAGCGATCTAAGCGTTCATAGTATTCTGGAGCTACCTGCTGACAGGCATGGATACCAAGCAAAGTACTTGCGCGAATGACAGCGCCAGTTTTGTGGATATGGAGCAGCTCCAATTCAGGCAGGGTAAGTTCCCTTCCTTCGGCAGCCAGATCCATTACCTGACCACCCACCATCCCGCGCGAACCCGATGCCAAGGCCAGGATCTCTATCATGCGCAAGCGATCCTCGCCGGGTACACGCGGAGCATGCGCTAGCACATAAAAGGCCAAAGCCTGTAACGCATCCCCAGCCAAAAGCGCAGTAACCTCACCATACACCTTATGGCAGGTCGGTTTGCCACGACGCAGATCGTCATTGTCCATCAACGGCAGGTCATCATGCACCAACGAATAGGCATGGATAAGTTCAACCGCGCAGGCAGCCGCATCTAGCGTTTCAGGGAGAGCCCCCAGCGCACGACCCGTGCCATAAACGAGTAAGGGGCGAACCCGCTTCCCACCACCCAACACGGCATACTGCATCGCCTGGTGAAGTTCAGTAGGGGCAGTTTGGATTGGCGGCAACCAACGCAGTAGCGCCTCTTCAACGCGAGACTGGCAATGTGTCACAAAGGCATCAACCGCCGCGAAATCAATGGTCATTGTGCCGCGCCTCAAAATACGTATCCACCCGCATCATCACCCCGCACGCTTGCGTTTGCCATCGGAATTTATTGTTCGACTGCATCTTGCACCGATAAAGAATCACCAACCGTTCTGACATATCAGTAAAGAAAATCACACGCCCCCAAAGCGCTTTAGAGGGTAGCCGCACGTCCTTTGTTAGACAAGGAACACTACTGCTTACATCTCTGCAATCCTGGCATAACAGCCTAACGACAGCTATTCCCAACCGCTGCTGTCACGCCATAGAGATGATTATGGAAACAGGACGATGATCGCAGCACGAAGGCAACAGCGACTATCGCACCCCCAATCCTTACGCAGTCTCTTGCCCCAAACCCTCTCATCCATACCCATATATAAGGAGTATACCCGCCCAACCGATCGGTTTAGCAGCGGTAACCTCGGGGGGCCTTTTCTATTGGGGACCACACAACCTTGCGACAGCCCGCAATCACCCGTGGCTGAGCCACGCAACCCCTCCTTACCAATACCCGCCCCCATTGCCGCGAGGCGATCTGCCTACCCCGTTGTCGTATGCACCGCTCTCGGCAAAAAAGTCGGGGCTCGCGTGGCTGGGAAGGATAGCGCGGATGGGCGCTCGCGGGATAGTACTCTTGGGAACCAAGGCGTATAGGGGGTGCCAGCCCCTGCCGTTACCCACACAAAATCCGCTTATATACCAGAAACCGGACGCAAACCCCACCAAAACCAAACCAACTGCCCCTTCATAACCAAGGCGCTATACCAAGACCAAGCAAGACTGCGCAACGAGATGGCGTTATCCGCCCTATTTTCATGCAGCCCAGAAGATACCCATAGCCCGCAATAGGTTTGCCTGGCCGAGAAAAATCACGAAACTTATCTAAACAAGGAGTATCTGTCTTCAACCCCCGCCCATATCTGTCCATTATAATAGGGAGCGTTTTGTGGTGCCGAACAACGACAAGGTCTACGATAACCCAGAGGCCGCCTTTGCAGGCACATCAGGAACAACTTACCACCAACCTTTACTGTGCCAACAAACTGGTATTACCGATCGGCCCGAGATCCTTGCTATGAACAGAGCACGCTCACGCGAGCCGCTCCCGAAAAACCCCCGACAATCGAGGCTCTGCGCTTTTGTACAGCAGGGTGGTATAGCGGAAACAACTAGGCAGTCGACAATGCGATCCTTTCGGTCGCTGTAATTTTGGAGTAGATATGTCCACACAGAGCGACGATGAGAACAACGATGATTGCCTAGCAGCCCCGACGCGCCATCCGCTGGATTGGCACAACCCTGATTTCTACAATGAGAGCGAACTATTCACCGAGATGGAGCGGGTCTTTGACATCTGTCACGGTTGTCGCCGCTGCATCAGTTTGTGTAACACCTTCCCAACCTTGTTCGATGCAATTGAGGACAGCGACTCAGGCGAGGTTGATAGTGTCGACCGTGCGGTGTTTTGGCAGGCCGTACACCACTGCTTCCTGTGTGATGTGTGTTACTCGACCAAGTGCCCCTATGTACCACCGCACGAATATGATCTTGATTTTCCGCACCTCATGTTGCGCGCCAAGGCGATAAAATTTGGCCACGGCGATCCATCAATACGGGATCTCATCGTCACACACACAGACGCTGTTGGTAAACTCGCAAGCCTTCCCATCATCAGCACTATTGTGAATGTGGTGAATCGCTCGGTGGCTGGTCGAAAGCTATTAGACGCAAGATTGGCTATCCACCCGAGCGCCGTTTTACCGGAATACCAACAAAATACCCTTACCAAACGTCTCAGCAAACTCCGTGAAACGACCCCCACCATGATACAAGACGGGTCAACAACAAGCGGCAAGGTGATACTTTTTGGAACCTGTTACGGCAACTACAACGAACCAGGGATCGGTGAAGATCTGGTAAAGGTCTTCGAGCACAACGGGATACCAGTGCAGCTCATGGAAGACAGTCGCTGCTGCGGAATGCCAAAATTAGAACTGGGCGATCTGCTCGGGGTAGCCGCTCTAAAAGAGCACAACATCCCTCGCCTCGCTGCCCTGGTAGAGCAGGGTTTTGATATTGTCGCGGTGGTGCCCTCCTGCGTACTCATGTTCAAACAAGAGTTGCCCCTCCTGTTTCCCCACGACCCTGATGTGGCCAAGGTAAAGGCAGCCTTTTTTGATCCCTTCGAGTACCTGATGTTGCGTCACCAAGACTCTCTGTTAGACACTAATTTCAAACGCCCCCTCGGAAAGGTGGCATACCATGTGCCCTGCCATCTGCGGGTGCAGAACCTCGGCCTCAAAACCCGCGAGTGCTTACTGCTGATTCCAGGCACCGAGGTAGAGGCGATTGAGCGCTGTTCGGGCCATAACGGAACCTATGCGGTCAAACGCGAATTCCACGACACATCAATGAAAATCGCAAAACCGCTGGTCAAGCGCGTGGACAAATTGGATGCGGATTGGTACGGAAGCGATTGTCCAATGGCAGGCCGTCAGATAGAACTTGGCCTTGGCAAAGGGGTAGCACCCGTATCGCCCATCACCCTACTGCGCATAGCCTACGGGCTTTGATGGCACGAAGCCCCTATCGCGATCCGATCGATAGCGTTTTGGGACGCTACCCCGTGGCGCGAGCTTTTTACTGATAGGGATCCGCTCTCATTGCCAATGGAAACCACCGCAGTAACCACCAGAGAAAATCTCTGCGATACTGTCCGGCGTTTTATACTATCATCAAGGATGACAGTGACCGATCCAATCGGGCAGCAGCCGTTGTCATCGGCATTGAACCTACGCATTATCACCATATAATGGATCCAACCTCAGAGAACCGCCTCTCTCGCGTTTGATTTAGATAGGGTAGAACCATGGCAAAACCAGCACAACTATTGTTATTGGCCTTTTGGTTTGGGGCAGCAATGGCCGAGGTTCTCGACCCGATGCAACCACGGGGCGGCACCTATGCGCCACGCCCCTTTGAGGAACCAACACCATGGAAGGAACAGGAACTGGGGGTGCCGCCCTTTCCCGTAGAAGGGGGGCTGGTGCGACTTCCCCTTGAGGCAACCGATTATCAGTATTTCGTGGACACACAATCGTTGGCGGTGGGGGCCGATCGTGCAGTGCGTTACACCGTCGTGGTGGCATCTACCGGCCACGCCCGATCGGTGTTCCACGAAGCGTTGCGCTGCGATACTGGCGAGTACAAGACCATCGCTTACGGCCGTAGCGACACCTTTCAGAAGGTGCGTGATCCTGTTTGGCGCAGCAACAGTGACGCTGTGGGGTCTTCCTCGGCGATGGGACGTTTTCGCAAAGAAGTACGCTCCACGCTCTGTAGCGAGTCCTATCAGCCACTCGCACCCACCGAGATGATCAGACGACTCCAATACGCACACTGAGGACTGGGACGAAAATCTCATCCGAGAGGCGTGATCCTGCTATATTCCCCGGGGCGACACCTTATGTCTCTCCCACTGCCGCACTTCGCGTTACAATGAGCCCCTATTGATGCCGCACGAATCCCCCCGCAGCACCTTTCCAACAAAGCTTGCTACCAAGAACGAAACGCTCCTCCTCCTCGGGTTAGTCCTTTTTCTCGCGGCACTGACCTTGTACCGCGCCGTTGCCCTAAGTGTTGCCAACCTACCGCTGTTTCTTGATGAGGCATATTACTATGATTGGTCAAGAGCACTCGCTTTCGGCTACTACTCCAAGCCACCGCTGATTGCCTGGACGATTGCCGCAAGCACTAGCCTCTGTGGTGAAAGCGAACTTTGTGTACGCACCCCGGCGCTATTATTACAACCCTTTACTGCCTTCGGTCTCTTTCTGATTGGATGGCGCTTATACGGGGCAAGGACGGGCCGATTGGCTGCCGCGCTCTACGCCACTCTTCCCTTGGTCTTTGCATCGTCTTGGATCATGTCAACAGATGCCTTGCTGTTGCTATTCTGGGCCTATGGGTTGTGGTTTTTGGTGTGCGCCCTCGATAGCCAGCGCTGGCAAGACTGGCTCGGATTAGGATTTTGTGTGGGCGTGGGATTACTGGCCAAATATACGATGGTCGCTTTTCTCTTGTCCCTTGTGCTGTACTTGGCACTGTCTCCGGCTCACCGCATTTTCTTACGCCGCCCAGGGCCATATCTTGCGCTATTGGTCGCCGCTCTGCTCATCCTCCCCAACATCTTGTGGAATGGCTTTCATGACCTGGTCAGTTTCCGCCACACCGCAAACACTGCCGCACTTGATCATTCTTTGTTTCATCCCGGCAAATTTTTTGAGTTCATTGCCGGCCAAGCCTTGGTTTTTGGCCCTATCTTGATTGCAGCGCTACCAGCAGCCCTGCTCCAACGTAACGCTGCTATGGGAATCGATCAAGACGCCATGCCGGACTGGCGACGACGATTGCTGCTTACCATGAGCCTGCCGCTATTCCTCACCATGGCAGGCGAGGCCCTGGCGGTTCGCGCCAACGCCAATTGGGCGGCCCCAAGCTATCTCGGTTTTACACTACTCGTCGCCGCCTGGTTCACACTCCCTATATACTCGGCGAGCGCAAGAGATCATGTTTATGCAAACAACCCCTCCCAATGGCGTCGTCGCATTTTAACAACAGCTCTTGTTGTAAATATACTCATAGGTTGCGCTGGATACCACTACGATAAACTCTATTGGACAATCATGGGTGCCACACCCGTGCGCCACCTGGATCCTTATGCGCGTCTACGCGGATGGCGCGAATTAGCCATAAAGGTGCAGGGCCTTCTGGCAGAACACCCCGGCGTCGGCCTATTAGGAGACGATCGTGCGGTACTGGCCGAACTTGATTACTATATCCGACCACGCCCCCCAACAATAGCGGTATGGAACCCCACCGGGGCGATCTCCGATCAATATAGACTAAGCGCCGATATTCTCCACCACCCCACAGGGGAGTACCTATTCGTCGCTCGCGGAACAGCTTTCGGCGCAGCAACCAAAGCTTTCGCCCACGCCCAAGATTTGGGCAGTATACGGATACCCACCCACCCCGATTCAACCTTAGAGTGCCACACCTACTTGGTTCAGCATTTTTTGGGATACTAGGATTGACAGCCGCCCGCTGAGCAGGTTTAGATTTATCGGGCTTCGACAGGAAGACCTACGCCGCCCGCAATCTCATAAGAGAATCTTGATTTTTTTTACTAAAGATTATTTTCAAATGAGAACGCTTACTGTATATTATTGGCGCGTGTCGTAATGGGTAGAATACACCCCAAAGTAACAGTCCTGAGAAAACTTACCATGCCCCAGTTTTATTTTCTAAGCAGGCGATTGCTGCCAGTACTCGCCCTCCTATTGACTATTGGGTCGGGTTATGCGGTGGCAGCAGACCCTTCACAGAGAGAGGGGGGTGATCAAGCATCCGCCTCTGGCTTCGCGGGGATGTTCTCCAACATTCGGCCTATGAGTGATGGGGAGGTAACCTCTGCTTATTGTGTAGGTGGTGCAACGACCGGGATGGCGGCAGCGTATGCGGCTGGCCCGTCCGAGGTGATTATGTTGATAGTCGGGGGGATGGTTGTGCCCTCCAATTCGTCAGTTCTATTTTTAGGCCTGTTTGGAACCATCGCTGCGGCAGGTTGCACGATTGGTGCGGTGGCGCAACCGGCGTTTTCTTGGTTGTATCGTCATATTGTCGGCACCAGTTGACCACGTTTGTGGTTGGTGATTCGGGATTATCCTGTTTTTGTATAACCTCGTGTGGATTGTCACGGGATACCAAGATGAAAGATTTATTATTTCGTGCTGTATTTGCCTTACTGATTGGTGCGCTGGTTAGTTTCTCGTCGTTGGCGTGTGCCGATGACGATGCCTCCGGTGGGGGGGGTGGGTTATCTGACGCCACAAAGGCGGGGATTGGTTGTTTGGCTGCGACCGGCGGGGTCTTGGGTGCCGCACTTATCGCTGGCCCTAATGAGCTGGTTATGGTTGCGGCAGGCGGAACCTTGGTTCCTTCTGCAACGGGGCCTTTGATGGTTGGCTTGGTGGCTACCGTTCTCACCGCCACATGCAGCTTTGGTATTGCGGCAACACCTTTTGCGTTGTGGCTATCCGAGCAGGTCGGAACAATCTTTAATGGGCTGTGGGGGGAGCAAGCAGCTCCTGCGGCTGCGGTGAAGTCGCCCAATTAGGTTTTGTGGGCAAGACATTCCATTTCGTAACATTGTCTGAGTCGAATGTTGATTCTGGAGAGATTACTCGTGCCAATCCGTCTCGTGAAGGGGATCAGGTTAGTCGCGGCACTCACGTTATTCGCTGCGGGTGTCGTATCAGCGGACACCGCGCCAGCAGATAGTAATGACGCTGCCCAAGGATCTTCCATTTTTACCCCTATGCCAGATAACGCGGCACAGGGGGTGGGTTGTTTAGTGGCTAGCTCAGGCAGTCTGGGCGCAGCCTATCTTCTCGGCCCGACCGAGATCATGATGCTCGTAACGGGTGCCGTTATTGTGCCCTCCTCGTCGTCATTGCTCTTCCTCGCCCTGGGGGGGATCTTAGGCGCGGGATCGTGCGGCGTGGGCGCAGCCGCAACCCCAGCCGTTCTATGGGCGGCGAACAATGCGGACGGAATAGAGGCTAAACTTACGCCGACATTATCCTCGGTAAATAAGCGGGCAGTAAAACAGGATCCTCCCGCAGTGGTGCCAATGAACGAAGGGGAAATGCAGGGAGCTGGGTGTTTGCTGGGCGTTCTTGGTCTTGGCGCCATCACACTAGCGGCAGCCCCTACCGAGATGGTTATGTTGGCAGCCGGAGGTGTTACCGCGCCATCTAAGACATCGATATTGATGCTGGGGGTAATTGGAACCATCCTTCCTGCCGGTTGTACGATGGGCTCTGCCGCTGCATTGCCATTGGTGGCGCTTTATCAGAATTTCGACACGAACGCCATTGGTCAGAAATTGGCCTCACTGGTAGGGTGGAACAGGCCATCATCATCGGCTCCTGGATTACAGGCGGGCGCGTCTGGCGCAAAGGTCAGGCAGTCACAGGCGGAGCCAACATCGTCGCTACAGGTCGGGCAACAGGATTCCGTAGAAAGCGTGCTCCTCCCTCTGACCTACTATACCCCTTAAGACCCGGAGGAAATGCGCGTGTCAGTTCGAGAATTAGTCCGGCGGATAGCTGTCGTAATTCTGTGTGGGTGGTTCGCGGTGGGCGTTGCCTTTGCGGATGATAGCGGGGGTAGCGCACCAGGAGCGCTCTCAGACGGTGAGGTTGCAGGCTTTGGTTGTCTAGCGGGTGGTGGCGGGATGTTTACCGTCGGCTATGCGTTAGGCCCAAGCGAGGCGATCATGTTGTGGGGTGGTGGTTTGTTGGTGCCATCGGGGAGTACGGTGCTCGCCATTTCCCTCTTGGGAGCGCTGGGCGCTGCGGGTTGCTCCATTGGTGCTACCCTTGCGCCAACGGTGGTGTGGTTTAAAGACCAAGCGGGTCGGCTTCTCTCGCATCATTAGGTGGGGTTTTTGTAGTTTTTTGTGGCGGAAGTAACTGTCAACCATATTCATTTCGTTCGGAGTCTTTAAATGAAAAAAGTGCTTGCAATAATGTGTCTGTCGTTGCTCCCGCTGATCGCCAGTGCAGACGGGAATGCTGCTGCTCCGCCCGCTGCTGCTGCACCAGCCGCCGCTATTTCGAGTGCCGCTACCGGTTCTGCTGATAGTGGTTCCATGTGGCGGACGGTGGTCACCGGGGTCGGGCTGGTAGGTGGCGTGATCGTTGCCGATCTGCTGGTCGGTGGTACGTTGACAGCATCGTTGTTTGGGTGGGGCACGGCTGCAACAGCAGCACCAGTGGTCTATTCCCCTGAGATCCTTGGTGCCCGCGCCGCCGGTGCCGTGTTGGGTGAGATGATCGCTCCGGCGACCCATGCCCGCGATGTTATCGCCCGTCGGGATATGTTTTACACCTTCGTGCTTGGGGTAGGTGCCGTAGCCGGTGCCACAGCCGCGTATTGGTGGGCTGGTGGTACTGCGGATGCAGGTGGTGCGGCGGCTCCTGTAAGCGGCAAGTGAGTGCTGTTGCGCTCACAGTAGCGTTACTCGGTTTTGCGTAACGGTTTTCCTGGCATCGCGGATGGAGTAATGGATTATGTTGCGCAGTATGACCGCTTTCGCACGGATGGATGTGCGAAGTAATACAGGAGAGGGACTGGTCTGGGAGCTGCGTTGCGTCAACCAGCGTTTTTTGGAGCAAGTGATACGGCTGCCCGATGAGCTGCGCATCCTAGCACCCCAGGTGCGCGAGAAGGTTGCTGCTCGGTTGCGCCGAGGTAAGATTGAGATCGTGCTACGCTGGCAGCCAGTGGAAGGCTGCCCCGATCTTTCAATCAACCACCCTTTCACTCTGCAGGTCGCTCGGCTCTCGCGCCAGGTCGATGCGCTGCTGTACAACGCTGCTCCGGTTTCGTCCCTGGACGTGTTGCGTTGGCCAGGTGTCCTACAGACCCGTAGCGTTGATTTGGCCTCTGTGCGTGACAACGTGCTAGATGCGCTGGACACCGTTTTGACAGAAGCGGTAACAACCCGCGAACGAGAAGGAGCTAGTGTCGCTGCCTTTCTCGCGGATCGTCTCGCCACGATGGATGGCGTATTGGCACAGATACGCGCCCGTCTGCCAGAACTCCTGAAGCGCCAGCGGGAGAGATTGGTGGTGCGTTTGTCAGAGATTCGCGCCTCTCTGAACCAGGAGCGCCTAGAACAAGAGATGTTACTTTTTTCCCAGCGCATTGATGTAGAAGAGGAGCTGGATCGACTCGCCACACACCTCAAGGAAGTGCGGCGGGTGATCGCGAGGGAGGAACACCCGGGGCGGCGGTTAGATTTTTTGATGCAAGAACTCAATCGTGAAGCCAACACACTCGGTGCCAAGGCTGCCGATGCTGAAAGCGCTCACGCTGCGGTAGATCTCAAGGTTCTTATCGAACAAATGCGCGAACAGGTGCAAAATATCGAATGACGGTCGCAATGCGGTGTTGCAACCCTATCCGGCCTCTTCGATACGCCTAACGTCTTCACCCTCCCACTCACCACCCGCACGCGCGCTACGTGGGTGCCCTGGTTTCGATCATGTCAACTGTTCGCATCGTTCTGGTGAGCACCAGCCATCCAGGCAACATCGGCGCTGCGGCACGCGCAATGAAAACCATGGGGCTAACCCAGCTTTCGCTGGTGACACCCCGCATCTTCCCCCATGCAGAAGCCACAGCTCGTGCCGCAGGGGCCGATGACCTCCTCCATGCTGCTCGGGTCTTTTCAACCCTCGCAGAAGCTGTCGCCGACTGCAATCTGATCATCGGTAGTAGCGCACGTACGCGCCACCTAGAATGGCCACAACTAGACGCGAGAGCAGCAGGAAAACTGGCAGCAACCCAGGCACACCCTTCGACCGTGGCCTTTGTCTTTGGCAGCGAACGTACCGGTCTCACCAATGCTGAATTGGATCGTTGTCATTATCTAGCCCACATCCCAACCCGCGAAGATTTCAGCTCGCTAAACCTAGCAGCGGCAGTACAGGTGATGGCCTACGAAGTTCACATGGCAACCCTAACGATGGCAGACGGGCAAAGCAAAGAACCAGCCGACAGTTCAACCACCCGTAGGGATCAGCATCTGCCAGCACCCGCCATAGAAATGGAACGGTTCTACACACATATCGAACAGACATTGGCAGACATTGATTTCCTGAATCCATCCCGACCAAAGTTGCTGATGCGCCGTCTGCGGCGTCTCTTCAATCGGGCCCAACCAGACGCTGCTGAGGTCAACATCCTGCGCGGCATCCTCACCGCAATACAACGCAGGGACAAAGGATAGTCCCAACCAAGAGCCTCGTTAGGACGTGACCGTGCAGCGGTTGATCGCCCCATTCATCGCGCACCCATCGACCCAAGGTGAGAGAAACCGTGGGGTAACGCTACCCCCGCCGGACTACACGTAATCCCCCCCGCAGAAAAATTGCCCAAACACCAGCAGGCGAACGGGGGCAAGCACACGAAGGGCACCCGCTTAGAATTGAAAATTCCTCTTCATCGCCTCTTGTAACCATTTTGCCTGCTTCAGGCTTTCTTTGAGGATCCTTCGGTCAAGCTCATTTAGTTGACTTGGGTCGAGGCGGTTATCAGGTGTGCGGCCCTCTCGGTATTGGGCGCGTTGATGACGTAGCCGTAAGCCCTGGAGAAGCTCAAAGGCGCGGATCCAGGCCTCGGTTGCTGCCTCGTCCTGGTGCCAAAGGGTAGCGGCCCCGCGCAAACGATGAGCGGTATTGGTTTCGGCAACACCAGCAGCCAGCGCAAAGATACGTGCGGCATCAACGAACAGTGCGCTACCGTTGACCTTGAGATCCAGGGTATTGGCCTGCTCACCTACCCCATTTAGGGAAAAATCATGCAAAAGGCCGCCCAGAGCGGGGCGGTTCGCTAGGGCGTGTTGGGTAAGTTGTCGCAGGAAGGGTCGATAGGACTTAAGATAGCTATGGAGCCAGGATCGCAACTCGGTTACCAGAGACGCATTGCCGTACAGGGCACGAAAATCAAAAAATATGGTTGCATTGAGCAGCATCGGAGCATCACTGCGGTGGATCCAATCGGCAAAGGTTTCCTTCCATTCCGAAAGCGACAAACACCAACGGGGATTGCTCGCCATCACCCCGCCTTTGCAAAGGGGGAAGCCGCAGCGATCGAGAACTTCGTTAATGCGTTGTGCAACGGGTAGTAACCGTGCGCGCAGAGCATCGCAATCTCCTCCCGGGGGGTCGGGAAAAAGGATGGCATTGTCCTGATCGGTCAAGAGGGTCTGTTCGTATCGGCCCTCCGATCCAAGCGACATCCAGCACAGATTAATATCGGTACATTCGCCAGTGCATTCGAGCTGAAAGATTCGCAGGGTCAATTGGTCGTTTAGGTTAGAGATGAGGCTTGTAATCTTCTCAGCCTCAACACCTTGATCGACCAGTGTGGCGGCAAGTAGGCGGATATCTGCGGCGGCTTGGACGAGGTCATCAAGCGACTTGGCCTCATGCAGCAGGGTGCTGAGGGGCGCAAAGCCGATGCGCTGCAGGGAAAAGAGGTCACGGCCCGAGATAACGCCTAAGAGTCGCCCATCGTCTACCACCAAGACGTAATGGATGTTGTGACGAGTCATGGCAAGCGCCGCTTCCCAGGCAGGGGCCTGGCGCGGCAGAGTGATGATCCGTGTGCTCATGACCTGTCCGATCAGGGTATCTAAGCTGGTTCCTTGGACATTGATCCGCAACAAATCATGGAGCGTGAACAAACCGATGGGTTGTCGATCGGCGTCGGTCACAACCATCGCGCTCGCACCAACCTTGGCTAAAGTAGCCAGCACGGTATAGACCGGCGTCTCGGTGCCACAATAGATAGGGGCTTGACGCAATAGGTCTGCCAGCGACACAGAGAACGGTTGCGTACCAACGGACGTTTCGATCGTAACGGGCAGAGCAGGTTGGGAGGACGCAGTCATCATTGGTCGGTCGAGTACAGTCATCGCGGTAATGAGCGAACAGAAGCAATGGGCTATTTTATGCGCAACCAGCACCCCACACAAAGCAGCTAGCCTGACGCAGCGACACTACCTGCGGCTAGCCCTAAAGGGGACGGCAACCCAACCCATACCATTACTCACAACATAGTAACCAGTTGATTTCTAAGCCCTGCCCAATATTGCAGCATCGGAATTAAATCGTCGCCAGATCAAGTGGTTTCCGAATCGCCACAAAAGACGCAGGCAATGATGTGACGCTAACCCAGCCTTCTCATCTAATGGGCGCGATCAAAGCGTTCAAGGAAATCTTTAATTTCCGATTCGGGCAATGGACGACTCACTAAGTAACCCTGGATCAGGTCACATCCACGAGTGTGTAAGAAATCAAGTTGATGGATATCCTCAACCCCCTCAGCAACAATTTTGAGACCTAGGCCATGCCCCATGGCGATGATAGCGGTAACGATATGGGCGCTTCCACTACTTGTCTCAATATCCATTACAAAAGAACGATCCACCTTAAGGGTATCAATGGAAAATGTCTTTAGGTAACTTAAGGAAGAGTATCCTGTTCCGAAATCATCAATAGCAAGATGCAGACCGATGGATTTTAGCTCTGCCAATAGCAAAGCAGTTGCGGGTGCGTCGCGCATAATAACGCTCTCGGTAATCTCAAGCTCTAAGCAGTCAGGGTGCAGGTTGGCGTCTACAAGAGCCCGCGTAACCGTTCCTAGCAATTCCTGGTGGCTGAGCTGTTGGGCAGAAAGATTCACGGCCACCCGCAAGTTACCGTAGGCTTGCCATGCGGCGGCTGCGCGACACGCGGTATTGAGCACCCAAGTCCCGATAGGGACGATGAGGTTGCTCTCTTCCGCGATGGGAATAAATTCCGCAGGGGAGATCATCCCCATTTCGGCACAGTTCCAGCGCACCAGCGCCTCGAAACCGATGATGCGTCCCTTGTCATCACAGAAGCACATCTGCGGTTGATAATGTAAAACTAATTCTTCCCGCTCTAATGCCCGACGTAAATTACTCTCTAGGCGCATCCGACGCACACCGGATTCATTCATTGCATGTGAATAGAACTGGTAGGTGTTCCTTCCGCTGCTTTTTGCGCTATACATCGCGGTATCAGCACTTTGCAACAAGGTATCGATGTCGCTCCCATCAACAGGGTACACTGCGATACCAATGCTAGCGCTACAAACTACATCCGTTTCTTCTAACAAAAAAGGACGCGCAAGTTGGTCGAGTATTTGTTGAGCGATTTGCGCCATCCGGTCGGTGTGTATCATTCCAACCAGGATGAAGGCAAACTCATCGCCACCAATGCGGGCGATGGCATGAATACTCTCTTCGTCGAGTCGGGCAACATGATTTGTCTTATTCAAGTGCTCCGATAGTCGTACCGTAACCTCCCGTAATAATTGATCACCAACACGATGCCCAAAGGTATCATTGACCCGCTTGAAGTGATCCAGATCCAAGAAGAAAAGAGCGACCAGCGTCTCCGGATGTCCTATCTGAGGCAATAGCTGCCCAAGACGATCGCGCAGTAACCGCCGATTGGGTAGACTCGTCACCGTATCGAAAAAGGACAGATACCGGATGCGTAACTCTTGTGATCGACGTGTCGTCACATCCTCTTGAAAAGAGAGGTAATGGGTGATTCTAGAGCCTATTCCCGATGACGTTTGCTCGGTCTGGTCTTCAAAATAATCACCCACCCCATAGATGGGTGAGATTGTTAAAGACACCCAGTAAGGCAAGCCGTTTTTCTGTTGATTGCACAGCTCGCCACGCCAGATTCCACCGGAGGTAATGGTTTCCCATAGATCGCGATGCACCACATGCGGAGTGTCGGGATGCTTAATGATGCGCACATTTTTTCCAAGAACCTCATGCCGCTCGTAGCCGGTCATGTCGCAGAAACGGGGATTGATATATGCGATGTCGCCCTTACTATCCGTGATCAGAATCGAGGTGGGACTTTGTTCTATGGCCAGGGACAGGATGCGTAGCTGTGACTCGCTGTGCTGCAGGGCACGGAGCATTTGTCCCCCACGGAGCAGATACCGTACGCGGTGTTCGAGTAATGTCCAGTAGTCATGCTTGTTAGGTAAGAAATCGGTTGCACCAGCCTGATAGGCTCGCTCGACAGCGACGAGGTCATTGATTCCGGTCATCATCAAAACCGGAACATGGGCACCGTTGCTGAGTTGACGCAGTCTAGTGCAGGTCTGGAAACCGTCCAAACCAGGCATGAGGACATCAAGAATAACGAGGGCCGGGTGGTGTGCTGAGAAAGCCGCAAGGACAGAATGGCCATCCTCCACCTCAAGAACACGGAAGCCTGCCTGGGTCAGAACGTGCCTGACCAACAAGCGTACGCCCGGGTCATCGTCTGCGACCAAAATGAGCGACGCTCCTTCCGAGCAAGGAGGATGGAACGCAGGAAGCGCAATGACCTCAGCCTCTTGCCCTGGAGAGCCTGGTGTCTCCTCGGTGGCCCTACTGATCTCTTCGGTACTTCTTTCTGGCTTGTGGTCGCTCGTGGCATAGGAAAGCTGTGCCGCATGCGCCGCCATTTCCTCCCTCAAGTAGAGCCGATAGCGGGCAAGATGCTTATCTCGATCCTCAACCTGGGCGAGCATTTGGTTGAAGCCGTTGATGAGATAGCCCACCTCGTCTGCGTCCCCCGCCTCAACCCGCAAACTATAATCTTGTTCCTCTGAAACGCGCCGCATGACCAGAGCGAGGCGCAAAATCGGCCCGGAAATGCGCTCTTGCAAACGGCCCGTCAAAAAAAGAGCCAGAAATACGGTAGCAACCATGACCACCAGCGCCACCAGGATACTCTGAGCCACATTGGTGTACACCTGCCCGAAATGGGCCCGCAGGTAGAGACGCCCTACAATTTTGTGGTCTAGCGCGATGGGCGCAAGCAGATCAATCTGTCCGCTTTGCTCACGGTATTGCAGACGCTCCGAGCCCGAAGACGCTGTGTGTAGCCATGGATCCTGCTTGATGGAACTGGCATCAAGGACAAGACCAGCGCGATGATAGCTTGCGAAGATGATGTCCTTGTCGATAAAAATATAGCCAACATCGACATCGGATTGGGCTTGTAATGCAGCCAGCAATTGTTTCGCAGTGTCACTATCACCTGACGCCACCGATGGTGCTGTGGTGATCGCAACTACCTGTGTCAAGATAGAGACTTGGTTTACCAAGTTGCGATGAAAAAAGCTGGTATTAAACGCAAGCGTCGTCAGAAAGGCCATGCCAAGTGCAATGGCCGTAGTCAGCAGTACAATGCCGCGCAGCTTACCGTGAAGGGACACAGGTCATCCGCTCATACCGTGATATTACGACGAACTGCCATGCGTTCCGTCCAGAGCGCGGAAGCGCCAGCTACCGCAGCCGGCATCGCAACCAAATTGAGCAACGGCACGATGGTAACAAGGAGTACCGCGCCACCAAATCCTAAGACTAACCAGCGGTTTTCCGCCGCTAGTGCGCGCGTTTCATCGAATTCAAGATTCTGATTATTGACGGAGTAATCCAGGTATTTCAGCGCCAATGACCAAGAGGCAAACAACGCCCACACCAGCGGCGCGATCAGGTTGACAAATGGGATGAAGAAAAGAACCAACAACCCCAATGCGCGCAAGATGAACCACATGGACTTTCGCCACTCATCTTTCAGCGACGCGGGCACCCGTAGCAGGGCTGCGCCAAACCCTGGCCCACCCCCCAAGGGCATTCCGCTCATCTGACGCGATACCTTTTCTGTCAGCAAGGCATTAAAGGGTGCGGCAATGATATTGGTGATTAGGGTGAAGAAATAGAAAATGATGACTACCGGAGCAATCACAAAGAAAGGCCATAACAACCATTCAACCCAGCCGAGCCAAAAAGGCAGGTAGCCGTGGGCCATGCTGCCAAACGCCCCAAATTGGCCCATACCCCACCAAAGAGCAAAGGAAAATAGGAGCGCACTCGTAATCATCGGTAACACGACATACCGCCGCAGACCCGGGTGAACGATCAGATTAAACCCTTGCGATAGATAAGCAGCACCAGTAAGTGGGGCACCGGATCGAGCAATTCCTGGATGATGATGAAATGGGGCACCTGCGGCTTGATTATCGTGCGCCGCACCCGATGCAGAAGACGTTCTAAAAAAGGGATCGGCAGCACCGTAGGGTGTACCATAGTCGGTTGCAGTAGCCCCGAGGTGCGGATCCTCTGGAGAAGGCGTCGCACTACCCCCTGTGCTCCAACGCCCAGAGGATGAGACGGATTCAGGATTTTGGGTAGAGAACCCAGCACCCGACCCAGCCCCAGTTCTGCGTGTGCTGGAGGAGATACCGTCACCAAATCCCGAGAAGCCCGAGGAGTGCATCCGCGATCGTTGCGGACGGACGGTGTGGCGACGTGGAAAATCATCCTCCTCGTAGTCGGGCTCATCCCGAACGCTACGACGATCTGAGGTCATGTCTTCAAGCGCCTCCGCCATGAGGCCGCGAAGCATCCCTGGGTGCTCTTCTAAAAGCTCCATCAGGGCGATCTTCATCAGATCCTTTAAATGATTATCATCAATGGTTGCGTGCATGGGAAGCAACTCTTGGCCAGCGCACAAGCGCCTGAAGGTACAGGGAGAAGACCGGGGCAGGTATCGTATAACCCAAAAATAACCTGTGGGCGGGTACGTCTTGGGTGATCACGCACTGTAACCAGTGTCATAACGCACACCCCCAAGTCAAGGTGAGCAATGGGTTCGTTTCAGCAACACACACAAGCCCCAATGCCAACCAGCGTGTAACGCATGGGAACAGTGATTGTAGTTGAGGCATATACGTCCACTCATTAAGAGTCAGCGCAATCATATCCCAAGCGCAAACCGAAGTCCCAACATCCGCACAGCAGGTACGAGCTACTCCAGACTGCGCAGCCAACATCGACCTCAGGGAACCTTGCGGGGATCGGATGAAGTTTGTGCCGACGAGAGTATACCTGAACCACTAAGCCCATTGAATTACCAACACCCTGGATATAGATACCTTATCGTCACTTAAATTTTAGCTATGTGATCGAACAGTCGATGATTCAATGCCGCCGCAGTCTTGACATGGACGGGGCTCCTTCGCATAATCGCCACTCCTTAAGCGCCCGTAGCTCAGTTGGATAGAGTACCTGGCTACGAACTAGGTGGTCGGGAGTTCGAATCTCTCCGGGCGCGCCATTTTTTACTTCCACAGTCGTCAGTTGGCGATGGAGCGCATGGTGGGCAGGGACTCCCGCGTATTGCCGATACCGCTTAAGCGCTCGTAGCTCAGCTGGATAGAGTACCTGGCTTCGAACTAGGTGGTCGGGAGTTCGAGTCTCTCCGGGCGCGCCAAATCTGTCCTCGGTTTTCAACGATTCAGCGGTGGAGAGTGTGGGCCATGCGATGTTTTCTGGCTCACATCCACTGCTGTTGCGTTGGGATCTTCCGCCTATAACCCAAGCGTCGTCGCCAACCGTTCCAATGCGCGGGTCGCAACGCGCTCCGGTTGCAAAAGGGATAGACACTCAATGTGCGTCGGGCAGACTGGTTCGCGCTGCAAACCGGCGTAGCACGGTGCCAGATGCCGTGGACAGAGCGTTGTGTCCGCAAGCGTTGTGTTGGCGTGGGCAGCCTCAGGGACGCGCGTTGCAGGGTCGGTACTGCCGAATAGGGCCAAGACTGGCGTGTTGAGCCCGAGAGCGATGTGCATAAGCCCGCTGTCACAACACACCAACAGACTTGCACTGCAAAGGGCCGCCGCTGTCTCGGTGATACTAAGGTCGCCCATCAGATTGGTCACAGCCCTACGGTTATCACACTGGGTTAGGATTGCCTCACCATGCCCGCGTTCGTCTGCGCTTCCAAGCAGTACAAAACGGAGATGCGGGTAACAGCTCGCAAGGATTTCAATAAGCCTCGCCCAGTGGGCCAACTGCCAACGGCGAGTGGCTGCGGTTGCCCACGGTGCCAGGGCTACAAATGGTTCGGTAGGGGTTCGTAATTGCTGACTCGCCGTGTGATGCAGCAGCGGGGGAAGCCGCAGAAGCGTCCCACACGTCGGAACCGTGTTGGCGATACGCCCTACCAATGCGCACGCAGCAGCCCGGGATGGGGCGGAGTAATGGGGGGAGCTGACGCTCCCCATGGCACCAGAAACCGTATCAATCCAATAACGATCGCTGAGTACGATAATCCCCGGCGGCAAAGCGCCTCTCCACAGCAACCATGTGAGTGCGCCACGTAAGCCGGTGAAGGGAACCAAGACCACATTGCCCGCCGCAACAAGACGGGTAACACTAGCGTAGTGCTCCTGCCAGGACTTGGTGGTGTGCCAAGATAGCTCAGCATCCAACAATCGCGGTAGGTGGGCAACCACTGTACATCTGCCGCTCTCCAGCAGAAGACGAAGCGCCGGAGAGATCATCAGCACATCGCCGATGCCAAGACAGCGATCGAACACCGCCACCGTCCCGTTGACCACCGCTGGCCATCGCGCTGGCTGCCAATACACACGCAACCGCAACAGATGATGGATGAGCACCATAACACTGCGCTTTAGCGCCCACTGCAGACGCGAGAGGCGATAACGAATCATGGGCCGTGACAAGGCGTGGTTCGTCACTGAATCGGCAGTGAATTGCAAGAGAACATCTCCTTAATTCTAAGGGCCTGTGGTTGTAATAGACAGCAGTGGTGTTACGAACCGCTCTCGCGTGGCCTCGGTAATTGCTTCAGACAGGATGGCACGCGCAAATCCGGTTCGATCGATGGTATAGGTTACCGGCAGAGACTCCGGCTCATCGAAGGTCGAGATTGCGGTATCCACATACAGTGCTATCGGGTACGAAACTGAGTGTGCCGCCGTGATGACAGCCTCCATTTCACGGTTGCGATCCAGGCTTATGCCAATCAGAGCGAGGCCTTGGTTGTGCGCTCGGCAAAGAAAGTATCGGGTATGGATAGCTCCTTACGACACGGAGGACACCAGCTCGCCCAAAAGTTGACAATCAACACCTGCCTGCGTAACAAAGAGGGATCGAAACGGGAACCGTTAATCTCTTTGATGACCAGTGCGGGCGCAGGATCTCCAGCAATTACCGTGGCCTGCGCTGGAATCAGGGTGGTACCGATCAAAAAACAACCCGCTTACGACCAAGCTTACCTTGGCAAGCAACGCCAGTTTAGAAAAAATAGCCCAACTGTACCTTCAACAGATACGGTGCTGCCAACTGCCCCGATGTACCGCTTCCGGTATCCTCTATTTCTGCCTCAATACGCAAATGATCAGAGATGCACGTAATTGAATCGACAACGATCCGCTGTTTGTCTGTCATGCTCCCTCCTGCTTATTCATAAAATCAGATAGAATGCGGTATTGGACCTCCGCTTCCTGTCTCGCAAAACCAATGCCCTTGGCGATACCGTCACATATGCGAGCGATACGGGAATTCATGGCCGCATCCCACGCCAAATTAACCCCATTTTTCGCGGGCTTCACGCAATCAAGCGCTGCTCGGTATACAAAATATCGAGACTGTATTGCCCAATCAACCTCACTACCACACGAGCAAAGCCTTTCTGTTTTAATCGCATTAGCCGCCTGATGCGCCACAGCCAATTCCCGATCGGTTACGTCAGGGCGTTTTGCAAGAGAAACAATAGCGCTTAGGCGAGAAGCGGAGCACAAAAACAACACGTTTTCCGCAAAAGCCGCCGCCACTCCACGTTGCTTGATTGGATCCAAGCCATAAAGGATTTCCCTGAATCGATTGTCATTCATAGTAGACATGGGCACGGACATGAACCCGACACAAATCGGGAAAGCAATAATTGCGATAAAGCCATTTCACTCAACATGCGTTCCTGCCAAGTGGTCGGCGATTAATTCGGTTAAACCCACTACGGGCACATTCATTTGGTGATGCGCGCGAGTAATCGACACGCAACATCCAGCACAGCCTTGAAAGGAGAGCCAGATTACAGAGGGCAGTAACGCACTCGCAAGAGATTTAGCAAATACACGGCCTGCAGAGGGCGGTAAGGCCATTAGCGCCGCAAGCGTAGTGCAGTACTGTAAGAAAGTGCGACGCGACACTCCCTGCCTCAGCAGATGCTCCAATACCTCAATGTCACGGATTGCCACGCCACTATTCCTCTAGGGTAAATCTTATACACAGGCTATAACTGGTGTGCAGCAAATGACTTATTCCCAATGGCATTCGCTGCCCTATCGATTAGGTGCTCATGATGCGTAAAGAACAGCACCTGAGTTTTTCTGGACAATTCTGCCAGAACCGAGAAAGTGGCGCTCGCCGACGCATCATCAAAATTGATGACGATATCATCTACAACAACTGGCATGGGCGCTTGATTCACAACGTGGCTTTCGATCGCCGCCAACCGCAACGCAAGGAACAACTGATCACGAGTGCCAGTACTCAAGGCATCGATAGGTTCTCGCCTTCCGTTTGGACGAACGCCAACCAGGATTGTTCTGTCCTCATCGTAATGCGGTGCCACTTTTACGAATCGCCCATTGGTGATAGTCGCGAACAGTTCAGAGGCGCGCGCAAGCAGTGGCCCTTGATAACGCTGTCGATATTCTTCAATAACTTCTGACAAGATACTCGCGGCGAGCCGAGCTGACACGTAATTGCCTATTACATTAGAAAGGTGCGCCACCTCATCAAGGGATCGCTGTTCCGCAAGGGCAGCGACAGCCTCACCGTCTATTTTATCCAACGCAATCTGGGCGCTTTTTAGTTCACCATGGCGCATTTCTATCTCGGGAGCAAGATCTGTTAATTCACCTTTCACTCGGGACAGCTCGGCCCTGACCTGCACCAAGTCTTGGCCATTTACCTCCCCAAGCAATGCCTCTAGCGGGAGAGCGGATGCCTCCGCAAGCCTGTCCTCTATGTCAATAAGCTTACGCGCCAATGTGCGATATTCAGCGCTTCGCCTTTCTGCTTCGATTAGGTCTTTCAGGGTTGCGCATCCAGCCTCTGTCATGAGCTTTGCCAATTCCTGTTCGGCACGCTGCATCTGTTGTTCTGCACGAATCTTAGCCTTGTCGATTTCCTCAATTTTATCCTGAAGCGTTTTGCGGCGCTGCAAAGATTCTTTTTCCTCAAGTAGTCGGGCGTAGAGATTCTCAAGAATTACATCGGTTGCTTTATTGGCGCGATCGTGGCCAACAGCCTCACAGATCTGCGTGACCCCACTCTCTGTGCGGGCCACGGTGGCTTGTGCCACATTGAGCGCCACAGATGCCTGATCCCGCATATTCAACGCATTCTCAAGCTCAGCAAACTCCCGCAGCCTTGCTGTCGCTTCTTCTGCCAATGCGTTCTCGGCTAGGCGAATCTCGCCCATTGCCTTACCCCAGAGAAGCCTCCACTCGGCGAGCTTGCTTTGCGTAGTATTGTGTAATGTGGTAGCTCGGGCGAGTCGGTCTTCGTATTTTTTCTTATCCTTAGAAAGCACCTCTTTTCTCGTTGCTGTTTTACCTGCCTGGGTAACGATGGGTCTTACCCGAGCGACTACCCGCGAAAGTGGCTCAGTTTCCCCGCAGGGCGGTAGACCCGCGTCATGTAACGCACCAGAAAATCGGGAGCGCATTTTCTCGACCAGTTCTATTGAGATTTTCTCTTGGTCTTTCAGGTCTAGGTAGGACTGATGGTGTTGCAAGAATATCGTACGCTGGTTCAACCAATCGATCATTTCTGGGACGCCAAGCGGAGGCAGACCATATTTATCGATCAACCCCTGCCAGCGACGTTTAGAATCTTTGAGTTCATTCTCCATTGCATCAAGACGACCGCGCTCTAAGTCAAGCGCTTTACTCATCTGCGAGCGGCGCTTGATCAATTCGGCGTGTTGCGTAACCCGTGCGGCATCGGCAAACCGAACATCAGCAAAAGAGTCTGCATTACCGACGGCCGCCTCGTATTCAGCCGCCGTTGGGAGAGTCCCCACAGACTCCTGTTCGCTAGGAAATAGTTTGCCACGAAACTCCTTCCATAACCGATCACGAATATGCCGCTGCATTGTGAGTTGTTCAGCAGTAGGAACCTTACCCTTCTGCATTATCCCTTCTAATTCACCTTCAACGGGGACAAGGTCGTTCTCTATGGTCTTAATCTTATCGTGGAGAGTTTTATTTTTTGCGATTGACTCTTCACGTTCGGTGCGAAAGCGGTTAATCTCCTCTGGCAGCGGAGTTCCCATTGCGACGAGTGTTGCCACAGAGCCTTCCGCCAATCTGGCCTTCCGAGACAGATCAGCCGCTTCACGCCGCAGGGTCGCATCCTGTTTCTCGATCTGTTGGGCCAGATCGGTTGCTTTCGCTTCAGGATTACCTTCCGCATCGAAGATCTCCAATACCTCCACGACGGACGCAGGGGCAACCAGCGGCGGAAGTGCAGCAATCTCAGACGATAGACTAGACAACTCTTGCTGGATCGACGCCACCTCGTTAGAGGCAGATTCTAGTTCAACACGTAATTTTACCTCAGAACTTATTAAACTTTGGATCCTGGCACACAAGGTTGCGCTTGGGATGGCTGTTGGTAACTCCTGCCTTGATGCGTTATCCCATTGTTCTGCACCAATCGCATTGAGAAGTGTATTAATTGTTATCGTTGCTTCCTTGATCTTGCTATCGGCGCGCAAGACCTCATCCCGCGCCGTTCTATACGGGTTAATAGAATGATAAAGCGCTTCAATGGAACCATTTTCGTCCAAGAAAGATTGCGATGGTTGCGGAATACCCTCTAGATCCTTTTGTAGTCGTGCGATGTCAGTCAAGGCGTCGCTACGATTGACCTCTGCTTGCTCCAATTGTGTCTTCGCAGTCATGCGTGCGGTTGGCGCATCTTCTGCGAGTTCAGTCACTTTCCCTAATAGGGTAAGGCGATCCTTGGTGATTGCGTGTGTTGCAACATCCGGTAATACCGCCGCCAAGCGTTCAAGTCGTGGGGCCTGTTCTTGGAGAAGGGCCTGACGACGTCGCACCTCATCGTATGCCGCCTTCGTCTCGGTCTGGCATTGCTGCAGCGAGCGCCATTCCGCTGGTTTTACCTGTGACTCCTTGGCTTTTTTGCGTTCCGTGTTATAGCGCTCGATAGTCTTGTGAATCTCCGATGAGGATGCCCGGGGTCGGAAAAGGCTGTCCGCCTCTTTTTCCAGGCTTAGGCGTAGCCCACGGATGGTGGAGAGACCCGCGCCTGCCTCAAACAAACTATGGCCAATCTCACCCTTTCCCTCGCTTAATGCCTGTCCACCATCAACCAATTTTTCGTGATTGAGACCAAACATGGATGTGTAAAGTTCTTTGGTAAGTGAGCCAAGCCACATCGCGAGCAGTTCTTCCGCAATCGTTTCGCCATTCTCCTCACCAGTCGACGGGTCGTATTTGACAAGACTGTTTTTGCGCACCTTTTTAGGCATAACAGCCATACGCATAACAGCCAATTGCTCTCCGGTTAATGATGTCAATACAACACCAACACGCAAATTTTGTTTAGAATGCAGATGGTCGTCGGTTGTTTTATCATCAATCCCGAACAGTGCTGCGTGCAGGGCGCGAGAAATGGTTGTCTTGCCCGCCTCGTTTGGGCCATAGACAATATGAAAATCTGGGGTGCTGTTAAAAATGATTTGTCGATTGGTAAAATGACCAAAGGCCTTGAGATCCAGTTGTACAATTCTCATGGAGGCGTCTCCATCGAGAGTGAAGCCAACAGACGTTCCCGTGCTAAGCGTAGCGCTTCTGTGCCAAGCTCGCGCCCAAGTAATTCACCGCGCAATTCAACAGGAATCTTTTGTTCCAATTCAGAAAGAACGGACGCGGCGATCTGATCCACGGCTTCGCGATTGGTGCCGAGCGCGTTAAGTCGTCGGAGGAGAATGCCGAAGGGATCGTCGCGTTTTGCCAGAACCTCTAGATCCATCGGGGCTGCCAGGGAGGAATTGATCTTTTCCAACCAGGCATTTCCACTCGATGCCTCGTTTAGCCACGCACACACATTGGTGCGAAATTGTTCCGGATTCTTTGACAGTGCGCCGTGTAACAGCGAGCGACCATTGACTGAGAGACGCACGGCAAGTGGACGATTTCCCGCTGTAAGTACAGATTGCTGAACCTCGCGTTGCACTGCGGTCGCGAGATCATCCAAATGCGTCAGGTTATTCGCATCAATCGTAAGGTGAACCCAACGGGCAACATCTGTTGCGACAAATTCAGGCGGCGAAAGGATGCCGCGTTCCGCATCACCTGCTACGACCACGCATCCTTTCGGCCCGAGTTCACGGGCATGACGCCCCTGGATATTTCCAGGAAAAACGATCCACGGTTCTTCACGTATTATGCTACGTTTATGGATGTGACCCAGCGCCCAATATTGGTAGCCTTTGGCAGTTAATCGATCGGCGCTGGTCGGGGCGTAATGCTCTAATCCCTCGCGCCCAGTAAGAGAGGTGTGGAGCAGGCCAATGTTCAGAAGACCAGCATAGGCGTCGGGATAGCGACTCGCAAGGTCATCACTCATCTTGTCTGTCGCAAAGCTCTGGCCGTGGATTGCAACGCCGAGGGTTTCATCAACGAAAGTAGTAGCCTCCGTCGCCTCAAACCATTTTACATTCTTTGGCAGAGGCACGGTTCTCGATATTTTATTTACAGCATCATGATTACCGCTGACGACAAAGACACGCACGGCAGCATCCACCAAGCGGCGTAATTGGTTCGCAAAGAATAGACCCGTATTGAAATCGGGCCAATCCTTGTCGAAAACATCTCCCGAGATAAGCATAAGATCGACCTCGCGCTCCAGCGCAAGATCCACAACATTAGAGAAAGAACGTCGCGTCGCTGTGCGCATTTCCTCGACTGGCGCACCCGCGTAGTTCGCAAGCCCACGCATTGGGCTATCGAGGTGCAGATCAGCGCAGTGGATAAATCTGATCGAAGGCTTGGGCATGGATTGCCTATCCTTCTTCCAATAATTTCTGCGGCACATGCTGATTAAAGCTGGCAAGCTCGGGGGCGTGCTCGACCACTGCCAACGCCTCGCGCCAATCGAAATCATCGCGGTTGCCAAGATGCTGGTAAATGATGCGGATCAGCGCCAGATCATCCGCAGTATCCACCGTCCAGCGAAGCGTACTGTGATCCACCGGCATCGCAACCGAGTGCAGCCGGAACAGCTCGGGATGCTGGTAGAAGTATGGGGTGACGTGCGAGCGTTGCCACGGTTCGGTAGCCTCCTGCCAGGCACGTTCTAGCGAGACACGACTAAAGACCTCGACATCCAACCCACGGGGCCAGGTACGATGCTGGGTGTTACTCGCATAATCGACTGGGTGACGATGGAACGCCTCCACCACGCTGTCTATTACGCTGGGGTCGATGAGCGGGCAATCGGCAGTGATGCGTACCACCACCACCGCATTGGTCGCCGCCGCAACCTCGCGATAACGACCGAGAACGTCTGCTTCGTCGCCCCGCAGACAAGAAACCCCGAGTCGGGCGCATTCCAACGCGATAGGGTCATCATGGGCGGCTATGGTGGTTGCGACCACCACCTGGTCGATGGTCTTAGCACGTTGGACACGGTGTAGTACGCGGGCAAGTAGCGTATCGCCCGAGAGATCCAGGAGCACCTTGCCAGGAAGGCGCGTCGAAGCAAGACGCGCTTGGACAATGGCTACCGTTCGCGGACGTATTTGTGGGGAACCCTGCCGGAGATCCAAAGGTTTGTGCTCGCAATATTTTACAGGTATTCCTGCGTGGCAAAGGCACACACCACCGCAGGATGGTTAAATGCCCCTTCAAGACGCGCATCTTACCACACGTATCTTACCCTATTGCGATAACACCGCATCCGTATTATGCCGTGACGTTGACTTTACGTGCGGCCTCGTCCATCGTGCGTAACCCTTCTTCAACGCTGGCGGCCTGGGTGAGATGCGCAACATTGCCCTTGGTGAAGAATCCCTGGAAATCACCAAAGCGCTGCACATACTCAATGATCAGGCTAGAGTGTTCGGAGGCGCTCGAGAAGATCTGCTTTAGACCTTCTTCTTCGCTACCAATTACGTCCAATAAGAAATCCTGACCACAACCGCGCAAAACGCTCACAACGTAATCGATATTTGCCTGGTCAGCAATATGACCGTCGTTCACAGCAACCGCTAAGTGATGTAAACGTGGGCCATAATTGCGCACAAAGGACTCGGTGGGGGAGGGCAAGCGTAGCAAATGGTTGACAAAGTAGGGATGATTGGCGGCTGTAAATACCTTGGCTGGGCTTTCTAGTTCGTTGGCGTAATGTACGCTTTTGGTAACATTCGTCGAGGAATCTTGATCGGTGATATCGTAGGATCCCCAGTAATAATAACTGCTCAGGGTTATGTATTCTAAGATAGCCACTTCCCGATTCTGGCTATAGATCCTGGTGGCTAGGTGATCAAAGGGTAATAACAGCCTATCCAGGCCAAACTTCTCTTGGGTTATCTTGGCTGCCTCGTAGGCGGCTTGCACATCGCTACGAATGGTCGACCCGCCCAACCCATACACCCGAATGTCATCTGCGGGTCTCTCCCAATAGCCGACGATATTATGGGTGTATGGGCTCGGTTTGACGAAAGCAACATTGCTCGGCAATTCCAATGCACGAACCTGATCCTGATCAAAGAAGCGCACATCGCGCCCCTTTTGTAGGGTTACTACCTCATGCAGATTGGTAACGCTAAAGATCTCACCCATATAGCGAGAGTTGGGTTTCTGTGCGCCAATCGGATAGACCTCGTTGAGGCTTCGGAAAATACCACGGGTGTTGCGATCCTTTACTTCCCGGATGAGCAGGTCAGGTGAATTGTTATCGATGCGCAGGATGTGGGTGTAATGTTGCTCCGACTCAAGCGTTACCAAATAATGGTACGGGGTCATGAGGCATAGCTCACCGACATAGGCAATCGAGTGACCCGGCTCTACGGTGATCATCAGCGCATCAATGCGCCGTATCATCTCGGTAAGCCCTGAACGGTCGCGCTCCTCCAAGAGGCGCACGAGGAAGGTCTCGAAGAAATCCGAGTTCAGTTTGTCGCCGTAGCGAGGAAAGGCAAGGGATTTGTTCATTGATCGGTTCTGTGTCTGTCAACTCATGCGAAGGCCGATAAGATACTTCCCGCGATGGCGTTATTTAGTAACGCTTACTACTATCGCCTCGCTTATCTTCAGTCTTATTTGGTACTGATCGCTGATTTTCAATTGGTTTGACAGACCTGGCCGTAGGCATTGGGGTTCCCGAAGATGCAGGGGGTAAGATATGATCCTCAGCCAATATCCGAGTCGGTTGCAGATTTGGTTTCTTCATGTTCATCCCCATTCTGGTCATTTGCATAGAAGTTATTAAAGTACGCTGCCGCCTCAGCTTTTGCCTTCTCTAGCAAGCGCACCGAATTTGGCAGATCAGTATCACTAAAATGTTAGTGTATGAATTGGTGCCGCTTCTCTTTGTATCGCATAGGTAGTTTATGTAGAGATTCTTCGGTAAGATGCTCTTTAGACACCTCGAACCAATCACCTTCCATAGACAAAAATAACACCTCTAGGTCATTTGCCAGCCCTTGCAATGCCTTTAATCTCCTGGAATAAGGAAGATAAACTTTAACCGCATTGATTGTTTGAGAGAGCGCTATTATGAACGCCCAGATACTTGAGTATTCTCTCCATATAGCCCAACCCGCGATACTGCTATTAGATGCAATCGCAAGCAGTATGTTGATCCATCTATCTATCCGGATGGTCTCTTCCAAATAAAACTCTAAGTAGCAAATATGGATCTTTAATTGATCAATCTCTCTCCAAAACCTCTCCTGATATGTCATAAAACACCTAATTGGCCATTAACAGCAGTAAGCGTTGTACAAACCCGGCATCTCATATCAATACGAGATTGTCGCGGTGAATGAGTTCGGGCTCGTCCACGTAGCCCAGCAGTTCTATGATGCGCTGCGACGACATGCCCGCGATGCGCCGCGTCTCCGTAGCGCTGTAATTCACCAAACCACGCGCAACTTCTTGACCCGCAGGATCCACGCAGGACACCATAGCGCCGCGATGAAACTCCCCCCCAACTGCGGCTACGCCAACCGGTAACAGGCTTTTTCCCAATTCGCGGACGGCCTGTACCGCGCCAGTGTCTAGATGCAAGACCCCGCGCACCCGCAAATGGCTCGCCAACCACTGTTTGCGGGCGGTTTCCACGGCGGTGGTCGGCAATAACAGGGTGCCGATCTCTTCGCCTGCGGCGATATGCGTGAGCACTTGTTCTGTACGACCCCAAGCAATGATGGTGGCAACCCCTGCGCGTGCTGCCCGGGCCGCTGCCTTAACCTTGGTGACCATGCCGCCACGCCCCAGTGCGCCACTTTCGGCACCCGCCATGGCCAAAAGACGCGGATCGTTGGCCTTCGCCAGGCGCACCAAAGGTGCATCGGGCACCTGACGGGGATCGGCCTCGTACATGCCCTCTTGGTCGGTGAGAATGATCAACAGATCGGCCTCGATCAGGCCCGCTACCAGTGCGCCCAGGGTGTCGTTGTCGCCGAGTTGGATCTCCTCGGTGGCCACGGTATCGTTTTCGTTGATGACCGGCACCACCCCAAGCGCAAGCAGGGTACGCAAGGTACTGCGAGTATTGAGGTACCGCTTGCGATTGCTGAGGTCTTCGTGGGTGAGCAAGACCTGGGCGGTATGGATGTGGTGGTGTTGGAAACAGGACTCGTAGGCCTGCACCAGGCCCATCTGACCCACCGCTGCGGCGGCTTGCAGGTCATGGACTGCTACGGGTCGATTCTTCCAACCAAGGCGCTTCATCCCCTCCGCAACCGCGCCGGACGACACCAAGACCACTTCGATCCCGAGCTTCCGCAATTCTGCTATCTGATCAACCCATCCCTGGATAGCGACTCGATCCAGACCGCGCCCCTCGTTGGTGAGCAGGGCGCTACCGATCTTGACGACATAACGCCGCGCACTCCGTACTGCCAATCGATCGTTGATCATGAGTCTTTGTGGACGAGCAACCGCAGATGGTCGGGGCCTGTCAGTTTGACATACTCTTTTGGGCCCAAATCCATGTGTAGGCCAACGACATCCGCCTGAATCGGTAACTCGCGACCACTACGCTCGACCAATACTGCCAAGAGGACACCCGCAGGACGACCGTAATCGAATAGTTCGTTCAGTGCGGCGCGGATGGTGCGTCCGGTATGGAGTACGTCGTCCACCAAGATGATGTGACGGCCATCGACACCAAAAGGCAGATGGGATGGCTTTACTTCTGGGTTCATGCCGACACGAGTAAAGTCGTCGCGATAGAAGGAAATGTCCAGGCGACCCAGCGGGCTTTCGATAGGGATGAGCCTTGCGAGGCGCTCAGCCACCCACACCCCGCCGGTGTGGATACCAACCAGAAGGGGGGCTGCGATGCGACGCTCATCCAACACCTGGGTGAGCCGCTTGGCCATGGGTGCCAACAAGTCGGTCGGGGAGGGGTTCGAGTCCACTACACTACATTCCTAGACAGGGCAGCCTGTTCGGTTAGCCAGGACTGAAGGATAACCTGGGCGGCCATCTTGTCAATGGTTCCCTTAGGTCGAGAACGCATCTTTCCGGCCTCTACCATGTGGGCCTCGGCCTCCCAGGAAGAGAGCCGCTCATCCACGGTATGCACCGGCAAACGATAGTGCTCCTCTAGGTGGCGGACAAAACGGCGCGTCGCAGCCAAGACAGCGGATTCCATACCGTTTGCGGTAGTCGGCAAGCCCACCACCAAAACTGCAGGACACCACTCGGCGATCAATCGAGACACGACATCCCAATTGGGGCGACCATCCGTGCACAGCAAGGTCTGGAGCGGTGAGGCCGTACCGGTGAGGGTCTGACCCACCGCCACACCGATGCGGCGCAATCCGAAATCGAAGCCCAGTACCGTGTGTGGGCGAGGCGCATCGTTTGAGCCTACCTCTTCGTTCATCCGTGACCCACTTCACCAGAAAGGAGATTGAGATCCACGCCGAGGATCATGGCAGCAGCATGCCACCGACGATCGATCGGTGTTTCAAACAAGACGCGCAGGTCGGCAGGGCCACTCAGCCAGGCGTTGGCAGCAATCTCCCGCTCAAGCTGACCCGCCCCCCAACCCGCGTAGCCGAGGGCAACCAACGAGCGGCGCGGCCCGGTACCACCGGCCATGGCCATCAGGATGTCCCTGGAGGTGGTCACACCGATGGTGTCGGTCACCGCCAGCGAGGCCTCCCAATTACCAATCGGTTGGTGGATGACAAAGCCTCGTTCGCGTTGGACGGGCCCCCCCAGAAAGACTGGCTGGTTACGAAGGGTTTCGCCATCTTCCATGGTGATGCTCATCTGCTCTAGGATCTCGCTGACAGTAACCGAGAGCGGCCGATTGATGACGATACCCATGGCTCCCTCACGGCTATGCTCACAGACATAGGTTACCGTATGGAAGAAATTGGGATCCGCCAACATCGGCATGGCGATGAGAAAGTGATTCGTGAGAGAGGAAGTGAACTCGACCATGTGAGTAGTATGAGTGAGGCTATCAAGGCATACAAGGGTATCGGGACAGATCTCCTATCTTCCGTTGCGAGGCAGTCGTTCTGCACTCACTCGAAGACATCGTCCGCACGAAATTGCCAAGTTCGGGTGATGTGTAAAACGTCAGCTTCCTTGCGGATATCCGCTGGAAATGTCGCAAACGGGGCAGATAGTTGGACAATGTTCTTGGCTGCCTCATCCAAAAGTTTGTGCCCAGAGGTACGGACGAGCTGGATATCACGAATCCCCCCATCCGGGTTTAGCGCCACGTCTAGTACCAGACTGCCGTGGATCCGGCGACGTTGTGCGTCCGCCGGATAGTTCATGTTACCAATCCGCTCTATCTTAATCCGCCATGCCTCCAGGTAGGCAGTATACTTGAAATCGTGCGAGCGACTGCTGATGTAGACACTGCGGGTGTGGCTTAGGTCGTGGTGCGGATTCTGCTCTGCCGTACGCTCAGCAATCTCAAGGCTGCTCGCAACCAACAGAGCCGCACTACGCCTGGCCAAGCGAGGCGCCGCCAAAGGGGGGGGCGTTACTTGGGCAGAGGATGGTAGCACCCTTTGCGTTGCTGGCGGAAACGGGTGTTGTCCGTGGTGCGCCTCTTGCCCGATAGGCCGATGGGGCATATTCATTGGGGTACTGCGTAGGGGAGGGGTGATAGGGGTCGTGTCGGCGTGGGGGGGCGTGATTGATGCGGTTTTCTGCAGCGAACTGCCCAACGGTTGGGTGATTGGTGTAGTCTCTTGACGTTCTGGAGAGGCTCCGCGATGTTGGGGGGCCAAGAAAACCTTCAATGTAGGCATGGTTGCAGGCAGCCGCGAGGACATGTCAACCTGCGCCAAGGTGAGCACCAAAAGATGCACCAGCAATGCGATGAGTAGTGCGAGCGTAAGACGGTGCCCGTTGGGCCCGAAAAAGGCAATGGTCAAAACCAATCATCCCAGTCTGTCGGGGAGATACCCTGGAGAAGCATAGTGAAACGAAGCCAGCGAATCGTTGCAGCAATCTTACTCTCAGTCTTTCTAGGGGGATGTTATTGCTGCTACATTCCTTCGCTACCACGGCACCATCCATACTATCACTGAGGGTTGCGTCTCGCAAAAGAGGAACCCTCTGTGAGCGCAAGTTGTTAGCAACATCCACCAGTCACTCCAAAATCGCTTCTCCACATCAGACGGAAATTTGCATGGAAAATTCAGGCATGACCCCCATTGAGCGCCGCGCTACGATCGCGCTAGCGGGTATTTTTTCGCTGCGGATGCTTGGCTTGTTCATGATCCTTCCGGTTTTTGCCCTCTACGCCAATCACGAACTGTTTGGGGTTACGCCGACATTGGTGGGGGTTGCGATTGGTGCCTACGGTCTCACCCAGGCGTTGTTGCAGATCCCTTTTGGGATGCTCTCCGACCGTTTCGGGCGCAAGGTTATCATTGCGATTGGTCTCGTCATCTTTGCCGCAGGGAGTGTTGTGGCGGCGCTTTCCACTTCTATTTGGGGAGTCATTTTTGGTCGCGCACTCCAAGGGGCCGGTGCGATTGCCGGGCCCGTGATGGCGCTTGCCGCTGATCTGACCCGTGAAACACAACGCACCAAGGCCATGGCGATGATTGGCATGAGCATTGGGCTATCGTTCATGGTAGCGATTGTCGTTGCACCAACCATCGATCATTGGATCGGCGTGCCAGGTATTTTCTGGCTCATCGGCGGGCTGGCGGTGGTGGGTATTGGGGTGCTTCTTTTTATTGTTCCCACACCCGCCTGTAGCGAGCCGCACCAAGAGGCGGGCGCGATACCCAGTAAATTAAAGGGCGTGTATCATAATGCAACACTGCGGCGTCTCGATTTTGGCATTTTGTCGCTACATACCATTATCACTGCCAATTGGGTAGTGGTACCACTGGTACTGAGTGAATACCTGGATAAACAGTTACACTGGTGGGTCTATCTTCCGGTGTTGTTGTTTTCCGTCGCAGCGATGGTGCCCTTTGTATTGATTGCGGAGAAACGCGGTCTTATCAAGCAGATCCTGCTGGGATCCGTCTCACTTCTTGGCATTGCTGAGTTACTGTTTATACCGGCCCATGTCAGCCTGTGGGCAACAGGTTTTGTTTTGTTTTTATTTTTTACGGCGTTCAACCTACTCGAAGCCATCCTTCCCTCTCTTATGTCGAAGCTGGCACCACCAGAGGCGAAAGGAACGGCCATGAGCATTTACAGTACTGCCCAATTCTTGGGTGCGTTTATTGGTGGCAGTCTCGGCGGGTGGATGCATGCACACTTTGGAATGCAGGGCGTTTTTTTAATGGGAACCACCTTTGCCCTATTGTGGCTACTGGCTACTCTCGGGCTCGAATATCGCCCCGTTAAGAGCGTATCGTGAACCCTTTACGTAGCGCCCTCCAGTAGTATGTCACTTTCTCCAGACACCCTGACGACCATAAGTCGCCTTCAGTACGTGGCGACGAGACTTAAATCTAGTTTTGCTCGGCGCGATACGGCAGTCGATCTCGTCATACTGGCGCTGGTCTCCCGCGAGCACCTGCTGTTTCTTGGGCCGCAGGGAACGGCCAAATCAGATTTGGTCGAGCGCTTCGCGCACGCGATTCAATGCGAAACATTTCACTACCTACTAACCCATTTCACTGATACCGCAGAGCTGTGTGGGGCGCACCATGGTTTGCTACCCCACCCCGATCGCACTCGCACACGAACGGATGGATTTTTGCCTAGCGCCCGCATTGTCCTCTTGGATGATGTGTTTCAGATCAACTCATTGATGATTAATTCCCTGATTACGCTGCTGCAAAATCGCGTTTTTCATAACGGGTTTGAGCGTCTTACGGTTCCACTGATCTCCCTTTTTGCAACCTCTCGCCATCTACCCGACGACCTTTCCTTGCGCGGTTTTTCTGACCGATTTCTGCTGCGCCTGCGCCTAGAACCAGTGCAAGATGCTGCGCTCGGCGAGTTGCTAAGCAAAGGGTGGGCGCTTGAAATGGGCGCATCCACACCGACTGCACCTGAACCCTCTCTTGCCCCCGAGGACTTGGATAACCTCTATCGCGCCTTGCCCGATGTGGCGATAGCAGAGATAGCCGCCTTGTACCAAGGGCTGCTGCGCCATCTGCGGGCCGAGGGGATAGATCTTTCCGACCGGCGTATTGTGAAGGGTCTCAAATTGATTCGTGCGGCTGCGCTGCTAGATGGTAGGGACGAAGCCACCCCCCGCGACCTCTGGCCCTTAACCCACGTTTGGAGCACACCAGAAGAAGCGGTCGCCCTGCGAGATGTGATCCAACCCCTGATAGAAGAGGCCGGTGGCCCTGTCCTAGAGGCGCGTCGCCCGCTTGAGGATCTACGTGAGGAGCTGGCATTACTAGTGGCTTACGCCCCCAATCTGCGCGGAGAAGAAATGTTTACGGCACACCTCACGGCACTCGGACAACTGCGTCGTGATGTAATCTTCCACGCCCCAAGGTCAAACGATCTACTGACGCGGCTAGAAGCAGAGATAGAGCGCATCCTAACCGTAATGGAGCACCAATTTTTTCACAATCGCTAGCATTATTTTATGCCAGGTGACGTTATTTTTTAACGTATACGAAAACTTCTGTTGTTCAGTGAACAGATAGTCGTAATGTGGCAAAGGCATTACAGCATTGGCCGTAGCCTTATAAGGCAGCGCGTCTTTCGGTTGACGCTATCTAGCCGGCCCCTTGCCCTGTCTACCAACAGCAATGCTATAACCAGGCCAGCGATAACCCTTTGCCAGAAACCCGACGCCCTTGGGCCTCGTTCTCAACCTAGGTAGTACTCTATGATTACGCCACCCGCCCACCCCATTCCTGCCGCCAAGACTTCGCTATTGCCAAAATCTAGCTCATTGTTTCTTGCCACCCTTGGAATAGTCTACGGCGACATCGGGACAAGCCCTCTCTACGCCATTCGCGAGTGTTTTCACACGGGTGGCGCAGTCGTAAATCAGAACGACATCTTTGGGGTCTTGTCGTTAATCTTTTGGTCTTTGACGTTCGTCGTCACCATGAAATACGTATTTTTTGTGATGCGTGCAGATAATCGTGGCGAGGGGGGCATCTTGGCGCTGACCGCGCTTGCGTTGCACGCCTTTGCAACAACGGGTCGACGCAGAACTGCCGTCATTACAATAGGCCTTACTGGCGCAGCGTTGTTTTACGGGGATAGCGTAATTACTCCGGCCATATCGGTATTGTCAGCCCTAGAAGGGATGGAGGTTGCGACCCCCGGACTTACTCCGTATGTGGTACCACTAGCGGTTGCGGTACTAGCCGGCTTGTTTCTGATTCAAAGTCAGGGCACCGCCCGGGTCGGGGCATTATTTGGCCCAGTAATGGCTGTGTGGTTTCTTACGATCGGCATATTGGGTGCAGTGAGTGTATACCAAACCCCAGGCGTCCTGGCTGCGTTAGATCCACGCTATGGCTTGTCATACTTTACCTGCCATGGCATAACCGGAGCGTTTATCCTGGGTGCGGTAGTGCTTGCCATCACCGGCGCTGAAGCGCTCTATGCGGATATGGGTCATTTAGGGCGTCAGATTATCCGAAACGCTTGGATGAGCCTTGTTCTACCCTCGCTGATACTCAATTATTTCGGCCAAGGGGCCCTGTTGATCCGTGATCCTGCCGCAGTGGTAAACCCTTTTTACCACCTCATACCAGACTGGGGTCTCTATCCGTTGGTGATACTGTCAACGCTCGCTACGATTATCGCTTCTCAGTCTGTTATCTCGGGGACGTACTCCCTCACCAAGGAAGCAGTACAACTTGGCTTCCTGCCGCGTATGCGGATCTGCTACACCTCATCTGCTACGCGAGGTCAGATCTACCTGCCCACAATCAACTGGATCCTGGCGGTTGCTGTTGAATTATTGGTCATGGGTTTCGGATCATCCGACTCCTTGGCCGCAGCGTATGGTATTGCGGTCACCGGGACAATGGCGACCACCACATTACTCTTAGCCGTAGTAGCGCGTTATATGTGGCACTGGCCATGGGGTGTGGTATTGCTTGGATTGGGGGTAATGCTAACAGTGGATCTCACCTTCTTTGGTGTGAATCTCTTCAAGGTGGCCGAGGGAGGATGGTTCCCCTTGGCGGTGGGGGTCGGCATCTATCTCCTCATGAAAACCTGGAAACGGGGACGCGAGATGTTACTGCAAAAGCTCGCGAATGACTCCATACCGACGGAAAGCTTTCTGGACGCCTTGGTTGCAAGCCCTCCTATCCGCGTACCGGGCACAGCGGTATTCATGACCGCCCGTTGCGAAGGGATTCCCCGCGCCTTGCTGCACAACCTGCACCATAATCACGTTATCCACGAACAGGTGGTTTTGCTCACCGTGCTAGTAGAAGAGATCCCTGCCGTAGACGACAATGAACGAGTGGCAATTCAACACATTCGTCCAGGATTCGCACGGATTACGGTTCGGTATGGTTTCTCCGAAACCCCTGATATACCCAAGGCATTAGCCCTGTGTCAGGCGCACGGTTTGGCATTCAATCCCATGACCACGAGTTTCTTCCTCAGCCGAGAAACACTCATCCCGAGTATCGGGCCCGCTATGATGCTCTGGAGGGAACACCTGTTTGCTGCCATGGCGCGTAATTCGGGCAGTGCGACGGAATTCCTGCGCTTGCCCACCAACCGAGTAGTAGAATTGGGCGCACAGATAGAGCTATGACCTCTAGCCAGAGGCGCGGCAGTGATACCGCACCAACACTAACTGTCAGCGCACAGGCCGATAGGAATTTTTATGGGAACGTCATGAGATCAGGAGGTTTCTCAGCGGGCGGCTGTGCGCTGTTAATCGTAAGGTTCTTCCCCAGCCGCTGTAAAGACTCAAGGTTTCGGAACCCAGTCGCTGGTGCGCCCCATCAGGTGATATGCGATGAGACCAATCCATTCATGCACTGCTCCATCCAATCGGAATAGCGTGTCAGCCAAGTCCATCGGTGGATCCAGGAGGCTGGTAGGAGCGCTAATAAAAGCGACCGGATAAGGCAAAACTGGCCAACCTATCTGGCGGAAGATACCAACCGCGCGTGGCATATGTAGCGCAGACGTGACGACAACCCAGGTTTCTCCCGGCTTGGGCTGCGCAATCGCATAGCTGAATTGGACATTCTCGTAGGTATTGCGCGACCTTCCCTCAAAGTGTACTCGTTCTGGGGGGAGACCAATGCGAGAAAGGATCTCTTGTGCTACTGCCGCTTCGGTGAGATCGGTAGATCGTATGCTCCCTGAACCACCCGAGAAGATCAACTTTGCCTCTGGGTAGAGACGGGCAAGATGCACGAATTCTGTTAGCCTGTCCGCCTGGCCATTTAACTTTGGCTGCCCCCACACCTTGATGACTGATGGATCGACCATACCGCCAAGCACGATAACGCCATCCACATGCGCTGGCAAGCTGGGGATTGGAAAGCGCTGTTCCAGTGATTTCTCTACCCAATTATCTACGGGGAACCAAAGAAACCCGAAGAGGATTGACGCACTAAATAGAGTGAGCCCCCAACCCAATCGTTGCCAATAAGGTCCGCCAAACCCCTGCAAACAAACGCCGACCACGAGCACCCATGCCACGAGATTCGACGGTGCCACCACAATCCACAATAACTTTGACAAAACAAAATCCACAGGCCTACTCTCCTATCGCGCTAATGCCCTGACAGATAGTCTTTAAACCCGTCTAGGATGGATTGTGCCTCGGGTGTGCGACAAAATTCCTTCCCCTCAGGGGAATTGTGGCAGTGAATCTCCATGACAAAACGCTCCCCACCGCGTATTGGTACACGGACTACAGAAAGACCAATGGAGTCCGGCATGGATGGTTCAGCGGTAGCCAGGTGGGTATCGGTCACAATCTGTAGGCGAGCACTGGACTTAGCCTCTATGTAATATTGCGCCAAAGACCAAGCTTGTGCGCAGCCAGGAGGGTCATTACATTCCGCCATTACCATTCTACCCTCCTTTTTAGCAGCATCCTTGGCTAGATCGCCGTTTTTCTGCGACAGTATCTCCTGATCGGAGATTTCTGTTTCTGGTAACCCGCGCAGCTCACGGAATCTTTTGATATCATCATCAAGCTGAGTACGGATATCATGTTGCTCTTTGCGCTTTGTCTCAATGTAGGCCTTGTATTTACCGATAAGGTCTTGCGTACTGGAAATATTTTTACGCAATACTTCAGGAACCGGCTTGCCGCTGCCATCTATTTCTGCGGCGCGCGCCATCAGGTCTCTGAGGGTTTTTAGGGAAATGGCAATATTACTGTTGGTCGCGGTTATAATACTATCCACAGCGGCAATCTTTGCATCGCGAGTATTCTCTAGATCTTTGACAGTGGTATAAGAATTTAGCAACGCCTGATCCCGTAATCGCATCTCAGCGATTTTGCGACGCTCTGCTGCCTGGACACGCGCCTTGCGCTCATCCTCGATCAGTTGCTCTTTCGTTTTAGGCGCATTGGTAACCCCAACGGTTAGTCCAAATTTATTAAGCTCTGATTGTTCTTGCTGAGAATATTCAGGCGGCACATGATCGCCGTAATGGATAATACCCTTCTCATCCGTCCATTTGTAAAAATTCTCTTCCACCGCAAAGGACGAAGCACATAGCCCCACGAGCAGCGTGATGAATAAACAAAAGCGATTGAATCTATTTCTCATGGGATTTTCCCCAACGAATCCAATACCTCAGAACCACCCAAACCCTCGTTTGCTGCGTTAGGCAGGGTATCTGCTCGACAGCCACGGTGGTCAACAACCATCGCGACTACAGGCGGTTCGTGCTCAAGTCAGTGCGCATCGTAAGAATCACCGCTGTATTCACAGAAATACTCTTCCGTAGGTGCCCGCTTTCCACTACCTGGTACGGTATCCGTTGATGGCGGGTCAACATAGCGCACTCCGAAAATTCTCCTTGTGGATAGCCGCAAAAAACGGCCTTCTGTCCCTCTCGTGTGCGCCTCGCCCCTTCGCTAAGGCGCGGTGCCACCGAAAAAAACAATTACGTACGCATTCCTTTGGAAAAATCCCCACGCCACCCTTCCAATTGGTGAGGCGCTGAACCCTCTCTTTGCAACCGTTTGGAAGCCAGAAAAGAAGCGGGTTCTTGAGGCGTCCCGACTACAGCGGATTGGCGCACGACCACGAAATACGAAAAGCGTACTAGGATAGCACCCGCATCGACGCTAAGCACCTACCTTTGACGTACCTTTCGCTCGAAATGAGGATTGTTTAGACGCAGCAGACACCCGTTGGCAGACCACCGCCTGGTGGCCACCCAAAGCACTCCTCACACCCCAGGTTCTTGAGGAACAGCAGCCAGCGCACACCTACCGTACCACAAGCTAGCCCTGCAGCGACACAACCACGCAAATAAAACGCTTTTGATGCCGATCCTCTAGCCCGTGGATGTGGATATGGGGTAGCATAACCCCATCGCACAGTTGATAACGATGTGGCGTAGTTTTCACCACCTAATTACAGCTTACAGCGTGGCAACCCTGCCAAGGGCCGGGATGCGGTGAGCCGCTCATTGTTTCTCCGATAACAGGTCGGGATCGCGGCGCTGATCATAAACTTGCGTGACCTACGACCATATCCACCTTGAGATGTTAGGTATCTAGCCAGAGCAACGATTTTACTCTATGACCAGGTCACGTAAGGTTCAGTCAGTGGCAAAATATGTACATCAATTCCCTTTCGACATCTTTCCGGTTTGTTGGGTGAGCAGCGCGTTGCTTATGTGTGCGTCGCAGCCCATGACCTCGCTTCGTTGGTACCTGATTGGTCGCACAAAGGTTATGCCAAATGTATAACATCAGCTCGGGCAAGGGTGACCCATGGCAGGGGCGCATCGATTTACTCCAAAGCATGACTGGCTTATTCCTTTGGGTGTTCTTGTGTCTGCATATTTTCCTTACCTCTTCTATTCTACTCGGCCAAGAAGCAATGTGGCGAGTGTCGCGTTTTTTTGAGGGTTACTATTTTTTTGGAGAGACCTACCCGTCTTTAGTGTTTTGTTTCGCGGCAACGGTGTTTGCATTATTTATTGCTCACGCTGGGTTAACCCTAGGCAGGTTCCCGGCGAACGTAGGCCAGTGGCGCGCTTTCTGGAGCCATGCGCGTGTCTTTCGTCACAGAGACACTACCCTTTGGATAATCCAGGTGATTACGGGTTTTGCGATGCTTTTTCTGGGGTCGGTTCATCTCTATGTTATTCTTACGCACCCCGAGCAGCTTGGCCCTATCGAGTCTTCTGTGCGCGTCTGGACTGAGAGATTTTTCCCGCTTGATCTGCTGCTGCTGCTGGTTGTTGTGCCACATGGTTGCATTGGTTTTTATCGTTTTGTCATGAAATGGAGTCATGGCCTGGCAGATTTCCGTATCCGATTGCGTTGGGCGATGCTGGGAGTGGGTATTGTGTTTCTGCTTCTTGGTTTTCTGGCATTGACTACTTATATCCGTATCGGTATCGAACATGCCGCCCATGCTGGTTTGTATTAACCATCTGGTTGTGAACTATGAACGTAATTCATTGTGACGCATTGGTTATCGGCGGAGGGTTGGCAGGCCTGCGTACTGCGCTCGGCATAAAGCGCCGGGGATTGTCACCCATTGTCTTATCTTTGGTACCAGTCAAGCGATCTCACTCGGTAGCCGCTCAGGGCGGGATGCAGGCGAGTCTTGGCAATGGTGCACGGAGTTTAAGCGATGACGAGAACTGTCACTTCGAGGATACGGTGCGCGGTAGCGATTGGGGTTGCGACCAGGTGGTTGCGCGGATGTTCGTCCACCTAGCACCCAAGGCCGTGCGTGAATTGGCCGCCTGGGGCGTACCCTGGAGCCGCGTGCGGGCGGGCAGCCGAGAGATCCTGATTGATGGTGCGCGTCACCCTCTCATCGAACCGGAGGCAGCGCATGGTCTGATTGCTGCGCGTGATTTCGGGGGGACGCGCACTTGGCGTACCTGTTACACATCGGATGGTGCTGGTCACACCATGCTCTACACGCTGAGTGATCGTACTGCAGCGGAGGCCATTCCGGTACACGAACGCAAGGAGGCTATCGCACTTATCCATGATGCCCACCACTGCTATGGTGCCATCGTGCGTGACTTAGCAACGGGCGAACTGACCGCCTATGTGGCACATGCCACGGTGATTGCGACAGGCGGCTATGGTCGGCTGTATGGCGTATCCACGAACGCACTGATCAACGACGGGATGGGGGCCTCCCTAGCGCTCGAGACCGGCATTGCCGAGTTGGCCAACATGGAAGCGGTTCAGTTTCACCCAACGGCGCTGGTACCTTCAGCGATCTTGGTCACCGAGGGGTGTCGTGGCGACGGCGGTCTGTTACGCGACGTTACTGGGCACCGCTTCATGCCCGACTATGAGCCCGAGAAAAAAGAACTTGCCTCACGGGACGTGGTTGCCCGCCGTATGGCAGAACATATCCGCAGTGGTAAGGGAGTGACATCCCCCTACGGCGCACATTTGTGGCTTGATATTACCGCCCTAGGTGCTGCGCATATCAATCGTAATCTGCGGGAGGTACAAGAGATCTGCCACTACTTCCTGGGTATCGATCCGTCCCGTGAGTGGATTCCCGTGCGCCCAACCCAGCACTATTCGATGGGCGGAATCCGCACTGACCACAGAGGGATGAGCCCGACACTCACTGGATTGTTCTCTTGTGGCGAGGCCGCCTGCTGGGATCTCCATGGCTTTAATCGTCTCGGCGGGAACTCGGTGGCAGAAACGGTTGTGGCGGGAATGCTAGTCTCTGAATATGTCGCGGATTTTTGTTTTTCATCGGCGGTAGAAACACCCTGTCCGACGAGCTTGGTGCGCGAATCCCTGCGACGGGAACAGTCCAGGCTAGAGGGCCTACTCAATGGGGCAGGTAGCGAAGATCCGGTGGCGATTCGTCGGCAGATGGAAACGGTACTGATGGACGCGGTCGGGATGTTCCGCAACGGCCCCGAATTGGAACAAGCGGTGGGAGAGTTGCAAGAGCTTCTGCGGCGGGCGCAACAGGTATCGGTGCGCACACGCGGACATGCGGCCAATCCCGAATTGGTGGCAGCGTACCGATTGCCGCGCATGATCAAACTTGCGATGACCATTGCCTACGGTGCGTTAGTACGCACCGAGAGTCGTGGAGCCCATTATCGCGCAGACTTTCCGGCGCGCAACGACCGCGATTGGTTAAGCCGCACCCTCGCGGTATGGACGAGCCCGTCAGCAGAGTTGCCGACGCTGCACCAAGAACCGCTGGATGTCAACGCGATGGAGCTACCGCCGGGTTTTCGCGGTTATGGGGCGCGCAATCTTATCGAGCATCCAGATGCCAATCATCGTCAAACCGAGATCGAGACTCTGCGTACGCGGGTCACTGATCCCATTCAGCGCCAGGCGGCTATCTTGCCCTACCTGCATTTGCTGCCCGAACGCTACCGCAGGCTCAACCAGCGCCTCGCGTAATCGCTAATGCACAGAAGATAGCGGGGAAGGGATCATCCTGCTCATTATTTGATCTCGGACTCCTACCAAGCACCGGATTGGGACATTCCAATCAGTTTGATGATGGCAATCACCACCTATCTAACCACCGCTTGGAGTATGCGGGTTGTACTAGAAAGGCAATGGAGAAAGTTCCCGTTGATGCTTTTTTATACGTGGTTCTCGGTGGATGGTTGTTACTGGATCTATTGGTATAACAAGAATCCAACAGCGCTCGATCGTATGCGCGATGCTAACCTTTTTGCATCGCTTTCGTTGTACGGCATGTGTGGGCTGATCTGGTACTATCAGGGATAGTATGCGGCAACTCATCGCTGAAACAAAAGAGTTGCCGCTGAGAAAGCGTTCCTAGTCATCACTCCGCAGAACGCCACAACCGTGACAGACCGAGGGGGTCGGCAAACGGAGAAACACCACCGATTGCCTTTTCTTGAGTAAGCAATCCTCTTGACGAGAGCCAATTATGGTCGCGGGCGTCGCCGAGGCGCTGAATGCGGCGCATTGGGACGACCATGGACTTTACTATGTTGGCTCCGATATTCGCGTAACGCCTCAGCCGAAGGCGGCACCGTACTCACCAGGAGTTCTGGAGTAAGCTCGCCGATTGGGATCTTATAATTGAGAAAGGACTCGATCTCGGGGAGAAAAAACGAGTACCGCTCACACGCAAAACTGATTGCATCGCCAGCAGCCCCGGCACGAGCCGTGCGACCGATACGGTGGACATAATCCTCTGGGTCTTGGGGGAGGTCATAATTAAAAATGTGACTCACGTCGGGGATGTGTAGACCGCGCGCGGCAACGTCAGTAGCAACGAGCACCGGCAAATCCCCGCGCTGAAAGGAATCAAGCAATTTCATGCGCTTGATCTGGGGAACGTCGCCAGACAGAACGGCAGATCGGAGATGATTTGCGACTAGGTGCATGCGTAGTTTTTCGGCCTCTGCCTTGGTATTAACAAAAACAATGCTGCGGCGTGGATCAATGGTGCGCAACAAGCCCACCAGCAGCGGGAGTTTTTCCTCATTGGCCGTATAATAGACACATTGACTCACTTGTTCGACGGTTTTTCGGTCGGGAGAGATCTGCACCAGATGCACGTCGTTCATGTGCTCGTAGGCCAGTTCATAGACCCGCCAGGGAAGCGTTGCCGAAAAAAGCATGTTGAGGCGTCGTGCCGGAGGCGGCATCCGGCGTAGCATGAAACGCACGTCGGCAATAAAGCCTAGGTCGAACATCCGATCGGCCTCGTCCAAAACCATCGCCTGCACTCCCTTGAGACCGAATACCTGCTGCTTGTGGTAGTCAATGATGCGACCGGGTGTGCCGATGAGGATGTCCACCCCCTCGGTTATGGTTGCCCGTTGGCTTTCGTAGCCAGTACCGCCGTATGCTAGGCCAAGGCGCAGCCCAGTATACTTGCCGAGTTCCTCTGCGTCCTTGTGAATCTGGATTGCCAGCTCCCGCGTTGGTGCCATAATGACGGCACGGGGCTGCGGGTTCCCTGCCGCTTGGATCACAGGGTGACGCAGGAGGTGGGCATAAGTAGCCAGCAAGAAGGCAATGGTTTTGCCAGTGCCAGTTTGTGCCTGACCCGCAACGTCTCGCCCGGTGAGCGCAACAGGCAGTGTCTGCGCCTGGATTGGCGTACAGTGGGTGAAGCCAAGATCAGCAAGACCACGGCTTAATGTTTCGGGCAGGTCAAAACCAGAGAATGGTAAATTGGTCAGGTGGTTATCTGTCATGTTCGATTTTTTTGTCAGAGAAAAAGGTCGGTCGGGCTTGCAACATCCGGTCGATTAGGATGAAATCCACACCACGTCCCCGGTCGCGCCGGACGGGTTGGTCTTCCTGCACCCATCGCGATCACCTGCTTATCGTTTTTCGTTCCCCAAGAGAAATAAAGGTTTCCCATGAGTGAGAATATCGTAACCATCACCGATGACAGCTTTGAGAGTGATGTGCTGAAGTCATCGATACCGGTCTTGGTTGACTATTGGGCAGAGTGGTGTGGCCCATGTAAGGTGATTGCTCCCGTGTTGGATGATGTTGCCGCAGAGTACGCTGGGCGCGTCAAGGTCGCCAAGCTCAATATCGATCAGAACCCTAAGACCCCGCCTCGCTACGGGATCCGTGGCATCCCAACCCTGATGCTGTTTAAGAACGGTCAGGTGGAAGCCACCAAGGTGGGCGCACTCTCCCGATCACAAATCGGTGTTTTCATTGATAGTAACCTGTGATGGTTGCTGTTTTCCACCCATCCGATCGTCGGTTTTGGTGAATGTCGGCGATCGGTGGCTTATATTCCCCAGAGCAGTCAAAATAAGTGGTTCAAGGATATCTGTTTTTGATATTATGTCCACATAAAATTCACACGGCAGAACCACCTTACGTTGCTGGGAATGCAACGGGTTCGCTTTCATGATGGCAGAGAAGGCTCGGGCCAAGAGGATCCGAGAGGCTGGCCTCAGTTCTCTGGCACGGGGGCTAGTGGTTGTCCCCCAAGTGGCAGGGGGGACTGGACGGCACCCAGCGGAGGTGATATCTTCCCTCCGCACACTTCCTCAAAGACGCCTCCGTACCCATCGGGTGTCTGTTCGGCTTCCTAGCCACTCTGTTCTGCGTGCTTCCCTGCATCCCGCCAAAGCTCTACCGTGCCCGTGTTTTTTGTACGGTTCGCGCTGTCCCATCTAAATTTACTACCATGAATCTCACTGAACTCAAGAAAAAAAGCGCTTCCGAAGTGATTGATGTTGCCCAAAGCATGGGCATAGAGGGAATGGCACGCTCCCGTAAACAGGATGTGATTTTCGCCATCCTGAAGGTTCATGCCCAAAGGGGTGAGGACATCTACGGTGATGGAGTCCTTGAGATCTTACAGGATGGTTTCGGTTTTCTGCGCTCCGCAGATAGCTCCTATCTTGCCGGCCCTGACGACATCTACGTTTCACCGAGCCAGATCCGCCGCTTCAACCTGCGTACCGGCGATACGGTCTCTGGTAAGATTCGCCCCCCCAAAGAGGGTGAGCGGTATTTTGCCTTGCTCAAGGTGGGGGACATCAATTTCGAGACCCCGGAGAACTCAAAGAATAAGGTTTTGTTTGAGAACCTTACCCCTCTATTCGCCAATGAACGCCTGACCTTAGAGCGGGGGAACGGCAGTTCCGAGGACATTACGCCGCGCATCATCGACCTCATCGCCCCGATTGGAAAAGGTCAACGCGGGCTTGTGGTGTCACCGCCCAAAGCGGGCAAAACCATGATGCTGCAAAGTATTGCGCAGAGCGTCGCGCACAACTCACCAGACAGCTATCTCATCGTGCTGCTGATCGATGAGCGCCCGGAAGAAGTGACCGAGATGCAGCGATCGGTACGCGGAGAGGTCATCTCCAGCACCTTTGACGAGCCTGCAACCCGGCATGTGCAGGTCGCTGAAATGGTCATCGAGAAGGCCAAGCGCCTGGTCGAGCACAAGCGCAATGTCGTGATACTGCTTGATTCCATTACGCGCTTGGCGCGTGCCTATAACACCGTGGTTCCTTCGTCCGGCAAGGTTCTGACCGGTGGTGTGGATGCCAATGCGCTGCATCGCCCCAAGCGGTTCTTCGGTGCCGCCCGTAATATCGAAGAGGGTGGAAGCCTCACCATCATCGCGACAGCGCTTATCGATACGGGCTCGCGCATGGATGATGTGATCTACGAGGAATTCAAAGGAACCGGCAACATGGAAATCCATCTGGACCGGAAGATCTCAGAGAAGCGGACATTCCCCTCAATGAACATCAACCGTTCTGGCACCAGGCGCGAGGAACTGCTCACCGAGGCGGATGAACTGCAAAAGATGTGGATCCTGCGTAAACTCTTGCACCCGATGGACGAGATTGCCGCGATGGATTTCCTCTTGGAGCGCGTCAAAGCCACCAAGACGAATTCCGCCTTTTTTGATTCGATGAAGCGCTCTTGAAACGTGCCCAGTGTCCCGGTCGAAGATCACAATGGACGGCGTACCGTGCTACGGCAGTCTGCCATGGGTCTCAATAAAATCCCGCACAAAATGTTCCGGACGCATACCAGAAAAATGACCGACCATCTCACCGTCACGGAACAGAAGACAGGTGGGGAACCCGCGCAGTCGATAGAGTCCGGCGAGACGCATGTTCTCGTCAGCCTCAACCTTGGCGAGCAGCACCCTGCCGTGGTAGCTCAGCACCACCCGCTCAAGCAAGGGGGTCAACGCACGGCAGGGCCCGCACCACTCGGCCCAAAAATCAACCAACACCGGACGCTGTTGCGAGCCCTCCACAACCTGCGCGGTAAAATCCGTTTCGGTGACATCAATGATCCAACTATCATGGCTTTTCACGACGCGGGGCACCTTGTTATACAAACCTCCGCCCCATGTTAGCCGCAAACTGCCGCAATCACTAGGGGGTTAGATACCCATCTAAATCCTTTCGGGCAACACGCTAAACGTAGTCTCCCTATGGCAGTCAGTCATTTAATATTTGGGGGTCGGTATGCAACGACGTGACGTTAGGAACATCAAGAGATGGTGGTTGGGTTGCGCGCTCTGTGTCGTGTTCACGGCGGCGGCAGCATCCGAGGAGTCTGCTCCAGCCTCTGGCACAAAGGCCACAACCTCAGTGGAGAATCAACCGACAGCAACGGTATCCCCTGAGGCGAAAGGCCAAGAGGGTGCTGCACAAGCGCCAGTCGTGACACCACCGTCGGCTGCCGTAGAGCCAGAAAAGACCACGGCATCGACAACTGCCATAGGAGCAGAGAAGGTGGCAGGGCCGAGCGGGATGCCTCCGTCACAGGCAGCGGGAGAGACCACCGCAACGCCTCAAGCGGTAACTTCACCACCAACAGCCCCGAGCCCATCGGTACCAACAGCCTTGGCCGACCCCCACACGGAGTTGGTTGCTCTACGAGCCAGCTTGGCAAAAACAGAGAGTGAGCGCGATGAGGCCATGCGGCACTTGGAAGGGATTCGAGCGGACGTTGCGGTGATACGCCAAGACGGGTTGACCGCACAAAAACGCGCAACCGGATTGGAAGAGGATCTCCTTGCCGCTCGTACCCGGATCGCCATCCTAGAGAAGAACCTGATCACCGAGCGCGACCAGTCGAAGCGCGACGCCGCAATGATAGCCAGTCAAGAGTCTCGGGTACATGACGCTATGAATGCAGCGCATCATTGCGGAGAAACGCTGGGGGAATTCGAGGTACGTGCCCACACGACCGCAGATGAGATGAGCCATTTGCAACAAAAGACGCAAAACCTAACAGAGGCACGGGATGCGCTCCAAAAACAACTCGCCGAGCAAGAGGTAACTCTCACCCAGGTTCGTGGCGAACTCAAAGAGTGCGAAGCCCCCCTGGCCCTCCTCAAAAAAGAACTACTGGAGCGTGAGCGCACTGTCAGTACGCTACAAGTACAGGCACAAGAACGCGATGAAGCCTTAGCTACGGTTAAAAATAAACTCACCGACAGCGAGACGCAATCCGTTGCGTTGCGTTCCAATGTAGATAGCGTTACGAAAGAGCGTGACGAGGCCCGCACCCGTCTCTCACAATTAGAGGAAGAGGCGACCGGACTGCGTGAGAATCTAGGAAAGAGCAGCCAAGATCTCTCCGCGCTGAATGACCGCTATAGTAAGCTCACGGCTACGCTTCCCTCTGTGGATGGCGGAACATTGGACAGCGCAGCGGCAGAGGCAGCGGCGGCGGAAATCTACGACCGCTATCGTAAACTCTGGGAAGAGCATCTACGCCACAGCCGCGACGCAACATTGATGAACGAGGTCTATCAAACACGCCACGATCTTTTCGCAGCCCAGTACCGCGTAATGAGGGCGCATGGCCAGGGGGATATCTATGTAGTGCGTCCCCATGATTCTCTGTCCGACATCGCACGCTTTGTCTCCAGTGATGGAAATCGCTTGGAGAAAATACGCGGAGCGAATGCCCATATCTTGGCGAAATCCAACGCCTTGTTGGTGGGAATGCCGTTAATAGTCCCCTAAAGGCTGCGCTCATTTGAAAGTGATACTTGGAAGGAGGCTTTCCTTTTTGTAGAATCCAGTAGCAGCCCGGGTTAGATTTGGTCAATATAATCTTGACAACGAATCGACCGGTTTCTATCGTTGACTATGGGGGAAGTAATGGACCAGTTGCCCGCTGACGTGCGTGAGAGTGTGCGTGACGAAAAGTTCAGTTCCGTGTGGGGGAATGATCTGGATAAGGTATTCGCGAATGTTGCGCCCTATTACGATGTAGCGAACTATGTAGCGAGTATGGGCTTGTGGGGATGGTTCAGGCGTAGATTTATGAAGACGATTGAGCTGCATCCGCAGGAGCGGGGACTTGATGTATGCGCTGGAACCAATGCAATTGGTATTGCTCTGTTAAAGCGTGAACCAACCCTTGAAATGCATGCCATGGATCGCAGCGCAGAAATGCAGGCGGTAGGTAAGCGGAATGCCGAGGCGGCTGGCTTTCATATTGAAAGCGTGATTGGTGATGTACACACGTTGCCGTTCCCAGATAACCACTTTGATATCGTGACGCTGCAATTTGCCTCACGCCATCTGCGGATACAACAGGTCTTTTCTGAGATCTATCGGGTACTCAAGCCCGGAGGTAGATTCTACCATTGCGATATGATGCGCCCAACAAACCGTATTGTTGATGCGATGTCTTACGGCTATCTGCGTTTTGTATTGTGGTTCACTGCACTGATATTTCGTAGTAATGAAGCATCCTTACAGTGTAAAGAGTACTTTGTCAGCGCCTTGCGGATGTTTTACTCGGTACCAGAACTGTCCGACGTGCTGAGATCTTTGGGGTATATCAACGTCAACGGGAAATCTGCCCAGTTTGGGATGCTCGGATTCCACCGTGCTGTTAAGCCTCCTGTAGGGTAATTGCCACCATGAGGGATCCATTGGCGGTACTTTTGCAGATTGATCGCCGATTGTTAGAGGCATTCAGTCAACGTACTACCGACAGATTGCGTACGGTTGTTGGTTTGGGCATGCTGCTACCACATATTGAGTCGTTTCTTGCCAAAAATGTGGGTAAAGAAGTCGTTAAGGATGCTATCGTTATTCGATACGCCGCCACGAAATCGACAGATGCCGCGCCGAGCGACCCCCATGCGGTACAGTATCTCTTGGGCAAGGTGAAAGAGGTTGATCGGGAATTTCTGCGCAGCGTTGATGGTTTTCCGTTCCGTATCACCATTCCCTATGACCAGGTGACACCACTCCGTACACAACGCATCCAATGCACCCTAGATCTGTCTCATAGGGTTTTGCAGGCCTGGCGCAAGGGACATCGGTTGCGGCGCACGTTCACCAAGGCAGAATTGGAACGGCGACTCCTTGAGATCTTTACCCTCTACGTCAAAGAGACAATCGCCCATAATCAGTCGGTACAACTACCGATGATCTTCGCGCCGCTACGTACCTGGTTGTCGCAGGAATTGCAGCGCATTATGCAAGAAGTAGTGACTCAACTAGTGAACGAGATCTGCACGGGAGTGTATCGTCGTTGATCTCGTAAAATATGGGCCAGCCCAACCGGCAGCAGTAATCTGCTTGCCTTACTCCGGGCCCGATCCTCAGAAGACTCCTGATGAAGATCATTGTTGTTGGTGCAGGTTTCGCGGGATTGATGACGATAAAGACCCTGCGCCGACGGGGTTACCAGGGGTCTATTGTTCTATTGGCACCCCTGGCGGAGATGTTTTATTACCCCGCATCGATCTGGGTGCCAGCCGGATTATACCAGCGACATGACCTAAACTTTCCCCTCGACCACTTCATCCAGCATTACCGAGTAGAGTACGTGGCAGGGAGTATCACGGGCCTGGATGTCGTGACAAAGCGGCTCTATACCACAGCCGGAGCGATGGACTACGAGCGCTTGGTGATTGCCACGGGCGGGGAATCTGCGAGAAACCTGCCGGGCATTGCGCATGTCTTTCTTCCTTGCGAAGGTTATCGTTCCCTATTGGCTATCACCGAGCGCTTGGCGCTGCTTCAGGGAGGGACGCTTGCCTTTGGTTTCTCAGGCAATGAGAATGATCCAGCGGCAATTCGGGGTGAGCCATTGTTTGAGTTCTTGTTTGGCATCGATACGCTGCTGCGGCGTCAGAAGCGCAGGGATAACTTTCATCTCGTCTTCTTTACCTCTTGCCCCGAACTCGACGCCCGCTGGGGGATTCGTGAGAAGGGTTATCTCCGTCGCGAGTTAGCGCGACGCGGCATTCAGAGCTGTGTCGGACAAAGGATTGATGGCTTTGGCGAAGACCAGGTCATACTAGATGGGTGTGAGCTAAAGAGCGATCTAACGATCTTTATTCCAGAACTCGTGGGCCCAGCGTGGGCCAAACAAAGCAGTCTTCCGCTCTCAGAGAATGGATTTATCCGTGCCGATGCTTCCTGTCGGGTCTCTGGCCTGGAGGGGAGTGTGTACGTGGCAGGAGACGCCGGACATTACCCGCTACCCGCATGGGTACCCAAGCATGGCCACACGGCGGATCTCCAAGCGCAGGTCTTAGTAAAAAATCTTATTGGGGATAGGCAGGGAGAGCAAACCCAATATACCTTTCATCAGGAATTTGTCTACATCGTAGATACCCTGGATGGCGGCATATTGGTCTACCGAGATTCAAAACGTAGCATTGCCTTACGAAGTAGGCTCTTCCATTGGGCGAAGCGACTATTTATCTGGTCGTACCTTTTCGATTATCGGCGTGCAAACAATGGCCGGGGCGTTATCAAAAAATGAGACCTTCACTGCTGATCTCTTGCGGTATATTGTTTATCAGACCAACCACCTGGCGTGAAGAAACCAGAGGGTGGGAGAGCAATGACTTCCTTATCTGGAGTAGCGGGGTCTGTGGTGAGACTTGTCAAAATACCCACACCCGTTGGATGAGAAGGGTCTTGGGAGATACCGAGTCCTTGTGAAGATCTCAGCGTAGGTGCCGTTCCCTTTCTCGAAATAGGCCTATGAGTCGCCTCACTCGTCGATTGATTACCAAATTGGTTGAGCTATTGCCGAAAGGTGCCGTTCTTACCGACAGCGCAGATTGTTGGGCTTATGGCTATGATAATAGTCGCAGCCATTCTGTGCCCGATGTCGTGGTTTTTCCTGCGGATGTTCACCAGGTTCAGGCCTGTGTGCGGTTGTGCAACGAGTTTAAAGTCCCCATTGTTCCGCGAGGGCGCGGCACGGGTACGACAGGTGGCGCAGTACCCGTGCGCGGTGGCCTGGTTCTTGCGATGGAGCGGATGGATCGTATCCTGGTCGTCGATCCCGCGAATCGGGTGATGGTGGTAGAGCCGGGCGTCACCAACCAAGCAATCCAAGAGGCTGCCGCGAGCAGCGGCCTTTTTTGGCCACCTGACCCTACCAGTGCCGCTTTTTGTTCTGTAGGTGGCAACCTGGCCTGTAACGCAGCCGGGCCCCATGCGGTCAAGTATGGCTCAACCCGAGATAACACACTGGGTGTACGTGCCGTAACGGGTGCCGGCGAGGCAATCAGTGCCGGGGTATACACCACCAAGGGGGTGGTGGGTTATGACCTCACGCGACTGCTGATTGGCTCGGAGGGGACGCTTGCGATCATTACTGAGGCAACCCTGAAACTTACACCCTTACCTGAGGCGCGACGGGTCTTACAGGCCATCTACACCGATGTGGAAACAGCAGCAGCAGCGGTAGCGCGGATTATGGGACAACCGGCCACCCCTTGCGCCTTAGAAATGATGGACGGACAAGCCATTGAAATGATCCGCTCTTACTCTAATGCGCATCTACCCGAGGGCGCAGGTGGGCTGTTGATGATCGAGGTAGATGGCTCTGCTGCGGGGCTAGATGAAGCGGTGGCACGAGTGACCAGAACCGCACAAGGAGAGGGCTTGTTGGAGTTGCATGTGCCTATTACGAAAGCCGAAACCGAGGCGCTGTGGGCTACGCGCAAGGCATTGTCCCCCGCCCTACGCCACGTCGCGCCCAAAAAGATCAACGAAGACGTGGTCGTGCCGGTATCACGCATCGCGGAGCTGATCGCTGGGCTGCGCCGTCTTGGCGGAGAACACGGCATCACCATCGTCAACTTTGGCCACGCCGGTAATGGTAATATCCACGTCAACCTGCTGATCGACCCAAGCGACCCTGTCCAGGTTGCAGCAGCGCACCATTGCTTAGATCAGGTGTTTGATCTCGTGCTGCGTCTCGGCGGAACCCTCTCTGGTGAACATGGGGTGGGGATGCAGAAACGCGACTTTGTGAACCGCGAGATAGACCCACCCACCCTAGCCCTGATGCGACAGATCAAAACCATCTTCGACCCACGAGGTATTCTCAATCCAGATAAGGTGTTTCCCATCAAGTAAAGGCTTTCGATCACGTAGACAAATCACCAATCACCCTGCACAATACTGCGTTTCCTTTGTCCAGTCACATGAGGAGTTATCCCTTTGGCAAACACTGCCCAAGCTAAGAAGCGTGCCCGTCAAGCTGAAACCCATCGTCAGCAGAACGTCAGTCATCGATCCAAGTTACGTACCTACATCAAGAAGGTCGTCAAGGCCATTGGTAGTGGTAATCGAGCCCAGGCCGAACATGCCTATACCGAGGCCGTGCCCATTATCGACAGCATGGCGCGGAAGGGTATCATTCACACCAACAAGGCAGCTCGGCACAAGAGCCGACTCAACAGCCACTTGCGCGGCATGGCTGGTGCGTCGGCCACTGGCTAAGGTGCGGCTGTTTACTGCGGGCGCTCAGGGCTTGTCGGCAAGCGCAAGAGGTGCTCGCGGTAGTGGCGTAGTTCTGCCACGGAATCGCGAATGTCATCGAGCGCACGGTGAGCAGTGTCCTTTTTAAAGGATCCGGCTACTTCGGGTGCCCAGCGTTTGGCAAGCTCCTTGAGTGTGCTTACGTCCAGGTTGCGGTAGTGGAACCATTTTTCTAGGTTCGGCATGTAGCGCGCCAAGAAACGGCGATCCTGGCAGATGCTGTTTCCGCACATGGGGGATTGGCCCGTTGGGACGTAGCGGCTGACAAACTCTAGGGTGAGCAGTTCAGCCTGCGTTGCGTCGATGCGGCTTGTGCGCACCTGGTTCACCAAACCAGAGGCGTTGTGCTGGCGAGTGTTCCACTCATCCATCGCGGCGAGTACCGTGTCGTCTTGGTGTACCGCGATTATCGGGCCCTCGGCGACAATTTCGAGGCGCGTGTCGGTAATGAGGGTGGCGATCTCGATAATGAGATCATGCTCTGGATCAAGACCTGTCATTTCAAGATCGATCCAGATTAGGTGTGCCGGGTTTTGTAGCGTGCTTGCGGACAGATTGCCGGATAGCGAAGAGTCGTGATTCTGCAAGTGAGTAATCCTAAGTTAGGGGGGGCTCAAACCTTGATGTGTCCTGCCGATACACCCAGGTAGGGATTTCCCTGTGCTGGTATATCCCGGAGGGAGTAATGTTTGGGTTATTCAAGAGCAAAAAATTAGCCCCTGGCATGGTCGGAGAGTCGGCGCGTGTCATCGCACTCCTTGAAGAGATTAAGTCTCAAGCAACGGTCTTGGCGTTGCGCATCGCCGGCTCCGAGATATGGCACAACAGTGCGGTGGTGGCTTTGGATCCGCGACACGGATTGATGGCATTGAAACGTATCCAAGATGAGCAGGGCCACCAGCGCATTATACGGGTGCGGCGGTTCCACGCGATGGCACGCTGCAATGGGGTTGTGAGCTTCAATGCGGAATTGCCCGATACGACCAAGCCAGAGCAGACCCGTTACGTGGTACGGATACCAAAGACCATAGAGTACCAGGAACGCAGGCTTGGCGGTGTTGCGCTCACCGTGGGCGCTGCGGCTGTCACCGTAGTCGGCAAGGGTTGCATGGTTCGTGGGCGCTTGTCAGATATTTCCCTAACGGGGCTTGAGTTTCGCACCCGCGACATGGTTCCCTTCCGGCCCAACGAAGAAGCGTCCTCTTGCACCTTCCAACTACCTGGTGGTGTGTCAATATCGTGCCGCCTCAAGATCCTCACCTCCCAGTTGGATACAATGACTCATGAAACTCGCGTGCGCGGAGAGATGTTGGAGCTTACGGAACATCATCACCGCGAACTCGATCGTTCCATCGCACGACTCGCCCAAGAACAACAAGAGTCTCGACAAGAGACTCGACGCTGAGGTTAGGCGTACCCAGCAAGCTGGCCAAGCCTTGCACTAAGAATGCGTTTCTCCCGCCATTGATGCCGCACGGTCTTGTGGCGCGTGTGTCGTTGGCTTGTCCGAGCCAATCCGCAGACTTGCTTTTATTGGTGTAAAATCAGCTTCGAAACCCCCCTGACCATACGAGCACCACACAGCAAGCCAGCGTCGCGGGAGGTTAGCACATGAGAGTATTGTCATAGATCTGGTTGTTATCAAAACCGGGAGGGGTAGCAGGCCTCATCCCTTTGCGGAAGAAAAGAACCATGAGCATTCAATCGGGCCTTGCCGAATCTCCGTCCCGACGGGTACGTTACCTCAGTACCCGAGGCGGTATGTCACCCCGCTCGTTTACTGAGATCCTCGTTGATGGGCTCGCCCCTGATGGGGGATTGTCAATCCCCGAGGCGTATCCGGTACTGTCCCAGCAGGAACTAACCGCGTGGCGTCAGCTCTCCTACCCGCAGTTGGCATTCGAGGTGGTGCGGCGCTTTGTTGACGACATCCCCGAGACCGATCTGCGGGCAATGGTAGAGAGAACCTACACAACAGAGATCTTTGGCTCCCCCGAGATTACGCCGGTGCGTTCGCTTGGGCCTGGTGTGTGGTTGCTTGGGCTATCCAACGGGCCAACGCTTGCCTTCAAAGATGTCGCCATGCAGTTCTTGGGCAATCTTTTTGAATATGTCTTGGAGAGGCGCGGGAGTTGGCTCAATATCCTCGGCGCTACCTC
>CAIRSR010000174.1 GCA_903881315.1 uncultured Thiotrichales bacterium | reverse complement strand
CGTTGCTAGAGGTTTTGTACGCCCTCGCTACTCGGAAATTACTGGATTTGCAACTGGGACAGGTGCGTCTGCTCAACATAGATTTACCTCACAAAAATTACCAAGAATATCTGATATTCATGTATTTATAGAATAGTATAGCATATTCATGCGGTTGAAGCAGGAATCAAACTAGACCAGTACCAACGGAATACCCTGGTCGATATTCAGCGTTGAGCGCAGTGGCCCCTCGTCGCCCGATTGATCAAACGTCCGCACCGCGTGCAGGTAATTGCGAACCAGGCTTTCCCAGTTTTGATGACCTGCCGCACAGCCGCGCAGCCAAAACGACGCAATCTTTGACCGTACCGGTTCGCCCGTCAGTCGCCCATCGGCATCCGGTGTACACCCAGCCGGTACCCACATGCCCGGTTGGTTGTTCTTGCCGCCAAGCTGCAAGAGATGTTTGTCGCGTGAGGTATGGATGGAACCACACGCCTTGCACACGACCCGCGCCGTCTCAGTAGATGCCTCTATGTCGCCGAGGTCGTCATAGTCTGGCAGTGGCGGTGCCTCAAACCACGCCCCGCAGTGGATGCACTGCCAGTACCAGCGCCGCCGATCACCGCGTTGGTAGATGGGGAGAATCCCTCCCACCACGGGCGGGGCATCGTGCGGGTGCTCGGGCCGCCAATCGGGGCGTGCGATGACACGCTTTGGGCTGGACTCGATCATCGCCATGCCCGCCGACATCATGGTCTGGATGCGTTTCTTCGCGAGATCAAAGGCCGTGCCTTCTTCGGCAATATTGTCTTCGATCGAATCGTAATCGGTTATCCCGACATAACGGGCGTCGCGTTGTGACAATTGGCTCGAGGTCGGCCAGCCAAACGAAAGTGACATGCCGTGCTTGAAGAGTACCGTGCGGATATTGTTGTCGGTGTTGCGTTGGCTGAGGTGTTTACGAAATGCCTTATTGTGGCTCACCATATTCGCAAAGCGGGTCTTGCTAAAATTGGTCGCGTTGGCCTCGACCGAGAAATACAACAGCATGTCACCTGGGTCGCAAATAACGGCGTAGGATAACCAACAATCTACCAGGGCCGCTGTCTTTCCGGTACGCGCCGGGCCGACAAATACTACTGCCTCGTGTCGTCTACTCGTCAATAGGTTCATCGGTTCGACCATATACGGCGCGACCCGTCTGTCCCATTCTGACATACCGCCTGCGGTCTTTACCTTGACATGTTTTTCGGCAGCAGCGGATACACTGAGCCGCATGGGCGGCCCAATCCGAGGGATCTCGGCTAAGATTATCTCCGCGACCCGTCCATATCTAGGGGGCCCCGAAGTTTGACTCGAGCTTCTCCTGGAGAGCACGGCGCGTCCTATCTAGTATGAGTTGGATTTCCGCGACGACATCGCCGGATATTCCGGTATTGCGCTCAATAATGTCCGGCAAGGTTTCGAGGGTCATGTTGACGATGTTGACGTATTCGGTGAATTCGCGCCTGACCTCATCAAAAGGGACGAGGTCACCTGCCTTCCGCTTACTGTCATTCATCTCGTTGTGTAACTTGATCCTCTTCCTGTTGACCTCGACCTCTATCTCTTCCGCCTTCCCCTTGCGCTGGCGCAGACCATAGGTGGCCGATTCCTCACGAATCTCCTCTGGGATGGGCTTTCTACCAGCGCTTTCTCGGCGTCCTCCGCGCCCCGCCGGGGAATCCATTATTCGCTACTTTCAGGAAACGGCTCTCCTGTAGCTGCAAGGATTGCCTGCTTGCCGGTGAATTGCTGCCAGCGGCGTACCGCTACATCGACATACTGTGGATTCAGCTCAATGGCATAGCAAGAACGACCGGTCATCTCAGCAGCGATAATCGTCGTACCACTGCCGGAGAATGGCTCATAGACCGCCTGGCCTGGATTGCTGTTGTTCTCAATAGGTCGCTTCATGCACTCGACCGGTTTCTGGGTGCCGTGACCAACACCGCTATCGTCGCGGGATTTGATCTGCCACAGGGTTGCTTGTGAGCGGTCACCGGCCCAGTGTCCCTTACCAGTTTTACGTACTGCGTACCAACACGGCTCGTGTTGCCAGTGGTAATCGCCGCGAGAAAGGGCAAAGCGGTCTTTTGCCCAGATAATCTGCGAGCGAATGGCAAAGTCACACGCAACCAGGCTATCGCCTACGACACCAGCGTGGATGCCAGCGTGCCAAACGTAGGCGACATCTCCAGGGAACAGCGCCCAGGCTTCACGCCAATCAGCGCGGTTGTCATTCAAGACCTCGCCCATCTTGCCCGTGTTGTGGTTGACACCAGCAATGGCACGCCACTTTGGGTCGTAATTAACGCCGTAGGGCGGGTCGGTCACCATCAGGTTGGGTTTAACCCCACCCAGGACGCGCCCGACCACATCCGCCTCGGTGCAGTCTCCGCAGGTCAGGCGGTGGTTGCCGAGAATCCACACATCGCCCAGTTTCGAGACCGGATTCTCGGTCACCTCTGGCACGTCATCGGGGTCGGTGTTGCCTTCCGGTGTTGCATTGGCCTTGGCGAGAAAGGCTTCCACTTCTTCAAGCCCGAAACCCGCTATCGAGAGGTCAAAATCCAACCCATCCAGGTCAGCAATCTCCAGGGCGAGCATGGATTCATCCCACCCTGCGTTGAGCGCTACTTTGTTGTCCGCAAGCACGTAGGCGCGGCGTTGGGTGTCGGTCAGGTAGCCCAGGCGAATGCACGGGGCATCAGCGATGCCGAGCTTCAACGCAGCCAGGACACGCCCATGCCCGGCAATGATTCCACCCTGACCGTCAATCAAGACCGGATTCGTCCAGCCGAACTCCGCATCGACCCGGCAATCTGCGCCACCTGTGCGTCACTGTGCGTGCGGGCGTTTCTGGCGTATGGCACCAGTCCAGCAATGGGCAAGGTCTCGATGTGCGTTGGGATGTTCACGTTTGATTTCCGCGTTTGATTAAATCCGCCTAACCCATTGTTTGCGTTCACTACGTTTGAAAAACAATGAAACTTTTTTCAAACGAAAAAGGCACGAAAACCGGGCTCGCGCGGCACCCGCGACCCCAATTGCCAGGGAGTACCTATTGGCGTAGCGTTTGCATTAGCCTGTCAGTGCATTTCGCTAATACAAAACCTGGATCGAGTTTCTATCAGTGTCGTATAGCAGCAGCCTTTCTCGTTATGGTTGACCAGCAACTTTCCACTCTTAACTGTCCACGATTGTGAGCATCCACGTTTCGTCATGAATCGTCATAAATCTTCGCCCGCATAGATTGCAGGATTTCCCTTTCCGCTTCCCTCTCCGCCCCCAGCCATGTCTTGGATCTTCTCGCGCAGTTGCTGTGTTGGCTTCTTCCTATTTTGATGATCTACATTTCGTTCTACTACCTTGCCGTCCTTGCTGCTTGATTGACAGCCTCTTGCATCCTAATCGGCAATCTCTCGTGCGTCACTTTCCTCACCGTATCGTAGAACCCGAATCGTGGTTTCATGTGGACAACGGGTTGGAAGATATAGATAAGGTCAATGGGTAACCGTTGCTTTCCTTGTCGCTTCCAGAGCGCCATCTTGCCAAGACTCCCATGGGTGATGACCTG
>CAIRSR010000173.1 GCA_903881315.1 uncultured Thiotrichales bacterium | reverse complement strand
TGCCGAGCACTACTTTTTGCCCAAAATACCTTGAGCTTCTTATTGGTGGCACGTATGGCGCGATAAACCTCTTCGCGAACCTGCGCACGGGTCTGGCCCTTCTCGTTGACCTTGCGCACATCGGCATGGATACGTTTATTGGTTACCATTTACCCCTCCTTAGTTTCGTTAGCGGGCACAACGCGAGTTTACAATCGCGGGTATACCCACGCCCCATCGGTTCTTCGCTGCATAGTCACAGACCACGCAACAAAGAACCGATGGGAATGAAAACACAAGGCCCTCACCTATCCCGGGAGACTACAAGACTAAGGAAACAAATCCCATAGTCCTTTGGGGAGTTACTTGAACTCACCAACCAGTGTATCGACGTTGCGTCCCACCATTTCTTGCCCGAACACGATACCCAGGACGCCGCTTAACAGGGCGACGGGAAGCGCGAGTCCAGCACCGCTTTCTAGGGCGTCGGCAAATCCTGTGCCCTCGATCATCATGCTACCAGCGGATACCAGGCCGATCGCACCACTTGCCAATACAACACCCAACAGGCCACTGCCCACCAGGGTCAGGCTTTTGTTGAGGGTCAGTTCACTGTCTTTGCTCGCTGCCAAGGCCGGCATGGCACAAACCAGACACAATAGGATCGCTGCTATAATCTTTTTCATGTAGTCTCCTGGATTATCTATTTTGCTAATGGTTGGTTTTTTGGATCAATTTTCACTAGAGTTCTTACACGGATAATGGACTTATCCCAGGCAAGGTGTCAAGCCCGACTTTTTGAGTCAACATTCGTTCTATCCCCTAGCATATCCATAATGGTATAGTGCTAGGCTTGGGGGTGCGTGGTGCCTTTGGGCACCCCACTCACCATTATGACTGCGGTGTGGTCTACGCACCGCCTACCGAGAAAGAGGTAATACTCGTTTGCAATGAACCTATTACGCCTAATTTTCTTAGTCGCCGCCGGATGGTTGGGGTGGGTTATGGTGCGCCGTTGGTTACGTGGCACGGGCTCATTCACCTCGCCAAAACATAACCAACCCCCCTCCCCCTTCACAACAATGGTGCGCTGTACCCACTGTGGGATACATCTTCCGCAAAGAGATGCTTTGCGCAAAGAGGATCGTTGGTACTGCAGCCGATCTCACCTTGATACAGATTGCCGCGATCGTGCGAATCACAGCGAGTCACGCCATGGAGACTAAACAACTGGCCCAGGCGTGGCGCGCCTTGCGGTTTTTTAATTATTACCGTCTTACTCTTGCGCTATTTTTAACTGTCCTCGGTACTGCGCCACAGCCCGTGCAACCGCTTGCGACCAGTGACCCGATGCTGTTTCTGATCGTGAGCAACTGCTACTTGTTCTTCTCTTGCATTAGCATGATCACCCTGTATCGACGGCAGCCAATCATCACGAGCCAGGTTCAGATCCAGGCCTTTAGCGATATTATCGCGTTGACCCTGTTGATTCACGCCAGTGGGGGGTTATCGAGCGGACTCGGCATTTTGCTGGTGGTGGCGGTCGCGGGTGATGCCCTATTGATGGAGGGGCGCTCGGCCTATCTGCTGGCCGCAAGCGCCACGTTCGCGGTTCTCATCCAACAAAGTGTGGGTGAGCTGATGGGCTTTGGCAAGGAATCGAGCTACACGCAAGCGGGTTTGCTCGGTGCCGGATTTTTCGCTACCACCATTCTCGCCCGTTTGCTTGCGCAGCGGGTGCGAGAGAGCGAGGCCCTCGCCCATCGGCGCGGCGTGGATCTTGCCGATCTAACCGAATTAAATGCCCACATCATCCAGCAAATGGGGGCTGGTGTCATGGTGGTTGATGCGCGGGGGCAGGTACGGCTGATGAACACGGCTGCCGCGAGACTCCTCGGGATTACGACGAGCACTCACCGCGATCTCGTGGGACTCTGTCCCGAATTGGCGCGGCAGGTCGAAAGTTGGCATTCCGATCATGGGATAGAGCCCAATATCTTCCGTCCTTGTCCCGAAGGCAATGAGATTTTGCCGCGCTTCTCGGTATTGATCCAAACTGCCGGCACAGAACTTCTGATCACCCTAGAGGACGCAGTAACCCTCGCCGAACAGGCCCAGCAGATGAAACTCGCCTCGCTTGGTCGGCTCACGGCCAGCATTGCCCACGAGATCCGCAATCCTCTCGGCGCGGTAAGCCACGCCGCCCAATTATTAGAAGAAGCAACTGAACTCAATGCCTCCAATCGGCGTCTCACGCGCATTATCTGCGATCAAACGCGGCGTCTGAATGGTGTCATCGAAAACGTACTGCTCCTTTCCCGCCGCGAATTGGCCTGCTTGGAGCGTATTCTCCTCGCACCCCTACTAGAGGATCTGGTGGTAGGCCTGCGCGCCTTTCCGGATGTGGGCGATACCCAATTCACGGTCTCGATCGCGCCACCCGATCTCACCGTTCGTTTTGATACCAGTCAGATTCGCCAAGTGCTGGACAATATCTGTCGCAATGCCTTACGTCATGCCCGCCACGAGGAAACGACACTCCAGCTCCGTCTGGAAGCCGCCACGAGCGAGGATCAGGGTACCTGGCTAGACGTGTCCGACAATGGGCCAGGTGTCCCCGAAGAAGCAATCCAGCAGATCTTTGAGCCTTTTTTTACCACACGGCGCGATGGTACTGGGCTTGGTCTCTATCTGTCGCGGGAATTGTGTGAAGCAAACCTGGCGCGCCTCACCTATCACCCGGTGCCCGGCGGTGGTAGTCGCTTTCGGATTCGTTTTGCGCGTGACTCGGGGAGAACGACCACAGTGATTAACGAATGATCCGCCCTCCCCTACCAATTGCCTCATCCGCTTATAGATAAAAGGTTTTTAAGGGCGGGAAGCCGTTAAATTCAATCGCACTATAAGAGGCGGTATAGGCACCGGTGGCCAGCCAATACAGGCGATCACCAATGGCGAGTGAAATCGGCAACTGATAAGGATATTCCTCATACATAATATCGATGCTATCACAGGTAGGCCCAGCCAGAATGACTGTGCCGGTTTCTCCCGCACAATGGGTATAGATGGGATATTTAATGGACTCCCCCAAGGTTTCCATGAGTCCATTAAAAACCCCGGTGTCGGTGTAAACCCAGCGTTTGCGATCGGTCTTTGCCTTCCGTGCGATGAGCACCACCTCACTGACCAGCACCCCCGATTCACCCACCAAACCGCGCCCGGGTTCTAGGTAGATTGCTGGCATCTCCTCACCAAAATAGTTTTGTAGATAGGTATTAATCTCTTCGGCATAGACGGCAAGGTTGTTATTCTTGATAAGATAATTTGCCGGAAACCCGCCACCGATATTGATGGCTCGCAATGGAATTCCCGCCTCCGCGAGGAGTGTCAGCAAACTGCTAACCTTGGCAATTGCTGCATCCCATGCCTGAATATCCCGTTGTTGTGAACCGACATGAAAGGAGATCCCGTAGGGGTCTAGATCAAGCTCGGCAGCCAGTGCCACCAAATCGGTGAGGGAACGGGGCTGGCAACCGAATTTCCGGGACAACGGCCAATCAGAATCAGAGGTCACCGCATCCATCAGCAACCGGAAAAATACCCGCGAGCCCGGCGCTGCCTCGGCCAAATGCCGAACATCCGCCTCGCTGTCTGTCACGAAGAGTCGCACGCCCTTTTCGTAGGCCTCACGAATATGCCTGACCTTCTTAATCGTATTGCCGAAACTCATTCGATCTGGCGACACCCCAAGCTCAAGCAACTGATCTAGCTCGTGGATCGAGGCGACATCAAAATTAGACCCAAGATCCCGCAGCAATTCTAATAATGGCGTGCCGGGATTGGCCTTAACGGCATAATAGATCTTGGAAGAGGGAAAACTGGTGCGGAAATTTTCAAACTTTTGCCGCACCTTTTCCGTAAAGACAACCAAGAACGGTGTCTCTTGGTTTTCCGAGAAACGCAGAAGCGCATCCCACTCTTCGGGAGAATAATAATTGAGATATTCCAATTGGCAACCTGTAAAAACCTATCGTTGGTTGGTTGACCTAAACCCCAGTCACCACGCTGGCAACTGGGGAAAGAGTATTGGCTATGCCGATTTCTTAGCAAGGGCAATCATGGGATTGGCCGCTGAAACCGTGACCGTAGCAGTGGAACGGGCAAGTTCAGCGTCGAGCTGTCCCACCGTGCCATCGAAAGAGCCACTGCTGCCTGGTTCAATCTCTTTGACATCGGTTGGTAGACCAATGCGGTCGAGGATCGCGATAAAGGGCTCGGGATCGAGCTCTTCGACATTCACCATCGTGCCGGGATCCCAGATCCCTTGGGCCACTAGCATCGCCGCAGCAATGGGCGGTACGCCAGCGGTATAACTAATACCTTGCGAACCGATCTCTTCGTAACATTGGTGATGATCGGAGACCTGATAGATAAAGACCTCGCGGGCCTTACCATCCTTCCAGCCCTTGACAAAATTACCGATACAGGTCTTGCCGGTATAACCCGGGGCAAGCGTCATGGGGTCGGGCAATACCGCCTTTACCACCTTAAGCGGAACGACCTCTTGGCCATTCGATAAGGTAACGGGTAGATGGGACAAGAGGCCCAAAGTCCGCAGCACGGTAAAGACATTGATGTAATGGTCGCCGAAGCCCATCCAGAAACGGATACTATTTGCATCGATGTTCTTTGAGAGCGAGTGCAGTTCGTCGTGGCCATTCAGATACACCGGGCAAGGCCCAACCACTGGCATGTCATAAACGCGCTTCACGGAATGGGTAGGATATTCCTGCCATTGCCGATCAATCCAAGTCCAGACCTTGATAAACTCACGAAAGTTGATCTCTGGATCAAAATTGGTGGCAAAGTATTTGCCATGACTACCCGCATTGACATCAATAATATCAATGGTGTCAATCTTATCGAAATAGCGCTTGACCGCCAATGCACAATAGGCATTGACAACGCCTGGGTCGAAACCAGCACCGAGGATTGCCGTTAGACCCTTTGCAGCACAACGCTCCTTGCGTTGCCATTCATAATTGGCATACCAGGGGGGTGTTTCACACACCTTGTCTGGTTCCTCATGGATGGCGGTGTCCATATAGACTGCCCCAGTTTCGAGACAGGCCTCTAGTACCGACATGTTGATAAAGGCCGCACCCAGATTGATCACGATCTCTGAATTTGTCTCGCGGATCAATCGCACCGTCGCGGGAATATCCAGCGCATCTAGGGAACGAGCGGTCAGGCTATAGCGAGAATCTTTAAGATGATTCTTAGATCGAACACTTTCAATAATGTTCTCGCACTTAGCGACCGTCCGCGAAGCGATACAGATATTCCCAAGCACATCATTGTTCATGGCAGCTTTATGGGCAGCGACATGGGCAACGCCACCAGCACCAATAATGAGTACATTCTTCTTCATTATCATGTTCCCCTACACCTAGGAAAGACTACGTTTGAAATCCGAATAACCAAAAGACCGGACTAGCTCCAGATTACCATTAAGTCGTTTTACGACGATAGAGGGCATAGCGACACCGTTAAACCAGTTCTTCTTGACCATGGTATAACCAGCAGCATCCGCGATTCTCACCTCGTCACCAATACTGAGTGGTGCCATTAGGGCATATTCACCAAAGACATCCCCAGCGAGACAGGTGCGACCAGCAACCAGGGTTTTGTGGTCACCATAGGCCGGCCAGGAAAGTCGTGGGGAGGTATGATAGATCAGGTGATCGAGCATATGCGCCTCTACGGAGGCGTCAACAATAGCAATATCAACCTCGTTGTGTACCACATCCAATACCGTCGTGACCAATTCAGCGCAGCCGGTTATCACCGCCTCCCCGGGCTCAAGGTATACCTGCACCCCGAAGTTTTCGGCAAAGGTTTTTAAGGCGGAACATAGCCGATCGAGGGGGTAACCTGGTTGGGTAAAGGCAATACCACCACCGAGGCTTACCCATTCCATTTTAGACAACAATGGCGCATAGCGCCGACCAATCTGCTCTATGGCGGCAACCAGATTCTCTGCGTTACCGTTCTCGCAATTAAAATGAAACATCATCCCGCTCAAGAGCGGAGCAACCTGTAATAGATCCTCGTCGTCCACCACACCAAGACGGGAGTAGCGTCGCGCCGGATCGGCGAGATCATAATGGGAGTAACTGATGCCGGGATTGACCCGTACTCCGAGTTTCAGTCCCTTCACCATATCGCAGTAGCGGGCCAGTTGCGAGGTCGAATTAAAGATAACCTTATCGGCAAATTTTCGTACCGCTTTAATGTCGCTATCAGAAAATCCTACGCTGTAGGCATGAACCTCTTTGCCAAATTTCTCACGACCGAGCCTCGCCTCGAATAAAGAACTACTGGTGGTGCCCGCCAGATATTTTCTCATGAGGTCAAACACGCCCCAGGTCGAGAAACACTTTAGCGCCAAAACAGATTTAGCACCCGCAAGCTCCTGGATGTGGCGCACAACCTCTAGATTTTTCTTGAGCTTCCCTTCGTCGATCAGGTAATAAGGTGTCTGCATGATAAACACGCCTCAGGTGTCAGTGCAATAACGTAATCGGCCATCTTGATCTATCCAGAAAAAAACGCAAGTGTTTTATCAGCGTGCCTACCACGCTTCTATGGCAAGTCTGCCATTAGAACAGAAATATGTTACAGGATTGTGAACCTCTTGACGAGTTGTGCTTTGACGCGCCCTAGTAATCAAACGAGCCAATCACCCGCTCTGCATAGCCCATGTTACCTGATTGGCCACCGATCGTTGCGGTGGAGGTTAGCCAATACACGTTGAAGGTAGTCGTTCCTTCTGTGTAGGTGTTTTTTGTGCAGGAAACGCTGATGGTGAAACCATCCAGCAAAAGTTGATAGGAGAATACCGTAGCACAGGCACTAGCGGTATTGATTGCAGACGCCACCCACTGCACACCCGCTGTCGCCATCCAGTAGGCACGCGATCCTTGAAAATCTTGTGCTGAGGTTATCTTCTGCACAAAAGATACGTTCAGCAAAAAGGCACCCAAGGCAGACAAAATGACCAACAAGAAGATGGCTGAGGCCATGACAAACCCCCTGCCCTTTCTGATTGGCTTCATGGGATGTTATCCACATGCACTTCTTGATAGAGATTAACGCTTTCTCCCGACTGCGTAACCTGCAGCGAGATGGCCACAATCCCAAAACGACTGAGACCCGTACTCGAGCCTGGTGCGTCATACCTAAGGATACAAGCAGAATTATTGATGTTAGTTACCAATACCGCAGAGGCAGCACCGCTTGTCATGTTTGCGCAATTTGATGGCCCCCCCCATGCGGCTGATAGGGTTCTTGTATAACGATACAGAGTACCACCATTACAGTAATAGGACACCACATGCGATTGTGCCGGAATGACCTGGAATTGGTTTGATGGGGACGCAGCGGGTAGTTGTTTATAATTAAAAGGACTGGCCGTGGTTGTGTTGACAAAGGTAATGGTCGTGCTGTTTGGTGCAGAGGCCGCTGCGACACTGGCCACCTGGATGGCATTCGCCCCCGAATAGGCGTTGCCACTCGTCGAGCCATCGTTATAGACAACAACAATATCACCCGCTGCAACACTAAACGCCGAAGGGATTGCGCCGTACGGCCAAAGCATATCGAAACTGGAGGAGGTGCTCGAGCCGATCGGCGCAAAGCTTAAGCTATTGCCTGGATTGCTGATATTCGTAGTGTCGGCGGCAGAGCGATAACGCCCACCAATCTTGGTGGGGATAAACTCACTACACTGGGTACTGTTGTCGCCAGGATTTCGGACACTGTTCGGTAGGGCAAGCCGAATCTCTCGGGCAATACGGCGCACCGCTGTGTCAGCAATATCGGTGAGTGTGGCGCGACGAG
>CAIRSR010000172.1 GCA_903881315.1 uncultured Thiotrichales bacterium | reverse complement strand
GTTGCTAGAGGTTTTGTACGCCCTCGCTACTCGGAAATTACTGGATTTGCAACTGGGACAGGTGCGTCTGCTCAACATAGATTTTCCTCACAAAAATTACCAAGAATATCTGATATTCATGTATTTAGAGAATAGTATAGCATATTCATGCGGTTGAAGCAGGAATCAAACTAGACCAGTACCCTTTTGCAGTTGAAAAGCCAGAATAAGGCGATCCAAGAGGCCGAAGAACTGCGTCGGCAAGTGGATGGCATAACCCGTCACGATATGAAATCACCGCTCAATGGTATCGTTGGCTTTGCTGATTTCTTGCTGTCCGCAGATGACATCCCACCACACCACATGGATGCTGTGCGCATTATTCGGCAGGAAGGGATGCGTGCGCTCCACATGGTCAATCTTTCCCTGGGATTGCTGCGGATGGAGCAGGGAACCTTTACTCTCGTACCCAAAGAAGTCGATCTTGTCCCCATCCTGTGCGATCTCCAGTGTGATCTGTCTGACCTCATTCAAGGGAAGCGGCTAACCTTAGTGATTCTTCTGGAAGGTCATCCGATCCGAAAGGGTGAGAGATTCATCCTTTGGGGGGAAGAGTTGCTGTGTTTTTCTGTATTCGCTAACCTGCTAAAAAACGCCATGGAGGCCTCGCCGGTGGGAGGAGCCGTGACAGTTAGCCTCCAACAGGAAGGGGCCAAGCATACGATTCGCATTCACAATCATGGGGCGGTTCCGATACAGATTCGTGAGCGATTTTTTGACAAGTATACAACATTTGGCAAAAGTGCCGGTACTGGGCTTGGTACCTATTCTGCCCGCTTAATCACGGAGGCGCAGGGCGGCACCATCCACCTGGAGGCGGTCGGACAGGATGAAACCGCCATTGTGGTGCGTCTGCCTAGCCTCTGAGCGGGATTGTGCCCTCACCCCAACCTACTGTTATGGTTTCTCAAGGGAATCCACCTAAAGTTTAGGTGTTTTGTGGTAGCGTGGTTGTGTACAGATCAGGGCACCCGGGTGGGCGGGTTTTAAAGCGACGATGTACCCACAGATACTGTTCTGGCACCTCGCGTATCCATGATTCCAAGAGGGCATTGAGTCGTGCGGTGTCTTCGGCGGGGTCACTAGGAAAGCCTTCTAGTGCGGGCAGGATACGGATGCGGTAACGTCCATCCGGCAAGCGCATCGGCCAGTAGGGCACGACGGCAGCACCGGTAATCCGTGCAAGACGGCTTGTGGTGGTAATCGTGGATGCTGGTACCCCAAAAAAGGGCGCGAAGACCGCCTGTGCGCCGCCTTGATCCTGATCCATAGCATACCAGACTGCTGCACCCTCTTTAAGGCTGCGCAGCATCGAACGGACGTCATCGCGTGCGTAGACGCGCGGACTCCGACGGCAACGCGCCCGCAGCGTTGTGGCATCCGCTAACGGGTTGCGCAGGGGGCGATACATGGCATGAAACGGAACATGGGTGGCGAGGAGATGGGCCGCAAGTTCCAGGGTCGTAAAATGCCCGGTAAATAGGATAATGCCTTGCTGTTTCGCCATTGCCGTATAGAAATGCTCTAGCCCCTCTATTTCACCCAAAGCGCGGAGCGCGGCGTCGTCTAGCCACCAACTCATGGCGGTTTCTATCATCCCCATGCCAAGGGACTCTAGGTGGCGTTGTGCGAGACAATGGCGTTCCTCGTCGGTTAGCGTAGGAAAGCACAATTGGAGGTTGGTTTCGACCGTTATGCGCCGACTTGTAACCCATTTCCCTAAGGTCTTTCCCAGTTGGGCACCGAGCGCCAAGCGAGTCTCGTGAGGCAAGGCAACCGCAGCGCGCGTAATACCGAGACCAACCCATGTTGGCCAGTGATGTGGAGCAAGAAAACTGGAGAGACCAGGAACCAATGCGGCAGACATGTTTAATTTTCTTATGCGTACGCAAAACTTTTTGGACGGTAGGAGAAAACACGATAAAGAATTTTATAACAATAATGGGCGAAAAACATGGCCGACCCTCCCCTTTGCGCGAGGCAATAAAAATTGCCTAGGCTATTACTGTGGTTGCTATTCTGATGGTGGCGGTTATTCAGGAAGTCGACCGGTAGCATCTGTTCAGACCTTGAACTGCTCAATCACTTGCTTCAGCTCAGCAGATAGAACAGCAACACCTTGGCTAATCTTCACGACGCGCTCAAACTGGCTTTCGGTTTGTTGCGAGATTCCGTTCAGTTCTTGGGTTACGTCCCCGACTTGGCGCGCAGCCTGGCGTTGTTGGGTGGTGGCGGAGGCAATCTGTCTATTCATCTCTGAGATAGTGCCAACCTTACCCAGGATTGTGTCCAATAGCTGGCCGGTAAGCTGAACCTTAGTGACGGTAGCGTTGGCCTGTGCCTGACTTGAATTTACTGCATCGACCACGGTAGCACTACTGCCGATTAGTTTATTGATTACAGCAGCGACCTCTATGGTAGCGTCGCGGGTCTTGTTGGCAAGATTTCTTACCTCGTTTGCGACTACCGCAAAACCTCTGCCTTGCTCTCCTGCACGGGCAGCTTCAATTGCGGCATTTAGGGAAAGGAGGTTGGTCTGTTCAGAAATCTCTTTGATCATGTCTACTATAGAAATAATCTCTTTACTACCGGCATCAATACTTTTGGTAGCGCCTGAGACTAGATTTATCTGTTCCGCAAGGTTGTTGATACAAACAATGGTATCACGAATGGCGCGTTGCCCATTATCGGTAACAGTATGGGTGTCGTGAGCAGCGCTGGCGGCAGAATCAGCACTTTCAGCAATCTGTTCTGCTTGTTGATTGATTAGCTTTATCCTATCAGCCACGAGGATGATACTGCGACGCTCGGTGGCTAGTAATTGCTCTGAATTGCTAGCAAGCTCCGACATATCGTTGGTTGCATGGTCAAGTTGGTCGGCATTAGAAGAGAGTCCCATAACCTCGTGTTGTAGCTTCTCGACGAAAATATTAAACCAATTGACTAGTTCGCCAATCTCATCGTTAGTCGTTATTTCACTGCGGGTACGAAGATTGCCATTGGCCAGTTCTTGAAAGGAAGAAACGACCTTTACCATCGCACGGCGGATGGTATTGGCGACATAGAACGACAGGAGGAGGCTGATGGAAATGAACGCAAAAGCACTAATAACGCCGATAATGATGGCGTTCTTGGTGGTGCGAGAGGTTTCGTCAAGGCTTAGAGAAAATCCAAGTTGGGTTGTTTCCTTGAAGGATTTTAATTGAGCGGAAAGCTGACCCTGTTGTTCTTGCATTTTACCAATGTCTCCCTGCAATGCGCTAAAATCGGCCTTGCCGCTGGCCATAGCCAGCGAAACCCGCTTTGCCAGGGTAAAATAATCGTCGAACAATCTCCCGATCGCTGCGGTGAACGCCTCCCGTCCTGGTTTCAGGTGCCGAACCTCTTCAAGGTTCTGTCTCATGCGCTTAGCCAGCGCATCGGTTGCGTTGATGGGATCCTGCTCGCCGGTGGTGGCCCCTGCGTTCAGATTCTCGGTTATCTTCTCCAAAAGACCAACATTGCTCGTTGCTATATCGAGGACGAGAAACTCAACTGTTTTTAGTTCCTCAAGTCGCATGGTGTTATCGTGCGCTACAGAATAGGTGAAGCCGATGTAGCAAAGCGCAAACAAACCGATAATTGCTGGTGCCAGTACAATCTTCGGCAACAAGGATAAATTGTTCAGAAACATTTTCTATACCTACGAGTAAGGGGATATGCCCTAAGGCTCAAGGAGCACCTTGACTGAGCCATCTACTGTGGCCTTTTCTATATAACCAACTGCATTGGGGGTTGTTGTGACCAATTGCTTCACGGAAGGCGAATCAGCAACCTCCTTCGGTGGTTTTCCTTTTCCTGAGAAGATTTGTTTTGACCAGTAAGCGCGCAATTGGTTGCTGCTCTTATTGGTAACTTTATTATGGAATTCCTCCCGTAGCGGGGAATCTTCTTTTTGCTCAACGGGGATGACCGGTTCGCCATTGGGTAATGTGGCTGACTTGCCGAGAAAGATATCGCTAATCGTCTGCTTATCCAGAGCAGCCGTGCTAGCCTGTGCGCCGACAACGACTACCACGTCGGCGAATAGGGGCGCGGAGATCAACGTCAGAGAAAGAAATAAAATAGGAATCAGTTTCTTCATAAGGGCATTTTCCCGACCGATAATGGATCGTTGTCAGAACACCATATCGTAGCTAATGGTAAGTAGTTTGCTGTAACCATAATTGCTACTGAACCAGGGATTACTTTGGTCGCGCCAGTTGTCAAGTTGCACCTTGATGTCGCTGGAGGAGGTCAGGTCGTAGCGAAGCACAAAGGATACGTCGGTATGGCGCTCTTTTAAGACGGGATCGGATTCGTTAATATTAACATTCTGTCGGTATTTCGCGACGGTTACCATTGGCATCCATCTATCGAAATGGCGACCGATACTGAACGAGGCCGCAAAGTCACCCCCATAGGCCTTACGCCGCGTGAGCAAGGTTTCTGCAGAAATAACCCAGTCATCTGGAGAGAGCATTAACGAGGCTCCCCATAACTGTTGTCTCTTCTTTGGGCCCCAGCCATTGCCGCTGTCGATATCGTTGTTTCTGGTCTTCGATTGCATATACATAACACGACCTTCGATCCAGTCGTGCGATAACAAATATTCTGCACCAATGATATCCGACCATTCGGTATCGATTCGGTACTTTTTGCCGGAGTAGATATACTGGTATGGATCGTTTCTGCGTAGCTCGCTACCAACAAAGGTGTTTAGTGTGGTAGCCCAACTACCTAGGTGGCCTTTATGTAATAGATTAAGCCCATTATAATTGACGGCTTCCCAACCATAGGTTTGTGGGGGGAGGTGAACCCACGGAAAGGAGAAACCAACATCCTGCGTCTCTGAGTAATAAAAGAGCGGCAATCGTTTGCGCCCGAACTGCAAGGTGGTTTCTGGGGTTATGGTATAGCTGCCATAGGCCCATTCTAGATCGGTCTTGCCATTCTGGGCACCACGCGATACGGCCTGGGCGGTAAACGATAGCGACTCATTAATTGTCGCCTGCCCCTGGTACCCAATCTTAGAATCAGGCCCAAATTTTATTCCACCACTCTCGTAAATAGCTGCCTGTGAGTAGTCGGAGATCTCGCAGGGGCAATTGTACCCAGTGCTGTTGGTTCCTTTGACATTACCACCAAGTATGCGACCAGCGGCGATGGTGAGGAATCCCGTTCCGGTAAATTCAACAGCAGAAACCGGAGATGATAGGCTGGCGGCAGCAACGAATACAAAACTCACAACAAGGCTTCTGTCAGAGTATCTCTTTTTCATTGGACAGTCACTTACCATAAAGGTTGAATAGGGGAAAAGGGAACTGTGCTACTTCATTTTGCTGTGCATACGACGCTGGTTACTACTCTCGAGACCAGGGTATTCTCTCAAGGCTGGTAAGCCAATGATGAAAATGGGGACATGCGGTGCGAATCTTTTCTATTCCGATGTGTTCTGCAATGTCCGGCCCGGCTGTTGTTTTTCGTCCTCGGTATTGTGGAAAAATATTGATAATCCGCTTCGAGGGGGCCGTGTCAGGGCCATCGTTGATGTGTTCGATACTGGATACCGATTTGGTGATTGTCTCCAGCAGCTTGATCTGCTCCGAACAACTCTCAAATGAGATCGCAAATGCCTGCGGATCAGAAAACAACACTGTCTCATATTCGTAAAGCTGCAAATGCGCAATGAATCGATGGTGGTTAATATCGTTCTCGAATGCCTGTTCTAGAGCGCGTACATACGGAGTCGGGTTGGCCGTATCCTTGGAATTAACTGCTGTGCCGGGAAAATCGTCTGGCAAGGCATAGAGATCGAAGAATGTCGTGAAGTAGACGTCCTTGTTCTGTTTCTGTTTGATCGTATTCTGGATAAACTTTCTCACTCGATCGTACTTTGTCCGTTTACCAAGCCCGAACAGATGGTGGTTGTTCTTTTCGCCCACCGCCAGGGTGTGAATCATCCCATCGACAGATCTGAAAAGATGCGGCTGCAAGACCTGTGCACAAAAGGCCTGTTCTGTTTGTCCCTCACAGAACACATTCAACTGTCTCATGGTAGTGGGCCTCCGCCCAAGACGTTGCGTTGCCACAGCTCGCCGATGGAGTAATCCTCTAGCCAGTCTGCAAGTTTGTCTGGCTCCAACCGGCGAAAGTCGGATGCGCCATTGTGAACCACGGTGATGATCTCTGCGGGGTCGAAGAAATTTAAAAAGTTCTGTGATTGTGTAGCGGCAATGATTTGGGTTTTTTCTGAGGCTGCACGCATCAGTCTGGCAATCATTTCTAGGGCATAGGGATGAAGCCCAAGTTCTGGCTCATCGAGAATAATAACATTAGGGAGATCGTCGTCCGGTTGGAGCAATAAAGTACAAATTGCCATTGCACGGAGCGAACCGTCCGAAATCTGGTGTGGGCCAAATAAATAATCACTTCCCCGTCTGCGCCAGTTCAACATGATTTCATTTTTGTTTAAACGATTTGGTTCTAAACAAAAGTCATCGAACCCTGCCACGAGTGTACGTACTGCCGAGACGATCCGCTGATAGACGACATTCGTTTTCTCTCGGTAGGCAAACAACATCGCTGCCAGGTTGCCCGCATCCGGCATAAGCCAACGATTGTCGTTGATGTAGCTGTATCCCCTCATCCTTGCGGTAGAGGAGGTGTCATGAAAGTGGTATACCCGGCATTGAGTGAGAAGGTAATAAATGACCCTCGCGATTGGTTCGCCCTTTGTTGCTTCCTCTCTGATTCTGGTTTCGTTGTGTCCGGCACCTAGGGAGATCGTTCTTGGTTTGGTCTGACCGGTTGGTACAAACTCGATGGCCTCATCCGCGAAAACCAGGGTGTCACGAGCCGCATGGAACAGCCGCATTTTATAGTAGTCGGTGCCCTTATCCGTTGCGAAGGCCAGCTCGCTTTCTATCTGAGGTGTAATCTTTGATCCAAAATGTAAGAGAGACTGAGCTTGCCCCGTAGTACCGATGTATTCTTGAAGCTGAAGGGCCATCATCTTAGTAAGCATTTTAAAAAACGACACGAGGTTACTTTTCCCCGCGCCGTTTGGGCCAATGAAGATATTCAGGGAACCCAGTTCAAGTTCTGTGCTTTTGATGGATCGGTAGCCCTTTATTCTGATCCACTTAAGTTTGTTCATACCTACCCTCATTACGCATCTTACTAGGAAGAACGCTGTAGACCCACTTAATTCCTCTTCTCAGGTAAAAATAGCTGGGCAAGCCGTTAGGCTGGGGGGGCTCCGGTGCCGCGCATTACCAGGGTTCTGTCCTCGCGATGGGCGTAGGCACCAACACCCATGATCCGTCGATAACGGCTTTCTACCAGCTCATCAAGCGACAAATTATCAAGCTGACCCAGGTTTTCTAGTAGTGCGCGTTTAATCCGTGCAGCCATGGTTTCTACGTTGCGGTGTGCAGCGCCGAGCGGTTCGGGAATGATCTGATCCACGAGTCCGAGTTCCTTGAGGCGTGCCGCAGTCAAGCCCAGCGCTTCGGCGGCCTCTGAGGCCTTCTCGGCGCTCTTCCACAAAATGGAGGCACAACCCTCTGGCGAAATAACGGAATAGATGGCGTATTCCAACATCACCAAGCGATCCCCGACGCCGATAGCCAATGCACCACCAGACCCTCCCTCGCCAATGACCGTGCATACAATGGGAGTACGCAGGCTCGCCATGACCATCAGGTTCTTGGCAATCGCCTCGCTCTGACTGCGTTCTTCGGCTCCCACCCCTGGGTAGGCACCTGGGGTATCGATAAAGGTAAAGATCGGTAGATGGAAGCGCTCGGCCATCTGCATCAAGCGGAGCGCCTTACGATACCCTTCGGGGCGCGGCATTCCGAAGTTGCGGCGGATCTTCTCGCGGGTTTCGTGCCCCTTTTGGTGGCCAATGACCATCACCGAGCGTCCATCTAGGCGTCCGATCCCTCCTACGATCGCCGGGTCATCGGCAAAGGCGCGGTCGCCGTGGAGTTCCTCGAAATCTGTAAAGATGTGTTCTATGTAGGTGAGCGCAAGCGGTCGTCGGGGATGGCGCGCGATCTGTGAGATCTGCCAAGCCGTGAGGGAAGAGAAGATTGACTCAGTCAGCGTCTGGCATTTTGCCTCCAGGCGGGTGATGTCCTCACCGAGGTTGATGGCCGGGTCTGTGCCTGCAATGCTTAGCGCCGCGATCTTCGCCTCTAACTCGGCGATGGGCTGCTCGAAATCGAGATAATTCAGGTTCATCGGTATGTCTACCACTCTGACAAAGAAGACTACGGCAATCCTAGACGTGGATCAGCACATTCACAAGTACCCCCTAATATACGACATTTACGTTTTCTGACCCTAGTAAACGACGTAGATTGGTAAGTAACTCATCGGTTGGCCGACACCACCAATCCTGCCCTAAGATTAACACAGCGCTTGCGTCTCTATTATAATAGTCAACCTGTATCGGGCATTGCCCCCCCTTAAACGGGTCTAAGATTTTGCTAAGTGGTTGTACCAAACCTGGGTTCGCATTGCTTACCTTGAGGCGGATGGCTCTTGAGAACGACTCGCGCACCTGATCAATATCCCAAATGCGTTCGGCGGACATGCGTAACCCCCCAGAGAAATCGTCGTTGGAGACTGGGCCCTCTACGACGAGTAGGCGATCCTTCTCTAGTAGGTCACGATATTGTTGATAGGCCTTGTGGAATACGGCAACCTCCAACCGTGACGACCGATCGTCAAGGATCACAAAGGCCATCAGTCGATCGTCGCGTTTGTTGCGAGTGACTCGCAGGCCCACCACCGATCCGGCTACCCTGGCTGGCGTGTCCTTATTGGTGGGGCGTAGGCCCGATACGGGGCTGGTCACGATGTGGATAAGCTCGGAGGCATATTCATCAATGGGGTGGCCGGTGAGGTAGAGGCCTAAGGTTTCTTTTTCACCACCGAGGCGGGTGCGTATGTCCCAGTTTGCAACCTCCTCGTAGTGTTCTACAGAGGTGCTTTCGGTAATGGCTCCAAACAAGTCAACCTGTCCGAAACTTGCGTCGCGTAGCCTGCGCTCAGCCATCTGCATGGCGCGGTCTAGGTTGTGAACTAAGGTTGCGCGCCCCGCTCCGAGGCTATCCAACGCCCCAGCCCGAATCATTGCTTCCAGTACCCGTCGGTTGGTCTTGTGTAGATCAATCCGCTGACAGAAATCGAAGAGGTTGTGAAATCTTCCTTGTCTGTGGCGGTTCTCGAGGATATTAGAGATTGCACCCGCTCCCACCCCTTTGATGGCTTCCAGGCCATGGACAATGGTCTGTTCGTCACTGGCTGTAAATCGAGCGTCGCTATGATTTACATCGGGCGGAACCGTTTTAAGCTTCATTGCGTGGCATTCTTCAATGAGAATCACCACCTTATCGGTATTGACCATGTCTGCAGACAAAACGGCCGCCATAAATTCTGCCGGATAATTTGCCTTAAGCCAGGCAGTTTGGTAAGAAACCAGCGCATAGGCGGCACTGTGGCTTTTATTGAAGCCATATCCGGCGAACTTTTCCATCAGGTCGAAGATAGCGGTGGCAACCTTGTCATCTACCCCGCGCTCGCTGGCACCGGTGACAAAAAGCGAGCGTTGCTTGGCCATTTCCTCTGGCTTTTTCTTACCCATGGCGCGTCGCAACAGGTCTGCGCCACCCAGCGTATATCCGGCCAGCACCTGTGCAATCTGCATCACCTGTTCTTGGTACAGGATAATACCATAGGTAGGCTTTAGCACGGCTTCTAGTTTTGGGTGTGGATAATCTACGGGTGCGCGGCCATGTTTCCGATCGATAAAATCATCGACCATGCCGGATTGTAATGGCCCAGGCCGAAACAGCGCCACCAGTGCGATAATATCCTCGAAGCAATCTGGTTGCAGGCGTTTGATCAAGTCCTTCATCCCGCGCGATTCTAACTGAAACACGGCGGTGGTATTGGTGGCCTTCAGAAGTTCAAAGCTCTTGCGATCGTCTAAGGGGATAGTCGTAATATCCAGCAGTGGCCTACCCGTTTCACGGAGGCGGTGGTTAATGTCTTTAACGGCCCAATCAATAATGGTGAGGGTGCGCAGCCCAAGAAAATCAAATTTGACGAGTCCGGCTTGCTCTACGTCGTCCTTATCGAATTGGGTGACGAGGCCAGAGCCACCGGGTTCGCAGTATAGTGGTGCGAAATCGGTAAGCTTGTTCGGCGCAATCACGACCCCGCCGGCGTGTTTTCCGGCATTACGCACCAGGCCCTCAAGTCGTCTCGCCAGATCAATGAGTGTGCGTACCTCTTCTTCTTGTTCGTAACGCTTGCGGAGTGCGTCTTCTTGTTTTAATGCCTTTTCAAGGGTGATGCCTAATTCAAAGGGAATCAGCTTGGCGATGGTATCGACAAATCCGTAGGGGTGCGCCAATACCCTTCCGGCATCGCGAACGACTGCTTTGGCGTTCATGCTGCCATAGGTAATAATCTGCGAGACCCGATCTCGTCCATATTGATTGGCGACGTAGTCGATTACCTCATCGCGGCGATCCATACAGAAATCCACGTCGAAATCGGGCATGGATACCCGCTCTGGATTGAGGAATCGTTCGAAGAGGAGGTCATACGGCAAGGGGTCGATGTCGGTAATCGACAAGGCATAGGCGACGAGCGATCCGGCACCCGACCCACGCCCGGGCCCGACGGGAATACCTTGAGCCTTGGCCCAGCGGATGAAATCGGCGACGATGAGAAAGTAGCCTGAGAATTCCATCCCAACAATGACCTTGACCTCCATCTCTAGGCGTTCTTCATAGCGCAACCGACGCGCTGCGTCGTCTGCTGCATTGGTTGCACTGAACCGTGCAAAACGCGCTGCCAGGCCTTCTTGGGCAAGTTGGCGGAAATAGTCATCCTTGCTAAGCCCGGGCGGAACTGGAAAGGCAGGCAGATAGATTTGATCAAGAGACAAGGCAAAGCTACAGCGTCGCGCAATCTGAACCGAGTTTTCTATTGCCTCTGGGATGTCGGCAAATAGCTCGATCATCTCGCTTGCGCTTTTGAGGTATTGGCTGCTCGAATAAAGATGTGGCCTACTCGGATCGGCGAGGGTGCGTCCATCATGGATACAGACCCGCGCCTCATGCACATCGAAATCGTCGTGCGCAAGAAATCGAACATCGTTGGTTGCGACCAGTGGCACGCTTAGTCTTTCGGCCAATAAGACCGCAGCGTGTAGATATTGTTCTTCTCCTTCCCGTCCGGTTCGTACCAGTTCCAGATAATAGCGATCTCCGAAGAGTTCACGCCAATATTCTATCAAACGCAGCGCCTCATCCTCACGCTTGGCCAAGAGTGCGCGCCCCACATCCCCCTCGCGTGCGCCGGATAACGCAATCAATCCAGCCGTTCGTCCACTAAACCATTCGCGCCTCAGCAGTGGCTTATCGCGTTCTTGGCCCTCGATATAGGCACGCGAGACCAGTTGGGTGAGATTGCGGTATCCCTCCAGATTTTGGCAAAGCAGTACCAAGCGGGCGGGAGGTTGGTGCGGATCCTCCTCACGGATCAATAGATCGACGCCCACAATGGGTTTGACCCCGAGCGACTGAGAGGCCTTGTAGAAGCGCACTAACGCAAACAGGTTGTTCTCGTCCGTTATTGCTACCGCTGGCATCCCCATCTTGGCGACAGCGGACACTAACGGTTTGATCCGAACCACGCTGTCCACCATGGAGTATTCGCTGTGAACGTGGAGATGAACGAAACGATGCGTCGCCATAGTAGATTGCTGCTACCCTCTGGGGTGGTGTGTCGCGTGCAGGGCCTTGAGTCGTTCCCGCGCCACATGGGTGTAGATCTGGGTGGTGGAGATACTGGCGTGCCCCAACAACATCTGTACGACACGCAAGTCAGCACCATGATTGAGTAGGTGAGTGGCAAAGGCATGGCGCAGGGTGTGAGGGGACGGCTCACCAGAAATGCCAGCCTGCGTAGCATAGCGCTTAATCATCTGCCAGAACGCCTGGCGCGTCATGGCACCGCCGCGTTGCGCGGGGAAAAAGGCGTCGCTCGGGTGGCTGCGCACCAACTCGGGACGCGCCTCGGCCAGATAACGGTCTATCCAATCCACAGCGACCTCACCCATCGGCACCAGGCGTTCCTTCGATCCCTTGCCGGTAACCCGTACCACACCCTGACGGAGATTGACTTGGCTGGTCGTGAGCCCGACCAATTCTGTGACTCTAAGCCCGGTCGCGTAGAGTACCTCAAGCATGGCTCGGTCGCGCAGACCAATGGTGTTATCCAGTGCGGGTGCGGCAAGCAACGCCTCGACCTCGGTTTCGGTGAGGGAATGCGGCAATGTTCGTGGCAGACGCGGGGCGTCGATGAGCAGGCTCGGGTCTTCGGGTAACCGTCCTTCGCGTAGCTGATGTTGATAAAACCGCTTAAGGACAGAGAGCAAGCGAGCGGTGGTGCGTACCTGTACCCCCTCCTCGACTCGGGCCGCGAGCAGGGCCAGCAAGTCAGCGCGTTGTGCGGTCATCAAGGTGCGTTGCTGGCGTGCTAACCAATGGGATGCGCCCAAAAGATCAAAGCGATAGGATGCCAAGGTGTTTTCGACCAAGCCGCGTTCCATCCACATCGTATCCAAGAAGGCCTCAATGGTGGCTTCTTCCTCTCTGCTTTCATTGGTTCTTTCTTCGGTACGGTCTTGCATGGTGTGTCTATAGCTTGTGGTTTTCGGGGGTGATACCGAGTTCGCGGTAACGGGCGAAGCGCAGACGCCCCGCCATCAAAGTTGGTTCCTCTTGATCCACTAATTCGACCACCCGCGCAAAATGTCCGTAGAAGGATGGTACATCGGCGCTGAGGTTGATCAATACCGTACCCACTGCCGCTGAACTTTCCCAGGGCGGGGCATCGGTTGTCGGACGGAGCAGGGTGTACATGCTGGCCAGTACCGATGCAATGGGGGTGCCCAACATCTCGGGCCCGCGCTCATCACCGATCAGGATCGGTGGGATAGGTGGCAGTACGTCTTCGACAAGGCCGTGAGGCAAAAAACTATTCTGGCGAGCGACCCATAACATGCTATCCAGGTGTCGTGCCATACTCGCCGAGGCGGCGTGGAGGTAGACCGGGTGCCCCTGTGCGTGGGCCTTTTCGGTGAGCTGGCAAGCGAGCGCGAGGCGGCCATTTGGGGTGCTGTCCGGCAAGATGTAGAAATCCACGCGCGTCACAGTGTTCTCTCGTTACAAGTGGTTATTGTTGATGGTTTGCGCACCAGCCCCCGTGCGCGGTCGAGCAGTCCCTGTTTGACGAAGGCGCAACCGTTGCGCTTCTCCCCCCATGCTGCGAATGAAAAGTGCCGCCAATCAATCGCTGTCTTCACGCGAAAGCCGATCACGGGTGGGTTGCCCTGGGGTTAGACTCAGCGGTTGGTTTTAGTATGCCCCTTCACCTTAAGGAGTGTACAGACCGAGCCTTGTCCACTGTGAGATGAGTCTCAGGGTACGAAAGTTGGGGGCGGATCAGAGCAGGGTCGTCGGCCTATCTCGGGCGCAGGTGGTGCGCGGTATCGCTCCGTTCACGGACGATAAGAGCATCAAGGATAGGCCCGCCATCTGCCGTACCGTTTGTGCGGCGCTACATGTTGAAGGGTATCTTCTATAGCAGAGGCAACATAATAAGGGTTGCCTCCTGCTTAAACCCCTCCCGCTGTATAGACCGGAGACATGGGTAACGGGTGTTCGGGGACATGAGTAACGGATTCAACCGTTCAGTCCTCCTTCTGGTGGGGAATAGCCAGATATTGGAGGGGGTTGAACGGTTTTTTGGCAACATTGGTCAGGAGAGCGCTTAGTTTCAGCCGGGGCGGCATTAGGCACCGCAATGTCTAGTGTCGCGGCAACAACCCCGCCCCCTGCTGACACCAAAACCTGCCCGAGCCCGTTGATGGCACAGGCAGGGGTAGATTTTGAGACTGAGGGATGCGGATGGTTCGTGTTGGAATTTGGTGTGACTGCCCGCATTCCAAGCTTCTGCATCCGTGTGCGGATGCGCTGCGACCGACCGGGATGCCTTCTGTTTTGATCGGGTCGAGGATGTGTTGGCCACCGCACATCTCGTTTTCGGTGGAAGCCTCGTCCAGCCGCTTATGCGGTACGAGTTCCGCAACCGAGTTGGGCTTAGGTCAGTCACATACTCCGCCGGGTGACGGATAGTTCCGCGCACGGCTCGATCACCGTATCCTGTGGTTGCTGTTCAAATATCGTCTCGTGTCTCTATAGATCAGCAGAACTTGTGGAACACGACGTCAAATTGCAGCAAACGCAATAGAGTAATGAACAGCGCACCCTAATGAATTACAGTATGGTCAAGCTCCCTATAGCACGATGCTAGCGACCCTACAGGCCACCGGTTCTCGTCAAATGATGGAACCACCTGAGTTCCGCATGGTTCTCCCCTCTCTAGTTGTTGGAAAAATTGGCCAGGAGAGCGCTTAGCCGCAGCCGATGCGGAATTAGGCACTGCAATGTCTAGATCCGCACAAATACCTTCCAATAACATTTTCATTTCCGGCAAGCGTACATCCGCAAATCGTTGTACCCATTCCTTAAGCAAGGACTCGTTCCTGTCCACTAGAGCAGTCTGATGCTGTTCTTTGCGAAGCTCCTCTCCGTTGTCTAGCACACTATCTATCTGGAGACGATCTGAGTATGACATGGTACACTCCCAGGATGTATCTATCTCATTGACCATTCGATCGGACGGATAGAGATTGAGGAAACTACACCTCATCAGCGCTATTACAATAATCGATATTCTCAATCCAGACGATCAGATAGGAATACCAACGCGAGTATTCGTTCGATCGTCTGGACTGATCCCGTCCCGCAATGCGACAAATCAACTAAGCGATACACCTCTCTCGCCGACGGCGTGCCGCGTAAAAAATACTAACTGGAAAATACATCATGTGGAAAAGATAGGTATACGGCATCATTAGGATCAATGTTACGCCAATCACAGAGTGCAAATAGACAATTCCATGAACTGCGTCGATACGTGAGAGTATCTCAGTCCAAATGATGGTGTACACCACTAGGGTAATTACCAAGTGTGATGCTGTGAACATGCCTTTTATGCGAATTTTCTTCGCGGCCTTGTCGATATCTCCCACAATTGCGCCACCACGACCAAGTATATGGGTAATCAATATCAGTGAATTTCCGAAAAGAGCACTTAGCACAGCTAACCAAGTGACTAGCCTAAATGCTCCGGCCAATGGCCCGAATAAAAACATTGACTGCAGTGGTTCCCCATTCCCAAAAATAATCGCAAAGACATTGCTGTACGAAATATTATAAGAAACGGGTATGCCGGTGCTTACGTCTGGTATAGGGAGGCCAAAGGCGAGGTAGCCACATACCAACAGGGTGCTCAGAGCGTAACCCGTTATGATAGTAATGATACCCATATGATAAAAGACAACCCCCCACACAAGCACCGGATTAGCGCGAACATTGAACCGCGTAACGGGAAAGGAAAGGACATCCCATGCTGCCGCCAGCCAGCCGAGTTTCGGAGGGGCATCCAGGAGGTTTATAGCCAGACCGGGGGTTGGTGGTCGCGAAAGGCGTACCACATGCATACCTACTTTGTGGGCAAACCCGGCGATCGTGATGAGGAGGGCTATCGGCGTATAAACGTCGAGAAAGGGAATGAATGCGTGCATCGCTACACCTCTTTTGGCTTAGATGGTTTGCTGTTAGGCTGCCTTGCTTTTCTTGAGGGTCAGCCTGTCAAAATATTCCCAGAAACCCGGATTCTCATTGGCATAGTTGTTTACATTCGGGTCTTTTCGCATCTTCTCCATCAACGCGGGTAATTCTGGATCGTCCACCATCCCCTTCATCATTGCTGAAAGTGAGCATGTGCTTCCCTTGCCCGTACGTGTAAGCACAGCGGGCATACGAACACGCTCCGTTTCTCCTCGTTTCTCGAGCGCAAGCATCATGGCGTCGTATACGATCTCGAAAAACATCCTGGCTTTGCGCTTCTGTGGAGTTGCCTGGTTGTAAAATTCAGTGATGTCCTTCATGCCTAGGTAACAGACGGCGCAGGGTGTTGTCACTAAATCTGCATTCGTGTCTTCAATTTGTTTGGCTTTGAGTCGAGAAATTTTGCGTCGCAACTCCGTCTGCTCAGGTAAACGCATCCCCCCCGCCCCACAGTTGCAGCAATAGTTTTGCTCAAGATTAGGAGTCATATCGCGGAAATCTTTGACGAGTGAACCAAGCATCTCGCGATATTTTGCGCCTAATCCTGAGAGGCGAACCACATAGCACGGATCATGGAAAGTCACCGACTGGTCGATTTGGTACTGGTCTAGTTTGATTCCTGCTTCAACCGCATGAATATGCTATACTATTCTCTAAATACATGAATATCAGATATTCTTGGTAATTTTTGTGAGGTAAATCTATGTTGAGCAGACGCACCTGTCCCAGTTGCAAAT
>CAIRSR010000171.1 GCA_903881315.1 uncultured Thiotrichales bacterium | reverse complement strand
TCACTTTGTTTCCTAAACTGATCCTTCGTGTTGTTCAGGTTCATCAATAGCCCAATAAATGCTATCGTAGAAATTGCTGGCCCTAATGCGCCTCCATAAAATGAACCAAATTTACCCCACTCCGTCTTTGCGGACAGTAAGTCATCAGGAGAATAAATGAAGTGGAGAACGAAAGGGGCTAGGCCAATTAAAGCTGCAATAAAAAATCCAATCCAATGCCCATAATTGACCGCCAGCTTTGACTCGCCTTTCTTACCCTTATCTTCAATTGCCATTGCCTTCGCCTATGCGTAGGATGTATGAGATGCACAAAAAAACGAATCCCAATAAAACGAGGACTACTACGATAGTCAGCCCAATATTCTTGTCAACAAATCCACCAAGCAGTGCGGCAAGAATGGATGCCGTCGCTACGTTATCGGAAACCTTAGCCAAACCTTCTCGTTGGTCTTTAGTTAAAGCCTGGTAAGTTCATGAGGTGCGCCCCGATGAAATATCTACCGCATCACCATGTCGGACAAGAGAACCTGACGCACTACGCCATGGCCACTCCCCGAAGCCACACAACCCCTGCTCCGTTCGCAAACGGCGGGGAATAGCGGAACACCTACCAGGCAAAACCCCACCGCGCCCCACCGCACAACAGCAGAGCCCATGATAACTTTGTGGTACGCACCCTACCGGAAAAGATACGCGCTGCCTATAGACGAAATTCGATTTTTGAAAAAAAAAGCGCCCTCGTGCCCCATAATCGGCGCGGGGAGAGGTTAAGCGCAGCAGGTCAACCCTGGGGAGGTTCGCGAGTGACGGCGAGGGGTTGTCATTACAGGCGAGGTGAGCGAGACCCCCTACCCTCCCCCATCCGCCAGCGCAATCTTGCGGGCATTGCGCATCAGGTGCTTCATCTCGCGCACTGCCTCGCGCAGCCCCACGAACACCGCCTCTGCGATAATGGCGTGGCCGATGTTTAATTCTACAATCTCGGGGATGGCGGCGATGTCCGCGACGTTTTGATAATTAAGGCCATGCCCAGCATGAACCCGCAGACCCCGCGCATGGGCATAACGCACTGCCTCTAGGATGCGCTGATACTCGGCGTGTTGGGCCGCCCCGTGCGCGGCGTCGGCGTAGCGACCGGTGTGGATCTCGACGACACCGGCGCCGGACTGGATGGCCGCATCGACCTGGCGCACACAGGGGTCGATGAACAGCGAGACGCGAATCCCTGCCTGGTGGAGCGTAGCGCAGGCCGCCGTAACCTTGGGCAACGCCCCGACCACATCCAGCCCGCCCTCAGTGGTGAGTTCCTCACGCCGCTCCGGCACCAGGCAGCAATCTGCGGGCTGGATGCGACAGGCATAGGCGATCATCTCATCGGTGACTGCCATCTCAAGGTTCATGCGGGTGAGCATGGCGCGGCGCAACAGCTCGACATCCGGCTCTTGGATGTGACGGCGATCCTCACGCAGATGCAGCGTCACCGAATCGGCTCCAGCCTGTTCGACCAGAAGCCCAGCCAAAAGCGGGGCCGGGTAGCGGGTGCCACGCGCCTGGCGCAAGGTAGCAACATGGTCGATATTGACCCCGAGGAGGAGGCTACTGTTCGTCAGCATAATGCCGCCCCCTTAGGGTTGATCGACTGGCGCGGTGGCGGGTTGATCGACTGGCGCACTAGCGGCAGTCGATGGGGCCACCAGGCGCAGATCCCGAAAGCGTCGCATCCAGGCACCGGCCTTGGTGGTCGCGGGGGGAAGCGCCGCAAGCGCTTGGTTGACCATCGCCTTGGTTTTAAACGACCCGTACAACAGCCCGTACCAGACCTGACCATGCCGTAACTCCGTCGTCATCGCCAGATCGCCGCTTAGTGCATGTTGCTGCACAAAGGCGGGCAGGTCTTGCGCACGGGGGCTTGCGATAAGCTGGATGGTGTAATGGTTGGGCGGCTGCGCTTTCACCCAATCAACACCGTGGATAGCACTGCTCACCGGAGCCGCCTCGGTGCTAGGAGCAGCGGGCGGCGCAACCGGCAGAACGGTTGGAGCCACGGGCACCATAACAGGCGCAGACGGCAGCGGGGCCACGGGCGCAGGTGCAGCTACCTTCGGCGCAACGGGTAGCGGTGCCGCCGTCACAGCCACAGGTAGAGGCAGTGGTGGCGAGGCAACGGCAGCCGCTGGCCTTTGTTCTGCGGGGGGTAGTTCTGTCAAACGGGTGCGACAGCGTGCGTCGCCGTGTTCGGCACAGCGCTGATACCAGTGGGCGGCTTCTGCTGGCGAGGGCACGGTTCCCCAACCTTGCTCGTGGCTGCGCGCCAAGAAATACTCCGAGTCGCGGTGGCCGACGGCGGCAGCGCGTTCGAACCAAAGGAGAGCCTGTTTTTCATCGAGCGTAACGCCACGGCCACTGCTGTACATCATCGCGAGGGTAAACGCAGCCTCTGCATTGCCGTCCCGCGCCAGTGGCTCGAGGAGGGCCAGAGCACGCCGAAACTGCCCGCCCTGATAGGCATCAAGGCCGTCCTCCAGTAGGTGGGCAGAGGACGCTGCAGCGGATGGTGTGGGCGCAGCCATTACTGGTAGGGACAACCCCGCGCCAAACCATGAAACAATAACCAGACCAAGGAGATAACGAGATTTCATAGGATTATGGTACTTCCACAAGAGATGTTGTTGCAAACCTCACAGCCCAAAACCAAAGCCACACGCACCGCACCCGCAGGACACTGAGAACCGGATACGGTTAATGGGGATTCTCGGTGCTAGGCAAAAGGGCAAAACCAAGTAAGGGTTGCGCACCGGGCGCACTTAATCCCTTTCAGTGAAGGGAAAAGAGATCAACGACGCCCACCCGCACCCACTGGAACCCTCTATCCACACTACCATTTTTTAGGGTTCTTTGCACGGCCTGGGCTTTCCGCAACGCCCAACCCGATGCCCACGCAATCGATTTAACGGTTGTCTCGTGATAGCAGCGTGGTGCCTGAGTGGCCAGGCTTGGTGGATAACGGTAGCGCTGCACCAGGGCAACGGATCATTCAGGGGCTGGTCACAGGTCTTCCCCGGAATGTATCAGGGCATGGGACAGACCTCGCAGCCACTACCGAGGAGACGAACGGCCACCCCGGACAGTTGCGGAGTCACGCTTGAAAATGGCAGAGGCGTACCTCAGGGGAGCAATAACAGAGACTCGGTGCACTGGTTCTCGGCAGAACACACGGGGTTGTGGGTAGTTCGCTTGAGGAGTTGTAGCCGCTGTGCCGTATTAGGAAACGCTGCTAACGGCTGTTTGTTTAGCATAGCGCTCTCCAAAGTGGGCGCGTTTTCCAATCGTCGGGGATCTCCATCTCTGATTGTAGTGACGGATCCAGGGAATCAATGTGGGCCGCGAGCTGACGTGGCCATGACGAACCTGGTTCGATGATCTGGACTAAGTGAACAAGCATGACCAGTGAATTATAGATACGGCGTGGTGTGCGAATGTCGTTGAAGTTTCGGTGGAGATTCTCCGGTTTTTTCTTCGGCATCTGGAACGAAATGGTAAGGTTGCTGTTCCAGAGACGGCTGTGATGGGCCGCTATATTCCGCAGTACAGAGAGGTGATGTAAGAGCGAACAAAAGACCTTCTCGTCCATCTGATAGGTACTGCGATACGCTGGCGCAGTGACGGATACCTAACTTGAGAGAGCAAAAGCGAAACAGAGCCAAAAGAGACGACCTCCACAAGCACCCACAGTGGTGGCCAATTCATCCCGCGTTCCTTCCGGTGGAGATGAACAAACTCCTCCTTGCTGCGATCCAGCTCCGCCTTTAGCCGATCAAGCAGGTTAGCGTGAATGCGCAGATCACCCGGTTTACGCGGTTCGGTGAAATGCTCGGCATACTGATAGGCTTGCGGCCCATACTCGTGTCCCATTTCGTACGCAAGGCGAGAACGGGCGGAGATCTCTACCCGCCTGCAACCGCTAAGGACAAGCCGCTGCAGGGTGTGATCGAACTGATAGATGTTCCAGAGCTGCGTAAAGGTTGTTCCTGGCCGAAACTGATCCGCATCGCCAGCAACGGTGAATGGATGACGATAACTCGCTAATCGGTAGTAATTATGGTGTTCCAGAACGTGCAGGGCAAACGGCTCATCAGGGATGATAAGGCCACGCGATTTTATCTGATCCAACTGATCCCTGTAGTCAAGCGCAGGCTTGCTCATACAAATCCTTATGCTCCACAAAAAAGAACCCCCCTGGTGCGCTCCGGCAGCCCATGCTCGCAACCATAAGGCGTCAAGGAACGTGCTTGCTGGAAGCGTGGGGGGCGTTATTTAGAACACAGTCTGCCATGAAACATTTCGAATTTGCAAGAGGCTTTTTAATAGCGGTTTTCGTAACAGCCCCCACCAACCTCATCCCCCACCGTGCGCTGATATCCTATCTCTCTGCTTGGATATTCTGCAGAAATCGACTATAATGGTCGGACAAATAACCCCTCGCCAAAAAAGTTGTGAGAGATAACAGCGATGAACGATAGCCATTCCATTATCAAGGGTGCCGTTGTTGGGCTGTTCCTGACGGGCCTCGTGACCGCTTCTGGGTCAGTGCTTGCCGCCAATACCGCGAAGGAGAAGTGCTTTGGTATCGCCAAGGCTGGTCAAAACGACTGTGGTAGCAAGAAGAACAAGCACTCTTGTGCCGGACAGTCCAAGGTAGACAACGACCCCAACGATTTCAAGGCAGTACCAAAGGGCTCCTGTCATAAGATGGGCGGCAAAACCAAAGCCGCTGCCACCTAAACCTCGCTGCACGCCATGCACACCCTACCTGTCCAAGCGGGGATTGGTTTGCGTGCGCCGCACATCAACGAGGTGCGAGCCTCTGGCCCGAGGGTCGCCTGGTTCGAGGTGCACAGCGAGAACTATTTTGGCGACGGTGGCCCGGCCTTGCACGCCTTGGCCGAGATTCGCCAAGACTACCCCGTGAGCCTGCATGGGGTCGGTATGTCGCTTGGCGGTGCTGATGCCCTCGACCACGAACATCTGCGGAAACTTAAAAACCTCGTGGCCCGCATCGAGCCTGCGGTAGTCTCCGAGCACCTGTGTTGGTCTGCGATCGGCGGGCGTTGGCTCAATGACCTGCTCCCGTTGCCCTACACCCACGAGGCCTTGGACATCGTCTGTGCCCACATCGCCGAGCTACAAGACGCACTTGGTCGCGCCATCTTGGTGGAAAACGTCTCGAGCTACTTGCGTTTCCTACCCGAAGACATGCCCGAATGGGCCTTTGTCGCTGCCGTTGCGAAACGTACTGGGTGTGGTTTATTGCTAGACATCAATAATGTCTACGTGAGCGCCGAGAATCACGGCTTTGCGGCACTAGAATACCTGCACAACATCCCCATTGGCGCAGTCCAAGAGATCCATCTTGCGGGTTACGAGGCGATCGACGGCCTGTTGGTGGATACCCATTCCCGCCCGGTCTATCCGGCAGTCTGGGATCTCTACGAGCGCTCATTGCAACGCTTCGGCCCACTTCCCACCCTCATCGAATGGGATCAGGATATTCCCCCACTCGACGTACTCTGTGCCGAAGCAGCCAAGGCCGATGCCTATCTTGATGTGGCCCGACAGAACGCCCATGCCCGCGCTACGTGAATTGCAAAACGATTTTGCCGCAGCCCTCTTTACCGACCGAGAGGCGTGGCAGCGCCTTTGCGCCCATTGCGCACCCACGCGGCGCGAACAGGGCATTGCGGCCTATCGGCGCGGGGTAATGGCCAATCTGGCCAATGCGGTGTGCTCCACCTATCCGGTGATCGAGTCTATTGTCGGGAAAGATTTTCTGTACGAAGCGGCCCTTGGTTATGCGGCCAAAACGCCGAGCCAAAGCGGTGATCTCAATGCCTTCGGCGCTGATTTTGACCGGTTCCTTGCGATTTATGCACCCACCCTACCCTACCTGCCCGACATCGCCCGACTTGAATGGCTGATACAGACCGTTTATAGCGCAGAAGACGCGCCTCCCCAAGATTTTTCGTTGCTAACCGCCACCCCAGCCGAGGCGTGGGGCGGGCTCTGCCTCCGTCTTGATGCTGCCCACGCCATTCTGCGCTCGCAGTGGCCCGTGGTGCAGATCTGGGAGATCAATCAGGTGGGTTATACCGGAGATTTTGCGGTAGATTTTACGCGCTCCGAAACTGCGCTCGTCCATCGCCGTTTTCAGGGTGTTGTCGTCACGGCGTTAGGCAACGGCGAAGAGGCCTTTCTGCAGAGACTCGCTGCGGGCGAGACGCTTGCAGAATCAATGGTAGCGGCAAACGCCGAGAACGCGCAATTCGATCTCGCGCAGGCGCTACAACGCTTTGTTGCAAATGGATTATTCCGCAAGGCCGGTGCCACAGAACGACCAAAAACAACCGCAAGCGGCGCGACATCCCCACACGCCAAGGGATAATCGTTTCCTCCGGCGATGAACCCAGCAATCCGGCAATCCAAAGGCTCCGGCGCTTCATCGCCGACAGATGCGCTAACACCGCAGCCAGAAAAGGTGATTCTTCACTGCTTGCGGGCCCGTTGTACGGTTACCCGTTGGGGTGCCGCCAGTGGCTTGCATCCGCCCGAGTTTTGTCCCAAAAACCGCCTCGCGTAATACCCCATAAACCTGCTCGATGGGTAATTCTAGCGCCGCTTGCTGTCGTTTTTACCCAAAATATGGCCTTCTGCAATAGCGCATAGATGTTACTGATACCAGAATTTTCGCTTGCTTTTTCCTGATTTCTGTCCGGCAGATCGCTGGCGTAGGGCGGTGGGGTTGGGCATTGCGAGGCGCGAATCCCTCGCGGTCTTGCCATGGATATTGCTGATTTATATAGTAAATACTGTTTACGAACACCTAGGCTAACCATTGTCACGCGCCACATCGACCAAGGTGTTTTTGGCTTGTGGAGACCAAACAATACGCGAACTTGCGTCATATGTATCTCATGCGGGATATATAAGCAACGCTTATGGCGGAGTACCCTGCAGTCTCTCTTATGACAAACAGGTGGGGGACTTTGGGTATGAATCCTGAGCTACTGACGACGATAGTAACCACAACCATTAACCAGGTTGGCCTGATTATCTTTGCATCTGTTTTTGGGTCGGCCCTGGGCTGGACGCTGATCTGCTCAAAATTCATAGAAGGCATCACGCGGCAACCGGAACTCCGCACGATTCTGCAGGTGCAGATGTTCATCACCGGTGGGTTGATGGAGTCATTCCCATTCATTGGTCTCGCCATTGCGATGTGGTTCATCTTTGCGAACCCGTTTGTTGGTGCCACCCTGTCAATGATGGCAGCGATGCATTGAGTGCTTCACCCATGGTTAGAGTGGTTTAGCGGTGGAGATGTCGCGCCACCGCTGTTCGGCGCAGTGCATGGCTGCTTTAGGCTGCATGGTTCAGCGGGGTTGCGGATTGGGCATTGCCTGGGTGTAGGGTTTTTGTCCGAGGTCTGCCCTTTGACAGTGTGGGTGGCTGGTGTCGGCGGAACACAGCAGGCTCGCCACCCAGGCAGCGGGGGACTGTAAGAGTCTGGTATTCAGGTAGTCATAGCAGTACTGATGGGGATGTTTGGTTAAGGTGGTGGTTTATCTTGTCGCGCCTGCTGATTGCGCAACATAACTTGCTGCTTCATACAACGTGTGGAGGGTTCGTCGTCAACCTAAAAGTACTTTCGTGTGACAGACCGTAGCCGATCCTGACCTGGTGAGCCTTGCCTGCGCCTGAAACAACAGGCCTATGGTGGGGTGGGTCGTTGGGTTTCGCGATACCAGGCTTGGGGCGGCCTACGAGCCATCGGGAATAAAACATTGGTGACGCGCTCTGCCTTCGTTGCCGCCGTTTGACCTGGGGGGTCGCTGCCTTTGGTGGTCGTGCCGTCGGCACAACGAGAGTGCGCTAAACCTTGGTAACCACCAGACAAAGTGCGCCGCTACGGCCCATAATGCGTCTTTATGAGGACGCATTTACACTCATAGTGCGTCCTTATGTATCCCGCACGGGGTATATAAGCGTTATCTATTGGATGGTATCCTGCGCCTTCTCTTATGACCAACTAAGGCGGGGAATTTCGGATATGAATCCTGAGCTACTGACGACGATAGTATCTGCTACCATTCACACGGTTGGTTTTATCATTTTTGCCTCGGTTTTTGGGTCAGCCTTGGGCTGGGCGCTGATCTGCTCTAAGTTCCTAGAGGGCATCACGCGGCAACCGGAACTCCGCTCGATCCTGCAGGTGCAAATGTTCATCACCGGCGGGTTAATGGAATCGTTCCCATTCATCGGTCTCGCTATCGCGATGTGGTTTATCTGTGCGAACCCGTTTGTTGGCGCAACACTTGGGATCATTGCGGCGCTGCATTAAGTGCTGTGTGGGGCATCGGAATGGTTTGCTGTTAAAAATCTTTGATGCTCCACCTGTAGAGAGAACGCGCGGCTGCATTGGGTCGCGCGTTTGCGTTGGGTGCTTCGCGATTTGGGGTGTTTCGGTGTCAGGTTCTTGCCGAGCAGCCTGTCGGAGTCTACAGACAGCTCTGTTGATTGCGAGAGGGCTCTAAACCTGATCGGTGTCGGCAAAAGTGCGACGAAGCAAAGGCTTGCACAATAGGCCCGACAGGCGGCGCGTGGTCTGTGCTTTGCGCTGTGGTGGGCAGGTCAGAACGAGGCACCTGCCATCTGCATAGCGGTGGGTTGCAATGGTCGGGTAGTCGCGACGGTTTGGTTAAGGCGGCGGGTTGTCTTGGTGTGCTCAGTGATTGCACAACATGGCCCGCCGTTTTCTGTGTGGGGCCCAGAGTAGCGAGGTTGTCTACGACGCGACGGTTAGCCGCCGGGTAACCGCGACCGACTGCGGACTACCCTGCAGCACAACAAACCAGCCGCCGCACGAGGAGACGACGGCTAGGTTAGAACAGGAAATACCAGAGGCTTGTTACTGAGCGGTGCGGCAAGCGCGGACGTAATAGACGTTGTCAGGATGTTCACAGTAGGCGTGGCCATCAAGGAAGTTGACATCCCAGGCCTCGACGGGATGCGCGATGTGATCCGATGTCCAGATCCACTTTTGTCTTGCGTCGAAGTACCGACTAATGTAAAGACCATCGGTATTCATAAAGCCCCTCAGCAAAGACAGGCCTTCTTCAAGGGTGGGGAGCCGCCAGTCGTTATGCCCGGCGAAACGCTTCTGGTTTAGTCCTGCGATATAGCGCTCGGCATCCTTTAGATTCATCTCTTCCGGTGTGCCACCCTGCTGCCACACGAGGCCAGTGACACGCTCGGTGACGGTACCGTCCTTGTTGTCTTGTACGTCATTCTCGAACGCACCATACGTATTCCAGCCCTGGACGCAGAAGTCCTTCGTCCGACTCATCTCCCGCGCTTCAGCCTTGGACAACTCCTTCGGTTCTGCGCGCAACTGGACACGGGGGGCTGGCGAACTACTTTGGGCGGCGGTTGCCCCATTCACACCAGAGGTGGGCGGGGGGGTGGCGGTCTTGCTTTCTGCGTGGCCGAACAACGTCTTCCAAGAGCTCATGCGGTACCTCGAGGGGGCAGTATCTGCAAACGGATCTGGCGCTACAATACTTGCCCCGCGTGCATAACGCAACCCTTATGCACGCGGTTTCTGTCGAATGGCAAGTGGTGCGTGGGAGAAACACGCATAAAACCCAAGAGCGCTTCACCTACTGCGGACGATACCCCGAGCGCAACGCAAGGGCCGATGATCGCTTACTGTAATGCCGCAGCGGCGGTCTGGAACGCGCCCACAAAAGGATTGGCAAACAAAAACCACATTGCGAACGCAAGAACAATAAACGGAAATGACTCCATTAGTCCCGCAAAGATGAACATATTCACCATCAGCGATGAGCGCAATTCTGGTTGACGAGCAATACCTTCCAGGGTTTTGGCACAGATCAACCCCCAACCGATCGCAGAACCCAGACAGGCAGCGGCCATCATGAGGCCGACACTGATTTCTGCATTGGAATACAGACCAGAAAGCATCTCAATACTAATAGAATGCATAATTTACCTCATGGGTAGTAAACTTTCCGAGAGAACATAATCATCAACATGGCTCGTCCTGAGGTAATCACAAGCCAACCACCATGACAATGATCCCCAACTGGGTCGTAGCGCAAAGAACCTATGACCCCAAGCGACGGACACACCCGCACACACCCCTACTGCAATGAACCACACACCACACCCCATTAATAAAGGGGCCCGCTGGAAGGATTGCAACAGGTTTGGGTACGTTTTGCCCTGCCTAGGCAAACAAAAAACGCCACGCCCGCACCGAGTTCGGTAAGGAACTGCAGTCACGCGGACGACAAACTGCACAAACGGCACATATTGTGCCACAACCACCGTGGACGCGCAAGGTCATTGCGTGACCAACAGATGGCTCGCAGCACAAGAACCGTCGGCATGAGGCAAAGGTTGCCCCAAATGCCTTTTGGACAGCATCCCCCAATGTGGCTCGGACTAAAACTTAAAGATCCTAAGCCTGACTAGGTGAGATGGGTGGCCCGGCAGTGGAAATTGTTAGGCAAGTCGCTCTATCGTTTCTCCGGAAGATTTGAGGTAAATACAACAACAAGTAAATCCATTCGTCTAACCCTGCGAGCCGGTTATTGTTCCCGCACAGTAAACCCCTCGACACCAAAACGCCCCGATACCGAGAGCCTCCGCTGCTGGTCGTGCCACCTGGCAGGGAGCAAGCTCTGCCCACGCAGCAACAATTCCCTGATCGTCGTCACGATGCTACGAAACCACTGGTGCCAGCAAATAGAGCCCTGATGCGGCTTTTTGTCCTTAGTCAACCGACAGGACACACCCAACCAACACGGTCTCGTGCGAGATAGCTCGTGCAGTAATCATTCAGGCCCCTCCCCCGCTGGGGGGAGGTTGGGAGGAGGGAGGAGAACTTCTCAATATCTTCACTCCCTCTGCCCCACTCCCAGGGGGAGTGAACGGCTACCTTGCGCACAGCGCAACTATGCACGAGACCGCCAAGCACCACTCTCTTCACATACCGCGATCACAAGCGCTCGCGCTACACAGCGCCGTTGTTACTGCAAGGCTGCCGCAGCGGTTTGGAATGCACCGACAAACGGATTGGCAAACAAGAACCACATTGCGAACGCAAGAACAATGAACGGAAACGACTCCATAAGGCCGGCAAAGATAAACATGTTCACCATCAGGCTAGAACGTAGTTCCGGCTGCCGCGCAATGCTCTCCATGGTCTTCGCGCAAATCAAACCCCAACCAAGGGCAGAACCAAAACAGGCAGCAGACATCATCATCCCTACACTCAGCTCTGCGTTACTAAACAACGCGGAAAGCATTTCGACGCTTACGGTATGCATAGACACCCTCTTTCTGATGAAGCTTTCTGATGAAGAACATTGCCAACTTCGCAGTTGTCAGGCAGTTGACCGAACCACCCACCCTATTGCGAACACAACGTCCACCTGCGACAAAAAACCCGTGATGCGTTTATAACCACTCTATATGAGGGCAATTGTGTTACGCAACGATGAGAGGCGCAACTACACAGCCCTCAAAATCCACAACCCACAGGCATACAGTGAACTTATGGGTAGCTCTCAAAATCCACAGCCCGTAAGCATACAACGAACTTATGGGTAATGCAAGGGGTTAGATAAAGCCCCCCGATGAGATCGGTGGTTACGACAAAATTTGGGAAGAGCATTCTATCGTATCTGATAGATAAGTCACCATGATGATGCAAATGTTACGATAAATCTTGGGAAGAGAATCCTATCGTATCTAATAGATAAGTCGTTACGATGACAGGAGCGTGACGATAAATCTTGGGAAGAGATTATTATCCTGATGGCAGGATAAGTCGTTACGATGGCAGTCGTGTGACGATAAAACTTATGGACAGAACCTTTTCATGCGGGGGATGTGCCGCGAGCGAGAGACCGAAGCGAAGACAAAACAATGGGTTGCACGGGTGTAGGGACAACAGTGAACAAAACCTGCGCCTGGGGTGTGAGCACCACCAGGGTGCTCCGATCCAAGAGGCACGCAGGGGCGGTCTACGGCCAGGGGGCGAGTGCGCGGAACTGCGGGGGTGTAGACGGGTGTCTTAGGGCAGGAGCAACATAAAACGATTATACGACCTCACCCGCCTCACCCCCTCAGTCATGGATAGGGGGAAGTTTGGTAATCGTTTTACAGTGCCTTTGCTATAGGCCAGACGAGGGCGAGAGGTATCGCGGGCAGCAGACCACGCCCGTGGCGAGACGGGGTCGGGGGGAGAAAAACGCCAAGCCCCACTGGCCAGAAAGGCGGCGTGGGGCTTGGCGGGATAAGGTATAGCGGGGGTCACCTAAAACGATGGCAGGTCAAAAACAGAATCCCTCCCCGACGCAGCAGGGAGGGATTTAGGCAGGAAACCAAGCGTTTTACTTTACAGCAGAGCGCGTTAGATGTTCTGTTCGCTTGGCACCAGGTTTGGCTCCTTCGGGGTGCGGCGCAAGAAACCCCACCCTGGTATCGCCGAGGCGGTGGCTGTGATCAGTGCCGCCAGATAGGGCACCGCCTGCACCACCAATATCCCCGCCCACAACGTCGCTTCTTGTACATCGGCCCCGTAGGAGACCACTACGGCAATCGCTGCAGTGAGCAGGGCAACCAGCATCAGCGACTCCTCGCGGGCCATCATGAGTCCTTGCAGCAGGGCGGCCTGGTTCTCCATCTTGGGGGTACGATGGAAGGGCAGACTCTTGGTGAATAGTCCGGCCACAATGGCGCGGGCTATGCTGTGGGTGAGGCTCATGCCAGCAATGGCCGCCCCTATCCGTTCACCCCAAGAGCAGGGTACCCGTACCGCATACAACCAGAAGCTGTGCAGAATCTTGAAGCCAAACAAGACAATGGTGGGTAACAGGAACACCGTGAGCGGAAACCCCGCCTTGTTCGGTATCGTGAGCAGCGCAAACGACCAGAGGAGCGCTGCCAGCGAAAACAGGAGGTGCATCGCATCGGCAAACCACGGTATCCAACCGGTAACAAAGTGAAACTTCTGTCCTGCCGAGAGTGGCCCACGTCCGGGCAATAGATTGCGCCAATGGCCCTTTAGGATCTGCATCGCCCCATAGACCCAGCGGTAGCGCTGACGCTTATAGCCGGCGAAGGAATCCGGGGAGAGCCCCTTACCAAAGGCATGTTCTAGGTAGAACGCCTCGTAGCCCGCCTCGAAGAGCCGTAAGCCAAGCTCGGTATCCTCACAGATGCACCACTCGCCCCAACTACCGACCTCAAGGAGTGCTGACTTACGAATCAGCGTCATGGTGCCGTGCTGGATGATGGCGTTGCGCTCGTTACGCTGTACCATGCCGATCTTGAAGAAGCCTGAGTATTCCCAGTTGATCATGTTCTTGAACGGGGAACTCTCGCCGTCGCGGTGATCCTGTGGTGCTTGGACAAAGCCCACCTTGGGATTCGCGAAGTAGGGCAAGGTCGCACGGAGCCAGTTCGGCTCGACCACATAATCCGAATCGACCAATCCCACCACCAGCGCGTCGGGGGCAGTCTCCCGCAGGCCAAAATTCAACGCACCTGCCTTATACCCCGTTATCTTACCGAGCGTGAAGAAGCGGAAACGCGGCCCGAGTAACTCACAATGGGCCTTGACCGGCAGCCACAACGCATCGTTGGTGGTGTTGTTGTCGATCACCAACACCTCATAGTCGGGATAGTCGAGCCGAGCGAGGCTGTTAAGGGTCTCGATCACCATGGCCGGTGGTTCGTTGCAGATGGCAAGGTGCAGCGAGACCTTGGGCAAGACCTGGTCGCGGGGTGGGTCGAGGGGCACGAATACCCGCTTCAGCCGACCAAACAGCATCTCACTCATCTCGAAGCCGTTGATCAGCACTACCGCAAGCAGGGCCAGTTGGGCAGGCAGCATGACCGCCCACATAAAGGTCTCCCAGCCACCGAGGTACCACAACAAGGGGGCAGAGGCGCTCCACACCATGAGCGACGCCGAACCTTGGATGATGAGCGCGTAGAACAAACGTCCTTGGGTGCGAATGTTCTTAAAGCGCGTGACGAACCACATCATCGGGAACAAGGCCAAGACGACGGCCAGCACCGCTTGCAGTTTCCAGAAGGGGTCGTCGCCGACCGTGCCGGCAAATGCAAATTTGGCGTTACGATTGACATCGAACAGCCCCCAGTAGCGTCCCACATAGCCTTCAATCTCTCTCTTCCAGGGCTGGTCGAAGGCCTCCATGACGAAGTAGTCAAGCTTTTCTTGCGAGGCGAGGTTTAGGAACTCGCGGACAAAACGCGCCTGGTTACTCGGGCTTGCCTCGGCAATCCCCTTGTGCTCACCACCCGACGGCCAACCCACCTCGCCTAAGATGACATGCTTGTTCGGGTACATCTTCTGGATCAGGTGGAGCTGCTCAAGCGCCCACTTTGGCGCGGCCTCGACCGGTATCTTTTCCCAGTAGGGGAGGACGTGGATGGCGATATAATCTACCTCGGCGGCGAGTTCTGGATGACGCGCCCAGACGTGCCAAGGCTCAGCGGTGCTGACCGGAACATCCGTAAGCGCACGTACGCGGCGCAGGTAGCCGATCAACTGTTGAACCGTGAGATCGTTGCGCAAGATAGACTCGTTGCCGACAATCACCCGTTCAATGTTGGGGTAGGTGCGGACGTTGTGAACGAGGTTGTGGATCTCTTTCTCGTTCCGCTCGGTGCGTTGATCCAACCACGCGCCGGCAGTAACCTTGAGCCCGTATTGGGAGGCAATGCGCGGCACCTCCTCGACGCCATCGGTGGAGGTATAGGTACGGATCCGATTCACCTTACCGACCAGCAGTTGGAGATCACGCGCCACAATCGCCGGATCGGGGTGATCGCCGCGCATCGGGTTTTGGTCAGACCCGTAGGGACTAAAAGAAACGCCGTTGATCATCCCAGACCAGGGGACAATCGTCGTGGGGCGATTGAGGGCGGCCCACAAGGCGAGGTTAAGGAGCGCAATGGTGATAACGATGAGTAACGGGCCACCTCCGCGCAAGCGGAGCCTGGACAAAACGGAGAGTCGCAGAATTGGATTGGGCATGGGAGCACTCAGCCGTGAGGGTAGTTGTCCCGAATGGTTGGCAATAACCATGCCGCATAAAGATGTCCTCCCAGAACAACGGGTTACAAATTCCAGACCGCCTTGCAACGACCCCACCGCAGCGTTGCTGTCGCTAATGAACGACAGCGCTCTGGTGGGTGCGGATAACCGATTGATTTGTTATGGGTAAAACTGTCGTTCGGGAGCGACGTTTGGAGGGGGTGGCGCGTTGCCGGGTTGGGGTTGTGGCACGCACGGGTTCGCTGCGGATAGCTAGCCGATGGCGCGCGGTATGGCGTATTCTATCTGGGGGTAATCGGCTGCCTGCGGAGCGAACGCCTGCCACCCTTGGGATGTCTCGGGAAAATGGCTGCGCCTAATTGTTAAGAGTCATCGCGGTTGGCAATACCGGCAGCGGCTTGGGCCTTGTTTTGACCTTAGCCTGGTCTTGACCTTAATCGCGCTTGGTCACAGTGAGAATGTTATGAAGATTCGTCATCGGCTGGGACTTTCCTTTTCATTACTGCTCTGTCTCTTGTTTGCGATTGCGGCGGTCTCCTTGTCGCGCATTAGCAACCTAAACACAGTGACCCATACCTTGGTACAGGTTCAGGTGCATCGGGCCTTTTTTGCCGAGAAGGCGATCCACTACGCTGAGAAGGCGGCACTTTGTCTCGTGAATCTGCTAAAGACCATCGACAAGAAATCGCGGGTTCCTTTGTACGCAGAGATGGATGCGGCCTTGGCGAGTTCTGATCAGGCGGTAGAAGCGATTCGCGAGACCCTGAAGGAACCGGGCCAGCAGGCCGCCTTGGCCCGACTCACCAAATTGCGTGACGACTATGACGCCGAGTTTCGCGAAACGACAGATACGATTGAAATCGCGGACGTCAAGGTTGCCATGGCCTACTTTAAGAGCCACACCCAACATTCCCTCAATGCCCTGTTGAAGGGGGCTCGAGAGCTTGCAGACGACCAACAGCATCAAATGGAGCGGGTGCTGGCCGATCTTTCCCGCGCAGAGGCCAATGCCGAGCGCCTGCTGATTGTGCTATCACTGCTTGCCCTGCTGATTGGGATTGGTCTCGCGTGGATGATGACGCGGAGCATTATCGGGCCGGTCGCTCTTGCGGCTGGGGTAGCGGATGCGATTGCGAAGGGCGACCTAACCCGAGAGGTACCAATGGGTCGCCAGGATGAGACCGGGCAATTGATGCAGTCGCTTGCGATCATGCGCGATAGCATTGCCAGTCGCGAGGACAAGATATTACGTCTTGCCTACGAGGACAGCCTGACTGGTCTGCCGAATCGCACCCGCTTTATCGAGATCTTTAAACAACTACCCGAAGATCAGAAGGGCGCAATTGTCGTGCTCGACATCGACCGCTTCGGTGCTATCAACAATGCACTGGGGTACGCGGTTGGCGATCGGTTGCTCTCGCTGATTGGTGAGCGCTTTGTCGCAGCAGCGAATCAAGCAATCCTGGTCGCACGGTTGTGGGGGAATGAATTTGCCTTTCTCTTGCTAGGGGCAGAGGCTGATGGGGCCCGGGACTTTGCTGATTCTTTGTTATTGATGCTAAAGACCCCGCTGATCCTCGATGGCCAGCGCCTAGATGTTGGCGCAACCTTAGGCGTTGTTGTCTTCCCAACGGATGGCAATGATGCAGCGATTCTGCTGCGCCGTGCGACAAGCGCATTACGGCTTGCCAAAAAACGGCGGGTCTCTTATCTCTTTGCGGCAGGTGTTAGCGAAGAATTAGCGCACGAGAATCTCTCGCTGATTGGCGAGATGCGCGAGGCCCTCGAGCGGGAAGAGTTTACTGTTTATTATCAGCCGAAATTAAATCTCACCAAGAATCGCGTCACCGGTGCCGAGGCCTTAATCCGCTGGCAGCATCCCGACAAGGGCCTGGTGCCACCGTATCGGTTTATCCCCTTCGCCGAGCAGACCGGCTTTATCCGCAACATTACGCCATGGATACTCATCCTCGTGATCAGACACGCAGCCGCTTGGCGTCGCGCTGGTCTTGAGGTAACGCCCTCGGTCAATCTCTCTGCTTATGATCTGCTGGATGCGAATCTTATTGGCTATGTTCGTGCCCTCCTCGAAGAGCATGGGCTGCTCCCGCAGCAATTGTGTCTCGAGATCACCGAAAGCGCCCTCATGGAAGAACCCGACGTGGCGCTAAAGCACCTCAATGAGTTTTCCAAACTCGGCGTTAAACTTTCTATCGATGATTATGGATCAGGACAGGCCTCCTTGGCCTACCTAAAGCGCCTACCGGTCGATGAATTGAAGATCGATCGTGAATTTGTTACCGATGTCGCGAACTCCCCAAAGAACGGCGCGATTGTTCGCTCGACCATTATGCTCTGCCATGAATTGGGGCTTTCCGTGGTGGCAGAAGGTGCCGAAAATGCGGCGGAGATCGATTGGTTGCGCACCCAGGGCTGTGACCAGGTGCAAGGTTATGGAATTGCAAAGCCGATGCCGCTTGCTGATTTCCTTACCTGGCTGTCGCGCAATTTTGTGTAGGGTAGCGCAGCAGCAACAGTAATCGGGTGGTCAGTCAGAAACAGAATCCCTCCCCTCCTCCTTAGCC
>CAIRSR010000170.1 GCA_903881315.1 uncultured Thiotrichales bacterium | reverse complement strand
CAGGAGAATGTGGGGTTATCAAAAACGGCCTCGCACCCCGCGAAGTCGATCCCGTGGGTCTGGATATTGGTTTTCCGTTTCGCCTCATCCCAAGTGATCATAGTCAAAGCGTAGCTACCCGTCGTGTGTCTGTCAAACATTATGTAGCTACTCATTATTCTTCTGATGACTGCTCTTTGGTGCCCCGATTGTCTATCTGCGAGGAATTCATTGGGGTTTCATCGATACGGTTATCGAATTTCGTCGATGTTGCAATGGTATCGAAAGATAGTATAGTGCTAAACGGTGTTACGGGTGGTGGTTCTGGTGCATTGTGCGGGTGTATTTGGTGCAATAAACGCTTTTTATTTTCGGTGATCGGATTCTTGGGCGGAAATCTTGAACGGTGCCTAGTGGTCATGGAATGAATACTAAACCAGCTATACCGTGACGGGATTCTCCGTATTCTTCAGTGCTGTCTTTCCTCGGTAAGAATGGTTTTTGACTGCACTGCCAAATAAATAGGGGGGGCAAAATGATAACCTCGCAATCAGAAAGCGCAGTCGGACAAGCGGTAGAATTGTCGCAGCGTGTGATCCTTGCCACGAAACGCGCAACCATTACGACCCTGAAGAATCAAGATCCATCTTCTGGACAAAACAAAGCAGGAGGTAATCCTGCCTCTGCTGCGGACGGAACCGATGACGTTACGCTGGCTGACAAGGCACAGATAGAAATTCTTCGCAAATATGCGGATGGTCTCCTTGGTACGGGCGAGGCAATAGAGTTTGCTGGTTTTAACGATTATGCCGATCTCTTGATCGCGCTCGCTCAAAATGGAATGACGCTGCCGAAACCCGCAGATACACGACTGCATCAATTGCACCTCCGGTACGCCAGAGAAGTGCTTCAGCCGATCCTACGCTGTCATGACCGTTAGTGTCACGATCATTGTTACGGATGCGCCGCCACTCATAACCCTGGCGACGGCGCGAAGCCTCGACTATCTTCTGTATCCGGCCTTACCAATCATCATTCCGGATGCGGTCTTCTACGAGGCGACAAGTGCTACCGGAAAACTTGGGGCACAAGCAATCCTCGATTGGTATCACGAACATCGCGATAAGGTGCGGGTTGAACCAACCGAGGCGTTTCAAGATGCGCTGACGCTAGCTGCCTTAAGGGGAGGACGGCTAGCGAGAAATACTGGAGAAAAGGCCGCTGTAGAGGTTGTGCGGAAATATCCGCTATTGCCTGCGGAGCGGGCGTTGTTGTTGACAGATGATAAAGATGTAGAGCGCATTACGATTGGCAATCCAGCTCAGCTCATCTTGATGACGACATGGGATTACCTGTGCCAGCTTGAAGAAGCCGAGCGCATCCCGTCTGCCGCTGCCGTGTTCGAGTTAGTGTATAAGGCGGGACGGAATCCGCCAAAGTCTGAACCTTGGGGGCGGCACGATCCCGAGATTCGCGAGGCCGTTCGCGCCGTGATGGAGCAAGCGCAGGAGAGAGTTGAGTAGGATACTTAAAGTGTAGCAGGACAAACCTGATTGGCCTCTTGGTATTTACCCTGAGGGAGCGAGTGTTGTGTTGTGGTGTGTGTGTTTGAAGGGTTGCTATCGAATATCGTCGATGCGGTATCGCGGCATCAAATTTCGTCGATGTTGCGGTGATGTGGGAGGAGTACAATCCCAGACGGGCGTGGTTGGCGCAGGGGTAGGGTCGGACTCGTGCGCGGCGTGTAGGTCATGACGCATGAAGCGGTGTATTCCACGCAAGAATAAAACAGCTTTCGGCGGTAATTCTTGCGCGGAGAGAGGGAATCTGGTAGCGCCTGTTGGGATTCTGGTTGACAACCCCGACCAGAGTCATTGTCGTTTCACAAAGGTATGCATCGACACACCACAAAAGAGAGAGAGTCCATGAGAAACCGTAGCGTGAAGCTTGTCAGTGTGTTATTCATTTGTAGTATTCTCCCAACGATAGGTAGTTGTTACTCTTCTCCTGAGGAGAACGCGAATGCGCTGTACGTGAGTTCTATGCAGCTCGCCGAATCCGCTGAGAGCGCGGCAACAACCCTTAAAGGAATGCCAGAAGCACTGAGCAAGTATACGCAGGTGTTGTCACAGATACAGAAGATTATCAGTGATTATCCGTCGTCCAGTGTGGCTGTCAAACTGATGGCTTCTGGTAATGCAAGACAGGCGATACAAGAGAAGATTGCATACCTCACGCAAAAAATCGATGCAACCAAGCGTTACCAAGATAACGGCGATGGTACGGTTACTGATGCCAAAACCAATCTGCGTTGGAAGCGGTGTGCGGAGGGACAAACCTGGGCCGGAAATACCTGCTCTGGTAGCGCTACTGGCTACCCCCGGGATCAGGCGCAAAATCTTCAGAAAAATGGTTGGCGTCTCCCCTCTGTGGATGAACTGAAAGGCCTGGTCTATTGCGATAACACAGGCGTGTTTGGCAACGCTTTCGGGAGAGGCACAGCCTGCCCAAGCGGTGCGTCATCACCCACAATCGTTCAAGAGGTATTCCCGAACACACCATCGTCGAATTTCTGGTCTGGTTCGCCGGACGCCGGTGATTCAAGCGGCGCGTGGTACGTCGATTTCTACGATGGGGACGACGACTGGAACGACCGGAACGACGTCAACGCCGTCCGGTTGGTTCGCGCGGGACAGTGAATTTGCTATTTGTAGCGTTAATGAGGTCATCCCCATGGTGGAGTCAAGATGGGCGTAATGAGCAGGGGAATGCCGTTATGGCGTGATGCCAATCGTTGGTACTGGTCTAGTTTGATTCCTGCTTCAACCGCATGAATATGCTATACTATTCTCTAAATACATGAATATCAGATATTCTTGGTAATTTTTGTGAGGTAAATCTATGTTGAGCAGACGCACCTGTCCCAGTTGCAAAT
>CAIRSR010000169.1 GCA_903881315.1 uncultured Thiotrichales bacterium | reverse complement strand
CCCACGCGCACATCCAGAAAACGGGCCGTACCCTGGAGCAGATCGAGATCAATAGGTAAGCTCGCAAAATTCTCTAGCGTCTCGGCAAGATTGAGGACAAGCCGTTGTTCCTCATCAAGGCCACGCTCCTGCTCCTCGATGTGCGAGCACTGCCGCCACAACTCCCCCAACGCCTCATTGACCTCATCAAGTTCCGCAGCACCGACCACCCGTGGCGGTAGTGGCGGAAACATTGCTGCGTCAGTGTTGAGGTGACGCAAGACCTTTTCGGCGCGCGCGGCGGCGGTATGATAGCGGGCCTGGTAGTCATGCGCGGGTAGATCGGGAAGATCTTGTTCGTGGGCGTGGAGTTCTTCGGGATGCACAACGCCTGCCTCAGCGAGTGCGAGTGCCGCCGCTGGTGCATCCTCCTTGAGGCAATAGAGGATGAGCCGTTGCATCGCGAGGGGTTTAAACATGGGTCACCGTCCTTGCACAGTTCACCGCGTCTTTGATAAGGGCTTTTTCAAGACTGAGTTGTTTACCGCGCCGGATGGTGTGTACCTGGCGGAGTTGGTGCTCGCGCAGAACCAGATAGGCGAAGGCTCGTGCGATACTAAAAACCGCACGATGGAGAACACCCTCGGCACGACGCAGTGCCTCACACGCCAGGCGATCCTCTAGCTCGGGTAGGGTCGCTGCCCCCTCGATGAGCGCAAATAACACTGGGGGGAGTGCCCGTATCACCTCGTCGCTGCTTCCCATCTGGACGAGGGTGCGCAGTAGCTCGCCACCAAGCGCACCACCCGCCGGGATGAGCAGATAGTAGGTGTGTGCGGGCGCGAGGTTATAAACAAAACGATAGCGTAACAACCACATCAGGTTGACGCGATCAACAATCGCCCCGAGCAGTGGCCGCAGATACTGTTGATCAGAGGCAGGTAGGGCGCACACACGACTGTTCAACACCGCATAGTATTGCTTGTCCATCGAGGCGTCGAGGGTAAACAGATCGTTACGGGCCTCGAAGTCGTTACGGGCCTGCCGGGCAATGTCGCCGTAGGGGGTGGTCTCGAGGCGGCGCAACATCTCGGGCGCATCCTCGCACTGCAACAGGTCGGCCACTGGTAACACAGAAAACGGCCCAACATCGAGTAGCTCGTTCTGAATCCACGCCGCAGACCGCCCCAGCAGGCGGCCACGGATGATGGTCTTGAGATTGCCAAGCTCGAAGCGCCGCACCCAATGTACCAGCAGGTCACGCGCCACCCCACCAATTGGTCGCACCAAGATCTTTACGTCATCTAGTAGGTTATTGAGGAGCGCTTGCTCCAGGGCCTCTGGATGGTGTGTACCCTCGCGGGAAGACGCACCCTCATCCTCATTGATACCCGCAAGCCCCATGCGCTGCAAGATGGCCCCGCTGTCGGTGCTTTCTTCGAGGAGGTTACGGTATGCCCCTTCTTGGGGCAGACGCAACGCCATTACCGAGACGCGGGCGTGGAGGTAGGCGTAGTGCGTGGTGGCGGACATCGGTTTAGGCCAGGCCTGGATCAAGAACCAAGGCGAGTGCGGCCTCAAGTGCTGCCCCACGTTGTTCTGCGGAGACGCGACTCACCATCGCCAGGTGGTCTTCGTAGCGACGCTGCATCTCGGCGACCGACTGATTGGCGCGCTCTGCTGCTTTGGCGGCAAGGGAGGTTTGAATCTCGGGTATCCGTGCCGTGAAGCGCTCGTTGGCGGCGACGGCCAAGGTCAGCGCCTCGCGTACCATCCTCTCGCGCTCACCGTCCGCGAGGTCTACCAATTGCTGCGCCTTTAATTCTGCATCTAACAGGCGCTTTAAGATGGTTTCCATACAAGAACCCCCTCAGAATCTTTACCGAGAAATGCGTGGGAGGAGCACATACCACACCGATTTTGCCACACTATCGAGCGTTTGCGCGAGCGTTTGCGGGAGGTTTGTAGCACCTTTCTGTTTAGAGGTAAACCGTTTGGCTTGGTAGCACCCCCAGTACTGGGGTGTACTACCCACCCACCAGGTACGCCAGGCACCCCGAAGTACCAAACTAATGCCACCTACCCAACCAGTCTCTGGTCCGCTCAAGACCCTCGCAGCATCGTTCATCACCCACTAAGCCCCGCGAAAATATTTTTTATTTTTGGCGACTATCCTCAACGAATACAATCACCGACCTCATTACTAAGGTTGGTGATACTAAAGAAACTAATGACAAAATAATTTCTGCTGTTTTACACAGAACAGATAGGTATTATGTGGTAGGATATGACGATTTAGAAAAGCGCCTGCAGAACCAGGCTTGGGACGGAGAGCTATCAATTTGGGAGTTCATTGATGATTCCAAACTAGAAAATAACGGGGCAATCTTGGATGTCTTCAACTACCTTTCTAGTGAGCAACCTATCCCTAATGGTTCAGTGAATATAGACACTGTTATCCGACACCTCTGGAGCAAGGTGGTGATAAACCGTTCCGCTGATGGTTCGTTGAAGAACCGCGAACCAACGATTGATGACGAGAAGAACCGTTATAAATTAAGCAGTGTCAGAACCCTTCTCGTATTTATTTCTGCCATTCTGCCCACCATACCTGCGCTGATCCATGTCAGCCTGATGGCTATTGCGCACCATGATAAGTATGAATCGAGACTCTCCTTGTTGGGGGACATTCCTGGAAAAATGGATGAAGAGATTGAGAGATGGGATAAGCTGCTGTTTTGGTATGCGAAATTCATGTTATTCTTCGTTTACACTTATATGGTTAACATTGAGTTATTTGATCGTTGCTTCAACGACAAAAAAAGTAAATCTACTACAGGCAAGCCACCTCTATTTCTCTATCTCCATGACTTCCCATGGATAGCTCTCGAAGGATTGAATTGCGATCAGCACACTACCAAGTATCAGGGGCTGATCCCTGGGATATGCCGCAAGATCGTAGAGGTGAGAGAGTACATTAAGACCGTTGAAGAGGATATTGAGGATTTGAAGCT
>CAIRSR010000168.1 GCA_903881315.1 uncultured Thiotrichales bacterium | reverse complement strand
GCTTGCTTAGAAAACGACTCTTTGCCATCTAGGATGAGAACCTTTCCGCGTGGCTTACGGGCTTTCAGAAAAGCCGCTATCTGACTTGCTCGCTCGTATGGCGCGGGCGGACAACGGTACGGGTGGACAGGTGCCGAGATAATCACCGTGCCCCCATCCTTCATTGCCTCAAGCTGCCTGCGTAACAATTCCGTTTGCGCACCAGCGAACCAAGCATGAGGAATCTTCTGGGCAACCGTAAAATCATAACCCGCAATGGCAGAATAATTAAACTCAATCCCTGGAGAAACAATCAAGCGGTCGTAGCCAAGCACCTGCCCCCCGCCGAGAGTCACCTTATGCGCCTGCGCATCGATGGCAATCGCGGTGCGGTTAACTATCTTAACACCATAGCGCTGAAGAGCATCGTAATTAAATCGGATCGCATCGAGTGGGCGATTGCCAACCAAAACCTCATTGCTCATAAAAGGAGTATAATAATTCCTGTTTTGCTCGACCAAGGTGACATCAATCGTCGGGGCGGCCATTTTGATGTACTTCGCAGCCACCGCCCCACCAGCCCCGCCACCGATGATCACAACACTTTTCGTAGCACCCCGTGCCACAAAAGGAAACCCAAACGAACCCATCGCGCCCACGGTCGTGGCTAACGCTAAGAATCTCCTTCGGGTTACTCCAGGCATTCAGTTATCTCCTAGCCCACATATTATTTTTGATCTTATTCTTGGCTCGCGTAAAAATGCAAAACACTGGTGATGCCTTCTTTGCCCGCCTCGTTTTTTATGGCATCAAGACCTTCTCTCATCTTTTTCGGTACATGCACAAGGCCTGACTGATAATCCTCTATGGTATAGCATAGATAGGTCAGCCATTGTCCTGCCAGTATCCCTGGGCCACCATCATCCACTTTCCCATCATTGATGTGACAAGAGGCACAGTATTTCTGAGCCAGCGCACGGCCCTTATTCGCAAGGGCAACATCGAGGGGTTGCACTACATGCCCTAATTGTCGCTTACTGAAATACTCACCGAGCACAGCAAGCTCATCGTCGCTGTACCCCTTAGCCAGTCGCCCCATGATAGTGGCTACTCGATTACCGCTCTTAAAATCCTTCATGCGTTGCACAAAGGTTCCCGCATTCATGTGCGCGATGTTAGGGGTGGCAGGACCCGCGCTAAGGCCATCGTAACCGTGGCAGCCGGTACAACCGCTGGCTAGGAGTGCTGCCCCCGAACCTGCTGCAATACTGGCCTCTGTAAACAGGAGATTGGCCAGCACCAGCAACAGCACAACCCCAAGGGAAACCCCTTCTTTTGCGCCTCTCTGTTTGTCTCTGCTACGCATCACCACCGAGTCTCATTCCTACGCGCCACGGACTACCGGGGAGCGAAACCCCTCTGTTCGGTCGCTGCTACCCTCGGGGCACCACCCATCATGGTGCGCCCTGCGTCAAGGTGAGGCGAGAAACCTTTGTTGAGAAAAGACAACCCTCTCGCCTGTGGCTCACTGCACAATCCTGGCCACCAATCGCTACACGATGCGTTTGATTTATGACAGTCAGGTTACAAGCAAGCGTCACCCTATCCACCGCGCTTATAGCATACGCCATTCGGGATAGTCAAATGTCGCGTCGCTGGGGATAGACAAAGGCCACCGTTCGGCCCCCCTGATGCACGTTACCCTCATCGCACGATGCGTAGCAACACGACCGAACGGGACGGGGAAAGCACCTCATCGGGCCGAGTTGACGAGGGCGGCCAAGTAAGGTTGCGAGCATGACCAAGGGCTGTTGTCAATCATCTATTTTGGTAAAATGTTGGTATCGGGTCGGTGGTAGAGTAGCTACCATACGGCTTTCTTGCGCGATGGTGCGCGTCGGTTTTTGTGGGGGTTCGCTATGTCATCTACTTCGTCTGTGATTGCTGGGCTTTCGACCAGCCAGATTTCCGGTTTCTCGCCGGTTCAAACCGCCCTCATTACTACCGGTGATGTCGCCAAGATTACCACTGCACAACTGAAGGTATTGCCGACAACGGACATCCCGTTCCTCTCGACAGCCGTGCTCGCTCTCCTTGGCACCAGTCAGGTGACGGTACTTACTACAGCGCAGATCGCAACACTCACCACCGATCAACTGGCCGCGTTCGGCCAAAACCAGATGGGCGCTCTGCGGACAAACCAGATTGGTGCGCTCACCACCACCCAGATCGCGGCGTTTACCTCCCTACAGGTCGGGGCCTTCACAACCTCGCAGGTCGGGGCTATCAACATCGCCAATCTGCAGGCACTGACCACCACGGCCATCGGTGGTTTGAACACAGCCGTCATGGCGGCCCTCAGCACCAACCAGATCGGGGCACTCACGAGTGACCAGGTCGGGGCGTTGACGACCAAACAGATCGGGGCGTTTAAGACCTCGCAGATCGGGGCTCTCAGCACCGCCAATC
>CAIRSR010000167.1 GCA_903881315.1 uncultured Thiotrichales bacterium | reverse complement strand
ATTTGCAACTGGGACAGGTGCGTCTGCTCAACATAGATTTACCTCACAAAAATTACCAAGAATATCTGATATTCATGTATTTAGAGAATAGTATAGCATATTCATGCGGTTGAAGCAGGAATCAAACTAGACCAGTACCCAATGGTCTCTGCCACCTCATAGGCTTCTTCGAGGGTGTGGGAGACAAGGCTCGCAAAGGTTTGTTGTCGATCCCAAGGGCACCCACCCACAGGATCGCGCAAGCGAACCATAATCCGGAGCAGCTCGTCGATGGTACATTCAGGAGTATTCATTTCGTTGACATACAACAGAATCTCTGTAAAACAATAGTAGGCCGTAGAGACGCAACGTGCATCTGATTAAACAACCTTTAATTCCACACGCCAGAAACAGAATTGTAATCGGGAAGACATAGCCAAACAATCCTATCGATATCTTTATGGTGGCAGAAATAGGCTCTCTGACAGTCAGGCAGCCGAGACTGAGGAGATTTGTCGTTGCTGCCGTAACGTGCTAGTAAACAAAAAGATCAGCCCAAAGAGTATTGTGACAATCCCGAACAACGTAATACCCAGCGAGGTATTATAGGCAAACGCCAAGAGACCACTGATCACCATTGGGCCGACCATGTGGCCCGCGCGCTCTAGGAACAAATAAACTGCGGCGACCGCTTTATTGCCTAGATGCTGCGCCACCGGGGTCTTATCAATGTGGGTCATAATCGGTGCCGAGAGTAATCCGTTGGCAATACCGGTTAAAATGATACCGATGACCAACAACGAATAAGACGCGCTCGGAAGATTACTACTTGTCAACCAGTGGTTAAATTGTACCGCGCCGGAGGCAATCAAGGATACGCCAGGTGGGATGGTGTCTGGATAGTTCCATTCACGAATACCCGTAATGCCCATTAGCAACATGCCGACACCGCCCACTAGGGTGCTGAGGAATAGCACAGCGCTGCTCGCCCCCCTACGATCAACAACAACCGAGGCGTAGTGCGTAACAACGATAGAAGCAATATAAAATACCATTAGCACAAGACCGATGTCGGCAGAATGCACCCCGCGTTCTGTCAATATCAAGGGAATGGCAAACATCACCACTCCGGCGACACCAATCTTACCCATGATCCCCACCAACCAAAGGGTGCGAAGAAACTCTGGGTCGCGCAAAACAACCAATAGATCGTGCCGAATATTAGAATTTTTCTCAATTTTAGATGGTTTGTCACTACGCTCCACGTCGGCAATATTACACACCTCGTCTACAGTAGGCACTAAACGTAGTAAATAGATCATCCCGATGAGATTGATGAGCGAAGCGACCAAAAACAGGGACTGGTAATTCATATAGGTATATAATAATGCACCAATGGACGTACCAGAAATCAATGCAGCGTTCCGACCATTTACCTTAACGGTATTACCGAGGGTACGCATCTCCTTGGGGGTGATAGAGAGCGTGTACGAGTTGAGACCTATAAGAAACACCCCCTGCCCAAAACCTGAGAAGATGCGCCCAAGCGTAAGCAACCAGTAACCACCCCCGAACGCAATACAGATCAGGCCAACCAGTTCGGTGATAAAACCCAAGCTCATCATCTGTTTCAGGTTAGAACTCGCAGCAAAACGACCGGCAGGAATAAGCACAGCCGCAAAAACAAAATAGTAGATCGTAAAAGGCAGTGTGGCTGTAGCGTATGAGCCTCCCACAACCCCCGCCATATCTTTGGCCAAATGCGGCAAAAAAGACATAGGCATAGCGCTGGTAAACACAATCAAAAAATAGGCGGGTTTGATCAGTTTTAATCCATTGAGTATCTGATCCTCTGTGGAAGCAACATCGGTGGATCGGGTACGACGCTTAAGCTGACTAAGCAGCGCCCCACTCGCCTCTAGGAATACCCACGACAATAGACCGCAGGCAATCAGGAGCACCATAAACTGTTTCGCCTGCGCCAATATAGCAGAACGCACAATCTCCACCGGAATGGTTACCGACAAATAGAAGCCATTATTATTCTGAGAGGAGAGCGCCACACTGTATTCGTAACTGTCGGCTGGTATCTGGTACGGTTTACCAATTGCCTCGAATGTTGTGCTGAACAGTACCCGATGCTCCTGTGTAATGAGGGCCAACGAGCTAATATCCGCGTGATGAGACTGGTAGTTGCGAAACGCCTCGTTAATCCCACTGATGTCCTGCAGATCAATGTTCAGTTCTAGTACCGCCGAGATGCGTTGCGCCATAGAGTCCGCCAGGGCCTTGGCCTTGGCAGTAGCCCCCGTGTTATAAATGCCCACTACCGCAACGACCATCACAGTAACGATGAGAGCAAAGCTTACAAAATAAGCCCCGTTGAAAATTTGTTTCTGCCTTTCTGCCAAATTAGGGCGTGATTCTGACAGAAAATCGAAGAGCATAACAAAAGCAAAAAAGAAACAAAATAAAACCACTGACCAGAGAACAATCTGACGGAACCTTTCATCAATAACCCGAGTCACTGCTTGTTTAGATGTTTCTATCTCAATCTGCCCAACCAATCCAAACTTATTATTCAGCACCATTACAACGCGGTAGCTCGCATCTGACTCCAAATAACGCACCGCACTTTCTTTGGTATTATCTTCCGTCAGGGTAAGAAATGGCATCTTAGTGGCGTTTGGTAGTTCCTTCGCAAAAACAGATACACCGGCCTGATTCACTACCCGCAACGCTACAATGTCGGCATCCGAGTCGAACAAGGTTTTCGCCTGGGTATTGAAACCACTGAATTGTTCAATCGGGATTGCAGCCAGAAGGTAGGGGTCTAGCGAGGTTCTGATTGTTTCTGCCTGGGCTTCCATCTTCCCAAGAACAAAATGCGAGTACTGGGTATCCACCTCACCATACGAGATATAACCCAGCAATACGATTGTAAATAACTCAATCAACAGTATTGGGGAATTGAGGATCAGACGAGAGGAGAGAGTAATGGCCATAATCAGTATGTAACCCGTACGCCAGCATCACGAACCACCCGCCCGGAGTAATCGTAGATGTAGCTTGCATTCTCAAAAAACCGAAAGGGAATTCGCAGACCAATCCGACGCGCTACCGAGAAATTTATCGCAATGTCTGGAGGGGTCACAATGCCTACCTCGAACTTCCCTGGTGGCGTTGCCTCGGTCAGAATCTGGATCGCGTACAGGGCCGCTTGGTGGGCATTGCTCCGACGATCGATGCCAATACCAAGCACCGCACTGTCCTCACCACCCACGCAGGCGTTGGGGATAGAGGCAACGACCGGGATCGTTTCGCTATAGGCGTTGACGGTTTTGAGATTAGAGAAGACTGCCGTACTGCTGGTCATCCAGAAAAGCGTATTATCTAATTGATTATCAATGAGTCGCAGCTTTTTAATCGCCTGCGGAATACGCTTGGCAAGTTGCTCATCCGCCTTTTCCGCCCCGTCTACCGCGACATCCACTACTCGAATCCCCTCGGCATCTAACGCCTTCAGGATAGGGTTCACCTCGGTGGCCATCACCTGCTTATGATTCTTATCGTACATCAGACCAACCGCACGTAATTGCGGGCGCAAGGTTCTGAGATAACTCAAATAGAGCGGCAAGGGTACGTTTAAAGAGGTATACGCGATATTTCTATCATGCCCACCTGCGTAGTCTTGGATCTGGCCAAGCAACACCGGATCCTTGTTGATACAAGTAACCACCGGAATTTTGCCATGTTGATAACTCTTGGAAAGATAACCCGCCGACTCGGAACCAACAGAAACAACCAGGTTCATTCCCTGCGCCTCGGCATAGGTAATGGCCGAATTCAATAGCGCCTCATGATCATCGATATTGATCACCGCAAATTCAGCAGATATTCCCTGTTGGCTGAATACGTCGAGGACAGTATTCAGTGCAAGCGAGTAGCTGCTCGATTCCTTGGAAATGATCACGAGGACATGATAGCGCGAGTCACCATCCTTTGGTCTTATCTGAAGCCAATGGACATCCTGCGGATGTGGAGCCACCCACCAATGATTCAATATAACCTGCGGGAATTCGATCCAGGCAAGTCCCGGCAGCGACACCACCGGGGGTGTAACCGGTTTTACCGCCACTACCGTTGCTGCCGTTGGTTTTGCCGTTGGTTTTAGCGGTGCATGGGCCCTTGCCATCGCTATCCCCCAGAAGGGAAGCAATAACAAGAGACACAAAACTCGAAGATTGCGCATGGATAGTCGCATACTAGTACTCGCGTATGGATATGCAGGCGAGTGGCTCGCCGTACTATTCCAAAGACCAATTGCCAATGTCTGCGTTGATACCATCCCCGCCAGACTGACCGTCGGCCCCCCACGACCATATATCAATGACCCCATGCACACCGGGCCTTAGGTATTGGTACGGGTGCCCCCAAGGGTCGTTGGGTAGGTGGTCAAGATAGCCACCCTCTTTCCACTGGTGAACCCCACCATCGGTCGGGCGTTGCACCAAAGACTCAAGCCCCTGGTCGGTCGTGGGATAGGCGTAGTTATCCAGACGATAGAGCTTTAGGGCGCTTTCTATGGCCTGAATGTCTTGTTTTACCTTGACAATACGGGCCTGATCTGGGCGATCCATGACCCTTGGCACGATAATGGCCGCGAGAATTCCAAGAATCACCACAACCACCATTACCTCAATGAGGGTAAAGCCTCTTTGCAGGGACAATTGGCGGACTGAAAAGGAATTGTTCATCATAGTATTATTTCACGAGTTGGTTGAGTTCAAAAATAGGCAACAAGATGGCGAGCACAATGACCAAGACCAACCCACCCATGGTGAGGATGAGAAACGGTTCGAACAAACCGAGCAAGGTTGCAAGATAGGTATCCATTTCTCGCTCTTGGGTCACGGCTGCCCTCTCTAGCATCTGCTCTAGACGGCCACTGGCTTCACCAGCCGCAATAAGATGGATCGTCATGGGAGGAAAGTAGCCGTCTATCGACATCGCTTGGTGTAGCGCCGCCCCCTCTCGTACCCGCCTTGCGGTCTCTTCCACGGATTTACGCATGGCGAGGTTAGACAACACCGCTCCGGCAATACGTAACGCATCAAGTACCGGCACATTGCTGGCCGCGAGGATACTCAGCGTTCGAGCAAAGCGCGAGGTATTCATACCCCGCTCCATCCGCCCGAGCAAAGGCATACGGAGCAAAAACCGATGAAAAGCCATGCGCGGCCCACTCCTACGCAGGACAAAGCGCATCACAATTCCCGCCCCCACCAACCCCCCAATGAGCACCAACCCCCACTGTTGCAGGAAGGTGCTGACCGTAATCAACGCTCGCGTTAGCCACGGGAGTTGTTGACCGGTGCCCTGAAAGACCTGCACCACCTGTGGTACCACGTACACCAACAATGCGCTGACCACCAGCAGCGCAACAATGGTTACTAAGGCCGGATAGAGTAGCGCAAGCCAGGTGCGCTGACCTACCGCCTGGCGCGTCTCGGTGAAATCCGCAAGACGCTCCAACACAACATCCAGGTGCCCTGATTGTTCACCCGCAGCCACGGTTGCGCGGTATAGCTCGGGAAAGGCGTTGGGGAAATCAGCAAGGGCAGTCGCGAAAGAATGCCCCTCCACCACCCGCGCACGTACGCCCAGGATCATGCTTTTGATGCGCGCCTTCTCGGTTTGACGACCCACCGTGCCGAGGGATTCTTCCACCGGCAGACCAGAGGCCACCAAGGTTGCAAGTTGTCGGGTGATGAGCGCCAGATCTCCGGCAGAGATGCCGCGACGCACCCGCCTGTGGCTAGGGGTGCTGGTCTCGCCGCGCCGGATCTCCTCTACGGTGAGCGGGGTAAGCTTCTGCTCACGCAAGCGAGTGCGCACCACGCGCGCGGTGTCACCCTCCAGTATGCCCTTGCGATTACGACCCTGTTGGTCGATGGCGGTATATTCGAAGGCACCCATGTCTTGGTTACATCAGACCAGCGGTTGTGCAGGTATCGCAACTATCGGGTAGCACCCAGCGCCAAAACACCATCTTGCCCCCGCGAGGAGGCGCTGTGACGACAACACAGCGCCAGACCATCCTCTAGCCTATCACTTTTACCAACAATTGACACGCCGGCGTGACAAAGACGAGAATCACCTCATCCTAGCACAGTACAGTGGATAGGCGGAGGTTTTGGCGACAACAGGTGTCATCGAAACGCCCCCTGTAGCGCCGGGCCCCGATCCTGAGGTCTTGAGGGGGGTTGTTTTACATAACGCATCCTTCAGGGAGAGCCAGCCGAAAGGGCTATCCCAACCACCTCATCATCTCTTAACCATGGCCGCAACCTCTGTGCAATTTGAACGGCTCGTTAGTTCAATATCGCCGCAGGCATTCATACCTGCCCTCATCTGCACCGAAGACTTGCGAGGTGATTATGGGCCACAGACCTTGGGTATTGAAGCCATGACTGGCCATCGTTTTACACCTTTCCCCCGCATGGGACGTTTTGTCCGTGCCTTGCTCACCATTGAGTCTTAGTCCGTGTTCGGAAAATCACCCCCCAATCGCAATGAGACCAGCCCTGCGCGTCGTCTGACCTTGCGCATCTTTCGCCACATCCCCTGTGTCGCGGACAACCGCCCGCGTATCGACACCTTTTTGCTGGATGAAACGCCGGGCATGACGCTGTTCTTGGCGCTGACCCTCATCCGTGATGAACAAGATCCGTCGCTGAACTTCGATTGCGTTTGCCGCGCTGGGGTGTGTGGGAGCTGCGGCATGGTCATCAACGGGCAACCTGGCCTTGCGTGTCGCACCCTCACCGCTGACCTTCCGGCAACCATCACCCTCTTTCCACTGCCTGGTTTTGAGTTGGTGGCCGATCTCTCGGTGGATACGGGAAAATGGATGCGCGGCCTCACCGACCGCCTAGAGGCCTGGGTTCATCTCGCCGCTGAGCCTAACCTAGACGCCCTCGAAGCACCGATGGAGCCCGAGCTTGCAGAGCAGATCTACGAGCTGGATCGTTGCATCGAATGTGGCTGCTGTATCTCGGCTTGTGGCACTGCGCAGATGCGCAAAGATTTTATGGGCGCGGTGGGTCTACTAAAGATTGGCCGCTTGCGCCTAGACCCGCGTGATATACGCAATGATGCCGATTATTACGAGGTCGTGGGGGATAATAGCGGCGTGTTTGGCTGCATGACCCTGCTCGGCTGTCAGGATGTCTGCCCCAAGGGATTGCCGCTACAGTCTCAGATCGCCTATCTGCGCCATGAAATGATGCGTCGTTCTTTTAAGAAATAGGCCCACGATTATTTCAGGCGTGAGGGGCGCGACCTGTTCGGTTGCGCAACCGCGATTTACGGCGCACTGTCTATTGGGCCCCATTCCGGTTGTGAAAAGGCGCTCGGCTAATCAGTAACCGCGCCTATCATTGAGCTTGCGTACTCCTGCAAACTCGCATAGGCGCTGACCTCATCCGCCCTAATCTCCCCTCGGTGTTGCCGGACGATAGACACGGCATCTTCACTCAGCGTGACCATCGCCTCAAACACAAAGGTCGCATTCCCCTTGAGGATGATATTGCTATCCTTGTCCGAAATCTCGCACACCACCATGCCACCAACATTAAATACATGGATCGGCGCACCAAAGCGGGTGATACCGTTCAGGCTCGCAACATACGAGGACGCAGACATGGCCGTACCACAGGAATTGGTAATACCAACCCCACGCTCATAGGTGACAACAAAGATGCTGTTGTTGCCGAGGTCGCGGACAAAACTAACATTCACCCCCCTGGGGAAGGTTCGCGAATTGTTAGCGATAACGCCGCATTGCTGCACCATTTCTCGGTCAATGTGATGCACCACAGTAACGATGTGTGGGTTCGGCACCGTTAGGGCGGTAAACGGAAAGGGCCGCTGCAATTCAGGCAAGGCTTTATTCTGAAACGAGGTGCCGTCGGCAACCATTGGCAACGAGCTTGGCTCTAGCGAGACCGGGCCGATCTCCGCCTCGAAGGTCTCGATACCTTCATAGATCTGAGCCCCTTTTTCCACGCACAGCACCGACCGTTTGGTTTCGACCAAGACCTTGGTTCTCGCAAGCCGCTCCGTACAATACCGCCCCACGCAGCGTAGGCCATTGCCGCACATCTCGGCCTCGCTGCCATCGGGGTTAAACATCCGCATCTGGCAGTCGGCAGTATCGCTCGGCAGATAAAACAGCACGCCATCCGCGCCGATCCCCGTCTCTCGATCACATAAGGTCTTGGTGATCGGTGATCGTGCGCTCTCTGGTATCGGGGGGTTGATTCCCGCGACCTCATCAATCAGGATGAAGTCGTTGTTTGAACCGTGGCATTTGAGGAGGTTGAGATTCATTGGCTAGGTATACTCTTGATAAAGACAACGTACACGCGGCAGGGGCTATGGTAATTCTTTGCCATGCTGCCACAGCTCGTATTCACTGAGGTCAAGCTCAGCGTTCCACGAGACCGCATAACCGCCAGGTTCCACCGTAACATTTCTAAAAAAGGCCTCATTCTTGAGTGCCAAGAAAGGTTCACGTTCCCTCAGGTGGTTGACATCATATTGCTTTCTTACGCCATTCGTAAAGGTCACGACCAGAACATGGCCCGAGCAGGGAACGACCGAGGCAATTCTAGGGGTGGTCATGGCGACTATTGGAGCGGTGGTAATTTCTTGAATTGTTGTGTT
>CAIRSR010000166.1 GCA_903881315.1 uncultured Thiotrichales bacterium | reverse complement strand
CATACTCTCTAGGTTTCTGTGGGTCGCCGCAATAATCCGTACATTCGCCTGGATCGTTTTTGTACCACCCACCCGCTCAAAACAACGCTCCTGCAAAACCCGCAACAGTTTGACCTGCATCGTCAAACTCATGTCACCAATCTCATCTAAAAAGAGCGTGCCCTCCTCAGCCAATTCAAATCGCCCAGATCGTGAATTGATGGCACCCGTAAATGCCCCCTTCTCGTGCCCAAACAACTCACTCTCAAGCAGATCCGCCGGTATCGCACCACAATTGACCGGCACAAATGGCCCCCCGCGCCGCGCCGAATGCTGGTGCAGATTCCGCGCCACCACCTCCTTGCCCGTCCCCGACTCCCCTAAAATCAATACCGAAGCGTCCGTACCCGCTACCTGCTGCATGAGGTTGCGAATATACTGCATCGCCGGACTCACCCCCACCATCCGCCGAAAAGGCTGGCCTCCCGCCTTTGTCGGCAGACTCTTGCGCCGACTGTCACGCGAGGCCTGTGCATTCTGCAACGAATCATTAAGCTGCTGAAAACGCACCGGATATTCCACGCGCCCCAGCGCCGATAGGCTCGCGTCACGGAGCTGGGGCATGTCCTCTCCGGCCTCAGTAACCAATACCACTGGCATACCTGGGTCATGTGCTCTCACTTGACGCAACACCTCGGCGTGCGCAGTATCGCTACGTCCGAGCAACACCGCATCTATATCACTTGTCGTAAACAACACCGTCAACGCCTCTTTGGCTGTTTTGGATAAAATCACCCGATGACTAATAAACTCAAGTATTGCCTTCAATTCCTGGCGCCGCACAGCATCCGCCTCGATGACCAGCACTAACCTGCCAAGTCCGGCTGCGCTGGCCTTTTCAGATACGAGTTTTTCGGATACGGACTTGTCAGACATGACGTGACCCCGTGATACTTTAAAATACATTTCTCCGTAACTGACAAGAATGCAACAACTGTGAAGAAAATACAATAACATGTATCAAAAATACAACACACATTTGCGTTCCTACGACGTCATTGTGGTGGGTGGCGGACATGCGGGCTGCGAGGCGGCATTGGCGGCGGCGCGAGTCGGTGCGAGCACGTTGCTTATTACCCACAACCTAGAGACCATTGGTCAGATGTCCTGCAACCCGGCGATTGGTGGGATTGGCAAGGGGCATCTGGTGCGCGAGATTGATGCCTTGGGTGGGGGGATGGCGGTTGCTGCGGATCACGCGGGCATCCAGTTTCGCACCCTAAACGCGAGTCGCGGGCCTGCGGTGCGGGCGACGCGCTGCCAGGCGGATCGACAACTCTATCGGCAGGCGATGCGCCACGCCTTAGAACACCAAGAGAATTTGTCGTTATTCCAACAAGCGGTAGACGACCTGATCCTAGAGGATGGTCGGGTTGCGGGGGTGGTCACGCAGACGGGTTTGCGGTTTGTTGCGCAGGCGGTGGTGTTGACGGTTGGCACCTTTTTGGCGGGGCGCATCCATGTTGGCATGAACCACTATCCGGGTGGGCGGGCGGGTGACCCGCCGGCGCTTGTTCTGGCCGAGAAGCTGCGTGCTCTGCCGTTGCGGGTGGGGCGGCTGAAAACCGGTACGCCGCCGCGCATTGATGGCCGCACCATTAACTATGCAGCACTCACCGAGCAGCCTGGGGATGAGCCGTGTCCGGTGTTTTCGTTTCTGGGTAGCCGTGCTTCTCATCCTCGGCAGGTCTCGTGTCACATTACGCATACCAATCTACGCACCCATGAGATTATTCGTGCAGCGTTGGATCGCTCGCCGCTCTATTCTGGCGTAATAGAGGGGACGGGGCCGCGTTATTGTCCTTCGGTCGAGGATAAGGTGGTGCGTTTTGCGGCGCGGGAGTCTCATCAGATATTCCTAGAGCCTGAGGGACTTTCTACCTACGAGGTCTACCCAAATGGTATCTCGACCTCTCTCCCATTTGATGCGCAGCGGGAGTTGGTGCATTCTCTTGTGGGATTAGAGCAGGCGCATATTACGCGCCCGGGTTATGCCATTGAGTATGATTATTTCGACCCGCGTGATCTCAAGCCCTCTTTAGAAACTGTAACACTCAGCGGCCTTTTCCTTGCAGGACAGATCAACGGCACGACCGGGTATGAAGAGGCAGCGGCGCAGGGATTGATTGCGGGTCTGAATGCGGCGCGGCAGGCGCGGGATCTGCCGACGTGGATGCCGCGTCGGGAGGAGTCGTATATTGGGGTGATGATCGATGATCTGATTACGCAGGGGACGGATGAGCCATATCGGATGTTTACCAGCCGTGCAGAATATCGTTTGAGCCTGCGCGAGGACAATGCGGATCTACGCCTTACCCGGTATGGGCGCGATTTGGGGCTGGTTGATGATCGGCGCTGGCGGGCCTTTGAGGATAAACAAGAGGCGATTGTGCGGGAACAGGCGCGGCTGCAAGTTACCCGGATCCGGCAAGAGGATTTGGCAGAGGCGATTACGACGTTAGGCCAGCCATTTAGCCGCGATGTGAATCTCTTGGAGTTGTTGCGCCGCCCAGAGATTAGTTATCAGGCCTTGGTGTCGTTGCCTGGGGCAGGGCCAGGATTAGCGGATGCGGTGGCGGCATTGCAGGTAGAGATCCAAGCGAAGTATGCGGGATATTTACAACGCCAGGCGACCGAGATCGAGCGGCAAAGGCGCTATAACGAACTAGCGATTCCTTCGGATCTGGATTATACCGAGGTGCAAGGGTTGTCTACCGAGGTTCGCCAAAAATTAGCAAGACAGCGGCCATTTACGGTGGGGCAGGCGTCGCGGATTGCGGGGGTGACACCGGCGGCGGTTTCGTTGTTGTTGGTGCATCTGAAGCGACTCGGGCGCTCGGTGTGATGGAGGAATGTTTCTTTATCAATCCATGTCAGGGTGGGCGGGGAGGGGCTTGCGCATGATATTGCGCCTCGGCGTTCCCTTGTTCCGCTTTGATGCCTGTTTCATCGAACTGGGTATCCGCAGAACCCAATTCGATGAAACAGGGTAGCATAACCAATGCGAGTGATGCGATGACCAGCAGAGCAGGGCGGCGAGTGTTCATAGATGTGAGACCATTTGTCACTCAGAGAACCCGCCCAAATGTCCATCTGCGCAGCAACAAACCCACCGCGACGGCAACGGTAAGCGCGACAATCTCACCGATATGGTCATATTTATGTTGTTCAAGAACATTTAATTGCTCTTGCGCCAGAGCAAACCCCTGGTTGGCCGCTTTATGAAACCACCGTAGTGCTTCGTCATAATCTCTTTTTGGTACACCTTCACCGGCGTAGGCCATGATGCCAAGATTGTATTGCGCCATTGGAAATCCCTGTTCGGCAGCCAAACGAAACCACTTCACTGCTTCATTATAGTTAAGCGCAACGCCACGGCCTGTGCGGAACATTACGCCAAGGTTGTATTGCGCTACGGCATTGCCCTGCTCGGCTGCATTCCGGTACCACCTCACGGCCTCCACGTCATCTCGCTGAACACCATGGCTCTCCGCATACATCAAGCCAAGGTTATACTGCGCAATGGCGTTACCCTTTTCAGCCGCCTGACGAAACCAGTGCGCTGCCTCATTATAGTTCAGTGTAACACCACGACCTGTGTAGAACATTATGCCAAGGTTATACTGCGCCATGGCATTGCCCTGTTCGGCTGCGTTCCGGTACCACCTCGCGGCCTCCACGTAATCTCGTTGAACACCGTGGCCCTCCGCATACATCAAGCCAAGACCGTTTTGCCCGTTGGCATTGCCTTGCAGGGCGGCCTTGCGAAACCACCGCTCTGCTTCGGTATAGTCCTGGGAAATACCTTGGCCGTCATGGTACATGATGCCAAGGTTATATTGCGCATCGGCAATGCCTTGTAGGGCAGCCTGACGAAACCAGCGCATTGCCTTGGCATAATCCTGAGAAACACCGTAGCTATTGTAGTATATTACGCCAAGATTATATTGGGCCTCAGCGTCGTCCTGTGCGGCAGCCTTGCAAAACCATTGTACTGCCTCTGCATCATTCTGAGGCACACCTTGGCCATCGTGATACATCACGCCAAGATTATATTGTGCATTGGTATTACCCTGTTCAGCAGCTTGTCTATACCACTTCACCGCTTCATTATAATCCTGCGCAACACCTTGGCCTCGATCATACATTCGAGCAAGACTATATTGCGCCTCCGGTCTATTTTGTTCGGCGGCCTTTCGACACCACTCTACCGCCGCATGATAATCCAGGGAAACACCTTGATCCTGGTAATGCAGGCGACAAAGGGTATCTTGCGCCTCCGCGTTCCCTTGCTCTGCCTTGATGCGCGTTTCATCGAACTGGTTATCTGCAGAGCACAATGGATGAAAACCGGACGTCACCAGCCAGATAATAGCCAGAAGCATAGGGTGGCGATATTTCATAGGAATTGGCCCGCAGAGGATTAATACACAATATGGTGGCATAAAAGGATAGGCTGTCAGGCGTGACAGCCTATCCTCAATGCACTAGTCATTATGCTTGACATCTAGCGCCGCGTCAACTAATCTCCATGTCACTTTCCTCTGCCTTCCAGAAGAATAGGTGATTCAACGGACGCGCCATAAGAAACCAACCAGTTGTCACGACAGAGACTTACCGTTTATTGAACAGTCTTTGCGCAGCACTTGCTGCATAATTCACGAAAGCATTCTGCGCAAACCCAATTGCAGCAGCTACCGCAGAATTCATTTCTGGGTGGTCATTTATGTAATTTGCCATCGCTGCTGCCGCACCAAATTCCGGCCCCAAACTCCACGCCAGAACGGGTGAGGCAACGTAACCGGCCACTGTCTTACCAATGTTACCAACAGACGATGAACTTTCACCACCTACATTGGCACCAGCTCCCCCCAGAGAGGCATCGTTCATCGTTTTGTTGATGCCGAAGGGGTCTGCCGTATTTTCCGCAAGCATTAGTGGCTTGCCCTCTTCTTTTACCACAGACCCGTCCCCATTCCCGGAGACGATATCGGCGAGCGCCTTGCTGGTATTGATTGGTTGCAGAGGGCGATTAGCGGTCATGAGCGGTTGGTTCTTTGTCATAACACTAGCCCCACCGCCCGTCGCTATCGTTCCCTGTTCAGTCGGCACACCATCCTGAGCGAGGGATCCATTGGGAGATTGGGCTAGTGACGGATTGGTATCGCTAGCGGGCGGATAGCCGTCCGGGTAAAGATTATCGCCTGTCCAGGCAAACGGGGTGGGTTGGTAGCCAGTATTGAGGGGCTCGGGGATATCGAGGGGTGGGCTGGCGGTTGGAAATTCCCCTGACCAGGAGGGATCCGACCCCAGTAACGACGGATTGGTATCGCTAGCGGGCGGATAGCCGTCTGGGTAAAGATTATCGCCTGTCCAGGCAAACGGGGTGGGCCCACCACCAACAGTAACCGACTGGGGAATATCGGGAGGCAGACTTATATTCGGCAATGCTTCTGCTGTTGGCGATGATAGCTCCGCTTCCACCAACCCGGGCGGCGTATTGGCGAGGTAGGCTTGGCTATCATTCCCAAGACCAAAGGGACTGCCAATGTCGGTTGACGAAATATCACTCAGAGCGAAGGCATTGGCATCGGGCATCCCCCCCATAGGCCCTACGGCAATAAAGGCGGGTGCAAGCCATTCCGTTTGATCATCGGCGGGAATAGCTGGCCCGGTTGTGGAGAGGTCACCCGCCCCGATTCCCGTATCGCCCCCCATGTCTCCGGTCCCCGTATCGACAAGATCGGTTGCGTCTGACGCAAAGAGATTGTCCCCATCCGCGCCAATATCGCCGAATTCGCCACCATCATCAAAGCCTGGGACTAGGCCGAGCAATCCATCCGCTGCGGGTAGCGCCTGGTGCACGGGTGGACGCTGTCCGGTGGTTCTCTCTACAAAGTCATCCAAGACTTTAGCGCCGCCAAGCGCACGCACGGTTTCTGGGGGAAAGACATACGAGCCCTTTTGAATAGCGATAACCCCGGTATCACGATGAGCCGGCCCAGGCGGCGCTTTCACGAGACCCCCTTCAAGAGCCACCGGTATCTTTCTTTTGTTATCACCCCGCACCAGTGCTCGGCGAATCAACGGCAAGTGCTGGGTATTAGCTGCAGAGAGCGAGCTGCCCTGTTCTGGTGGTGAGCCCCTCTTGTGCAATAACGTCGGTGCGGCGTTTTCTCGCGGTAATCTCGCGCCTTTCAATTCTGCTTTCTTTTGTTCCTGGACAATGCTGGCGGCTATCTGGTGTAATCCCGCCACGGGTTTTGTTCTATTTGACAGGCAATTCTCCTTCAAGACGTAATGGTCAATCGTGTGCATAGATTTTTGGGCACAAAAAAAGCCCCACGCGCTTTCCCTATGAGAGAGAGCGGGTGAGGCTGTCTGGCTTGGGCGGGCTGACAGCTCCAACCGTAAAGCAATTTTACGAAAGTGTTTTTTCTTTGTCAATGCGCCGACCATGGGCGGGGGTAGTCCTCCACTCGGGCCACTCTCGCAAAACCCAGTCGGCGCATCGGGCCCGTATGCTCTGTCCGCAGGGCCGCAAGGTTGGGTACACTGCCTCCTCACCCTTTTGTGCGAGGTTTCTTGGTATGTCTATCCGCATTGGTCATGGTTTCGATGCCCACCGCTTTGCGAGCGGTCGCCGCCTGGTGCTTGGCGGCGTCACCATCCCCTTTGCGTATGGGCTTGCTGCCCACTCGGATGGTGATGTGGTTATCCATGCGCTCTGCGATGCCTTGCTCGGGGCGGCGGCGCTGGGTGACATTGGGCGGCATTTCCCCGACACCTCGGCGGAATTTGCCGGTATCGATAGCCGTATCCTGCTCCGGCGCGTGAGGAATAGTCTCGGCGAGCAGCATCTTTCGGTCGGCAATGCGGATATCACCATCGTTGCCCAAGTTCCGCGTCTAGCGCCCTTTGTGGACGCCATGCAGGGCATCCTCGCGGGCGATCTTGGGGTAGGGCGGGGGCAGGTCAACGTGAAGGCGACCACCACCGAGCGCATGGGCTATACCGGGCGTGAAGAGGGCATCGCCGTCCATGCTGTGGTGCTGTTGGTTGGTGGCACGGCGCAGATTAGCGACCGATGACGCTATCCCAGCGGTTTACCACGGCGCAAAATAGGTCGGCAGTAGACTCGGTATCGTAGATGGCGGAATGGGCCGCATCCTGATCCCAGGCAAGCCCCGCCGCGCGGACGGCCTTGGCGAGTACCGTTTGACCAAAGGCAAGCCCGGCCAAGGTGGCGGTATCGAAGGTGGTAAACGAGTGAAAGGGATTTTGCTTGATGCCGACGCGGGCGACCGCTGCCTTGAGAAAACTAAGGTCGAAGGCCGGGTTGTGTCCGACTAGGATGGCGCGGGTGCAGTTGGTCGCACGGATGGCCTGTCGGATTGGTGCGAAGATGACCTCAAGAGCCTCGCGTTCGGGGAGGGCGTTGCGAAACGGATGATAGGGGTCGATGCCGGTAAACGCCAAGGCCGAGGGGTTTAGGTTTGCGCCCGGGAAGGGGATGACGTGGGCGTTGACCGTTTCTCCGCGCACGAGTTGTTGGTTTTCGCCGAGACCAAGCGGCACGGCGGCTATCTCTAGCAGGGCGTCGGTCTCGGGGTTAAAACCCGCCGTCTCTACATCGACCACAACGGGCAGGAAACCACGGAAACGGGTTGCGATGGTGAGGGCGCGGGTTGGCTCTGGCATAGGGGGTGCATCATACGCACATGAGCGGCCCTTGCGATAGCGTTTTTTATTTTAAGCAGGTATATTCCCTGAGTATCCTCCCACGATTGGCCGCAAATCCCGAGACGAACGATGCGTTTTACTATTCAACGAGCCGCCCTGTTAAAACCCCTCCAAGCCGTGGCCAGTGTGGTCGAACGACGCCAGGCACTGCCGATCCTGAGCAATCTGTTGTTGGTGGTCACCGAAAACGAACTCTCAGTGACAGCGACCGATCTTGAGGTGGAGCTGGTCGGGAAGGCTCAGCTTGTGGCCGCCGAACCAGGCCGCATCACCGTACCTGCCCGTAAACTGCTAGATATCTGTCGCGCCCTGCCAGATGGCGTGGATGTAACCCTGAGCCTCGACAAAGACCGCGTCCTGCTGCGCGCTGGGAGAAGTCGCTTTACCCTGACGACTCTACCCGCTGACGATTTCCCGAATGTCGAAGAGATAAAAGGTGGGATGCGCTTTAGCCTACCCCAGAATGCGCTGAAAGGCCTGATTGCGAAAACCCATTTCGCGATGGCGGTGGCGGACGTGCGTTATTTTTTGATTGGCCTCCTCCTTGAGGTCGAGAGCGGGTGGCTGCGTACCTGTGCTACCGATGGCCACCGACTGGCCATGGCCGAGCTAGAGACCGAGGTGAATCCACCGAAGCCAACCCAGGTCATCGTGCCGCGCAAGGGGGTAACCGAGCTACTGCGCCTACTCCAAGACTCCGCCGCACTCGTACATGTCGTGCTTGGCTCTAATCACATGCAGGTGGTTCTGCCCGAGGCCGTGTTTACCTCGAAGTTGATTGATGGCCGTTTCCCAGACTATCGGCGCGTTATCCCCCAATCCATCGACAAGATAGCGACCGCCGACCGCGAGGAATTTCACCAGGCCCTGCTCCGTGCTGCCATCATCTCGAATGAGAAATTCCGTGGCATTCGCGTGCATGTCACCGAGAACAAGATCCAAGTCCTAGCCGCCAATCCCGAGCAGGAAGAGGCCGAAGAAGAATTGTCGGCAGAATACCTCGGCGCACCGATCGAGATTGGTTTCAACGTCGGCTATCTCCTCGACGCGCTCGCGGTCATCGAGAGTAAGCAGGTCACGATTGGTTTTATCAACGCGGACAGCAGCGCCCTATTGCAGGGGGTTGGTTCCGAGCACTGTCGCTACGTCGTCATGCCCATGCGGCTGTAACTAGGCCACCCACCACGGGCAACCCCCAACAAAACAACACCCCCGGTCTCCCGGTTACGGGAAGACCGTGGTGTGGTGTCCATCAAGGACTTGACTCAGGCGTTACCCACGGTTGGGGTGTCTGCAAGATTGTGGCCTGGTTTCTCGGCGAGGCGTTCAATGAGGCGGGCGAAGTTATCGAGCGAGTTCAGGTGGAGGTAGATGAGTTCCATGCTACCGTCCTGAACCAAGGCGACGATCTGTTCGGCGGGCAGCGTGAGCAGACGCTCGCGGTTGACGATAAAGAACCCACCGAGGTTGAGACGCGGCCCGGCCTTTAGTTCCACGTTGGCCTGCATCGGCTCGAGGAGGCCAAGCTCCTTCAGGCGAGCTGCTAGGCGTATGGTCATGGCGTACTGGTTTTGGAAGTCGCGCAGGAACTCAATCGACTCTTTTAGGAAGGCGCTCTCTTCCCCGCCCTCGAATAAGGCGAGACCGCGCGTCTCGTTGTTGAGGTTTGGGTACGAGCGATCGATACAAACGGTCAGGATGTCAGAGTCTGGTTGGGTGGACAGGATGAAGGGGTAACGGCGCACGTAGGCCGGCACGTAAGCGGCTGCCCAGCCACCTTCGGGTGTTACGAACAGATTTTCGACATCGCGCAGGCCCAAGATCGCGAGCGGAAAGGTGCTCTCGCCGTCATCGGCAAAAACGATAGGATATTCACGGCTGCTCTGTGCGAACTCGACCGCCGCGAGGAAGACCGAGTTTGTGCCGAGTGCATAGCGGTAGTCAGCCCGTGGTGCCAGGTGAAGGGTCGCGTGACGGGCGCGGTCGAGGGGGACGATCTCTCGGTAGAAGACGGGTGTGCCTTGCATGGGTCGCTCTCTCATTCAGTTTCGTAGGGAGGGTAGTGGGCAGGGTAGGGCAGTCGCGCCACCCCGGCCTCAATGGCGGCTCGGGCTACGGCAGGCGGGATGCGATCGCACAGGCGTGGGTCGAGCGGCTTCGGGATGATGTAATCTTTGCCAAACGCCAGGTGGTCGAGGTGATAGGCGTCCAGCACCTCGCGTGGGACTGGCTCGTGGGTCAAGGCGCAGAGCGCATGAACCGCCGCGATGTGCATCGACCGGGTGATGTGACGGGCGCGGACATCAAGTGCCCCCCGAAAGATATACGGAAAACCCAGCACGTTATTGACCTGGTTCGGGAAATCCGTCCGCCCAGTCGCCATCACCAGGTCAGCGCGGGCGGCATGGGCGCGCGCGGGGTGGATCTCGGGGTCGGGGTTGGAGAGGGCAAAGACAATGGGGCGGTCTTCCATCACCTGCAACATCGACTCATCCACCAGATTCGCCGATGACACCCCAATGAACACATCCGCACCCGCCATTGAGTCGCGGAGGGTGCGCTCGGGGCACTCGCAGATGAACTCGCTTTTATATGGGTTTAGATTTTCGCTCCCGCCATGGAGGACACCCTGGCGATCGACCAGCAGCATGTTCTCCCGATCGGCACCGAGGGCAAGCAGGAGGCGCATCGAGGCGATCCCCGCCGCACCCGCGCCCAGGCAGACGATCCGCGCATCGGCAAGTTCTTTACCCTGGATCTCGAGCGCGTTCAGCAACCCCGCCGCGACGATGATCGCGGTGCCGTGCTGATCATCATGGAAGACCGGGATATCCAAACGGCTGGACAACGCCGCCTCGATCTCGAAGCAATGGGGGGCGGCAATGTCCTCTAGGTTGATCCCGCCAAAGGTGGGTGAGATCGCGGTGACGACATCAATAAAATGTTCTGGTGACTTAGAATCGACTTCGATATCAAACACATCGATATCGGCAAACCGCTTGAAGAGGACACCTTTTCCTTCCATCACGGGTTTCCCCGCGAGGGCACCAACATTGCCGAGCCCCAAAACTGCCGTACCATCGGTGATGACGGCAACCAGATTAGACTTTGCTGTATAGAGATAGGCGGCGTCTGGGTCGTTGGCTATCTCACGTACCGGAGCGGCAACACCCGGGGTATAGGCAAGGCCCAACTCGCGTTGGGTCTCGCAGGGCTTTGTTGACACGACCTCGATCTTCCCTGGTCGGGTCTGGAGGTGGTAATCAAGGGCTGCCCGACGCAGGGCTTCAGGCATGATAGTTTCTCATCGCTTCCCGTATTTGCGCCGGAATCTATCCACTCGTCCGGCAGTATCCAGGACACGACTGCGTAGCTCGCCGGTATAGAAGGGGTGACAGGACGAGCATACCTCGACCTGAAGGTTCTTGCTGATGGTCGAGCGGGTCTGGAAGGTGTTGCTGCAACTGCACGTTACGGTGATGTCATGGTAAGGGGGGTGAATAGCCGGCTTCATGGTAACCTCAATCGTGGGCTTGCGCGTGCGACACCAAGAGCATCCCTCCTGATCGTTCGCACTTAAGGATTAACTTCGCAATAAACGAACAAGCTTATAAGAAATGGCTCCCCGTTGGCAACCCCGTTGGTCGCCAAGTCGGCAATTCTCACCGCAAACTGAGCGCTTGTTCCGATGCCAGCGGTTACAGAAAACAATTACTTAGCAACCTGCTCGGTAGAAAAGATATTTTCTCATGCGGGAGAATGGTGGGTTACCAAGTTGACCTTGGTTCTACTCTTTAGGCTACTGCGCCAACGCCCTTCTGGCCCGCGAGAACTGGTTGCGGCATGAGGTATCCGACACCTTCTGCCCCATAGACCACGACGCCGTTTGTGCCTGTTTGCTTGGCCTGATCCAGCAGATCATCCGCGAGCCCCTCGCCCTCGGGACACACCACCACGCCGACACTAGCACGCCGACACTGGCCGCTAGCGTAACTGACTGCCCCCCGATGGTAAACGGTTTTTGCAGGGTGTCCTGCACCCGCAGCAGGAGATTGTGGTATTCGATTTTATGGTCAAGATTTGTGACGACGAGCACAAACTCATCAAAGCCTACTCGGGCCAGGGTGTCGTATTCGCAGAGGATGCTTGAGACACGGCGCACCAGTTCGCGCAGCAATTGATCGCCGAGAGCGTGGCCGTGCCTACGGGTGATCTCGGTCAACCTCTCCAAACCAAGGTAGCAGATAACCAGCGGTTGCACACTGTGCCTCGATCTGGCTAGTGCATGGTGAACGGTCGTTCAACAATTGCCGTGCGGGGACGCCGGTAACGGGATCGTAATAGGCGCTATCGGCAGCCTATCCTTCAGGGAATGGGAATCAACCTGCCCTGCTGCCAGGTCTGCGAGATGCTTGTGATAGCTTGCCACCTCTTTGCGGAGTGTCTCGCGCTCGAGGAGGGCATGGATGCGCTGGCGGGCAAGCCGGATATTGAATGGCTTGGTAATATAATCCGCTGCGCCGACTTCAAGTCCGGCGATACCCACCTCGGCTTCGGTCATTGCGGTAATGAAGATGATGGGGATTGTCTGTAGGCTTGGGGATTCCTTAAAGCGCCGACAGGTCTCATAACCATCAATGCCGGGCATCATGATATCCAACGAGACAAGATCGGGTGGGGATTTCTCGGCTAACCGCAGCCCCGCCTCACCAGAGGTTGCAATCTTGAGCCGGAATTCATCGGACAAGGCTGCCCCAAAGGTGAGTAGATTGGATGGCTGATCATCAATAATCAGGATCTGTTTGCGTAACGCAGTCATTTCGTTTCCCCTTCCCAGCCTTTGCTGGCTAGCAATTGATGTAGGCGTTGTAATGCCGCATCAAAGTTACACGCCCTCAGCAGTTTACGCACCTCAGCGATTGGCTCGGCGAGGTCATTACCCACCAGCAGCTCTTGCAGGGCGGTGATGCGAGCAATGGCGTCAAACTCTTGTTCTTCTATCATGGGGAGGAGTGCCGTCATTTCCTTTTTAAGGAACGCCTCGTCCACCGCTTTCCGTGTCGGCAGTGGCATCATTCTGACCTTGCCGGGCAACCACTTCCGGATTACCCCCTGCAATATTTCGATCGAGAATGGTTTGGTGATCACATCGTCCATGCCCGAGGCGAGGCAGCGCTGTCGAGTCTTCTCGAAGGCATCCGAGGTGAGCGCAATAACCGGCAACCGCTTTTTGTTATGGTCGGCTTCCCATTGACGCAACAATCTTGTCGCCGCATAACCATCCAGTACTGGCATTCGCACATCCATCAGGATGAGGTCAACCGCCTCGCCCCGAGTGATTACCTCGAACGCCTCCTGGCCGTTTTCAGCAAATAATAGTTTGACCTCCCATTTTCTGAGAAAGGCCTCGATAACCGTAGCATTGGTTTTATTGTCATCAGCGACCAGGATGCAATAACGCAACCCATTCTCTGCGTTTCCCCCATTCTCTGCATCCTTTGCATCCTTTGCATCCTTTGCATCCTTTGCATCCTCTGCATTGGCGGCATTCTCGGTAACAAGATTTGCCTGTATCCTGAACCAGAAGCGAGAACCTTTGCCAACGGTACTCTCAAAACCCGCATCGCCGCCCATTGTCTTGGCAAGCCTGCGCACAATCGAGAGTCCGAGTCCGCTACCGCCACATTTGCGGGCTACCACGCCATCTGCTTGAGTGAATGGTTCGAATATCAGGCTTCGCACTTCCGTCGGGATACCCATGCCAGTATCTGTGACCGAGAACTCTAATACCGCACTTATCCGTCCCAGACCAACGCACGCTGATCTGTAATGACTTGATCCGTGCCGACTCGGAAAACAACGACGCCATGTTGCTAATGACAAGCGCTGGCCTGGTGGGTATTCGATCGAACTGAATCTTACCGACCTCTATCCGCGAGAGGTCAATGAGATCGTTTAATAGGATGAGCAGGGTTTCACCCGCTGAGAGTATCGTGCGCGCATAATCCTGCCGGTCAACCTCACCGACCCCGGGCAGCACCAGCACCTGAGCCATCCCGAGGATGCCATTCATTGGCGTGCGGATCTCGTGACTGATGGTGGCGAGAAAATTGCTCTTGGCTTGATTGGCGTCCTCGGCCTGTTGGCGCGCCTCAATGAGTTGTCGCTCGGTTTCCTTCTCCGAGGTGATATCGATGAGTGCCCAGAGCGATTCCTCGCTATCTACCCGCAAGCGAGTTCCCGAGATCTTGAACCAGCGCAAGCTGCCATCGCGATGCTTGCGTTCGCACTGGTCGCGAAAGACCTGGCCCGCCTGAATGACCGGATAGGCCTTCTCGCCAAAGTCTGTGTACTCTTTATCTTCTGCGTAGAAGAGGCTTGCCGGGCAGCCAATGAGTTCGCCCTCTGGATAGCCAAACATCTTTGCAAAGGCTGGGTTGGCCCAGACAATGGTGCGATTGTGATAGATAACAAACCCAATCAGATCGCTTTCTAGAATAGCCTGTTGCTCTTCGAGAAAGCGCAATAGAACAGCCTCTGCATCTCTTTCTTTGGTAACGTCGCGCACGGTTCCGAGTAAACGGAGAGCGCCATCGAGAACCACCTGTCTTGCTGTTACCAGTACCGTCAGCGCACGGCCATCCTTGCAAAACATCTGCGTTTCAAATCTCGCAGGGCCATCTGTGTGGAGGGCATTGGTATATTGCTCAGGGAATTCTGGCTGACGGCCCGCTATCTCGGTAATCGTTTTCTCGAGTAATTCCTCGCGCTGGTAACCCAACATGCGGCACCAGGCGTCATTGGCATCGAGTATCCTTTGCGACACCGGCTCCACCATGCCCATGCCATCTTGTGCCTGTTCAAAATAGCTGCGGTAGGTGGTTTCTATTCTTACGAGCGCCTGATTTGTTTCTTGCATCTCGGCAAGGGAGGGTATCCGCAGCGCTCTCGGCATGATCCACCAGATAGCGATCGCAGTGGCCAACGACACCAGCGCCGTTTCTAACTTGAGGAGGGTCTCGATGCCATAATACGGATACCAGAGCGTGATAATGTGGGCAACGTGGGTGAGTCCACAGCTTACAATAAACAAGATACACAGGACTACGATACCAATATACTGACGGGTATATTTCCTAGGATAGAGGGCGTGGCGCTTCACCACAAAATAGAGAATTGCCAATGGAATGACGAAATAGGCAAGGGCAATGATAGCGTCAGCTACCACCTGCCCCCATAAAATATACGGTCGCCCTGCCAAGCAAACAGCGTGCGGCAGCAGACCGGCGAGCGACCAATAATCTTGTACATAGGCCAACATGACAACACCTCGATTAACCAAACGCATCATGAAACCATCTGCTCGAGAACAGGATTAGGGCCGTGCGTTCGTTCTGGGGCGTGTGGTTTGGGTACTTCGCGAACCTTGGGCGAAACAGTGCGACATCTAGCAAGACGTTCTACACCTCCTTTTGATTTTTGTGTTCAGGGAATGAGCCCCGCTGGGGGCCATGGTAAGGCGCAATCTCTCGCCCGGAAGATGGGCGGCTATTGATGAGACGGGCAGCGTAACCGATACCCTTGTGATAGACCAACGCGATGAGGCGGATCTGGGTTCTCATAACAGTACTAAGACCAACGCGATGAGGCGTTCTCGGATTTTCCTGTCAGAACGACAGGATAGCAGTGAAGAGGGTGTTCTCGGAAAAAATTTTGGGGGTAGCTATTATTCTATGCGCTATCGACGTTATTCGATTTCTCTATTATGATTGTGATACATGAGAATAAAGCGAAGGCAGCGCAGAATGATTGCCTATAACAAAGGCGCTTAGATTGTGGCACATAGGAATAGGAGTGATATGATTGGCGGGCGTGTTGGCGAATAGCGATTATGCTATGGTCTATCGACGTTATTCGATTTCCATTTCAGGGTTGTGGGAGGGAATTTATAGAGGGGGCGAGTTGGTTCTTGCCCAAGAACATACGGCGCTACCGCAAAAGGTGGGTGATGCAATCAGAAATCATTGCGCCGAGCGGCCCGTCCGGCATATTCATCAGAATCCTTCTGTTCGCGTCGGCTGTTGTCTAGTTGTTCCTGCTGCTGATAGCGGGTGATCAATTTCTCGATGGCCACCACCCGCCCGCGCAGGATCTCCCACGCACGCTGCTTATGGGCAAGGGCCAGTTTCGACTGTTCCAGCGTATTGCGTTGGAAGGTAGTGGCCTGTTCAAGGCGGCTCAGAAAAAGGTGATATTCGCGCATCCGCAGTACGTTCATCCCAGCACTTCCCTTTTCCATTAGGTTGCGCTCGTATTCCTCCCGAAACAAGATCAGCTCGTTTAGGCGTTTCTCGGTCTCTTCCATGCGGGTGCGCGCCTTGGCCATCTCACGCGCCGCCGTTTGTTCGCGGCCCTCGGCCACCTTTTGTACGACGTTTAGCCTTTCAGAACGAGGGGTCATCACAGCCCTTTGCTGAGTGTGTCTACCCTTATACTCTCTATTTTGGGTAGCAGAAAACGGGGGGTTGCTACAGATGCAGCCGCTTTTCCCGGTGTTGGATAACCACCCCGCCCCTTCGGGGCACCCCTCCACGGGAGGGGAATTGGGGGTGGCATTATTCCCCTCCCATGGAGGGGTGGACGGCGAAGCCGGACGGGGTGGTTATTATTCCCCTCCCATGGAGGGGTGGACGGCGAAGCCGGACGGGGTGGTT
>CAIRSR010000165.1 GCA_903881315.1 uncultured Thiotrichales bacterium | reverse complement strand
TTTGCAACTGGGACAGGTGCGTCTGCTCAACATAGATTTACCTCACAAAAATTACCAAGAATATCTGATATTCATGTATTTAGAGAATAGTATAGCATATTCATGCGGTTGAAGCAGGAATCAAACTAGACCAGTACCTAACAAGCTCAGCGTTGTATTATAAAAATAAGGCGAGGATGAATGGGTTATGGTTATTGACGAGAAGAAATGTATTGAGTACCTCAAGATCAATAAGTTGTATTTTTGTTGTGAGAACCCCATGTGGAGTTTCTCCGACAGCCAAGATGGCAATATCCGGGCGTTTTGCGAGTATTGTGAAAACGAGGTATATATCCCACTCGCGGCTGTTTCATAAACAAGGGACTATTTCCTCCATCGAGAAGAAACCATCATGCGTATTGCAGTGACCAGCCAGAACTTTCGCACCGTTACCGGTCATGCCGGACGTGCGCGCCGATTCATTGTCTTTGAAGGGGATGGCAGCGAGCCACCAAAAGAAGTAGAGCGACTGGATCTAGCCGCCAATATGTCGATGCACGATTACGATCCAGAGGCAAGCCACCCACTCGATGGCGTGAATGTGGTGATTACGGGTGGCGCGGGTGAGGGTTTTGTCCGCCGTATGGCTGCGCGGGGAGTGCGTGTGGTCGGAACCGACGAGAGCACACCACACCTTGCGGTTGAGGCGTTTTTTGCAGGGCGGGTGCGTCCGGCAACCGTGGTTCAGCCGAGCAGTACGGTGGAGGTCGTTAAGGTGTATTTCAACGGGCGCACGAAGGCGGCTGACGGGGATAACCAAGAGAATGGGTAATCGCAAGAGGCGATGCGGCGCATAGGTCGAACGATCATTGTCTTTTGCGCCAGGTATCGTGTGAACATTAGGGGGGCAGTGTTGTTTAAGAAACCACGGGTGAAGGGAGAGCACAGGAAGGTCAATGCGCCGATTATTGATCGGGAGATTCTATTATGAATAGAAAAGAGCATTGGGAGAGCGTCTATCAGGATAGGGCTTATTCTGAGGTGAGTTGGTATCAGAAAGAGCCAGCGCTTTCGTGTGCGCTTATCAAGAAATATTCTCCAGACCATACTGCCCAGATTATCGATATTGGTGGCGGGGCGTCCACATTGGTAGATCATCTCTTGGCTGCGGGGTTTGTAAACCTAACCGTTCTTGATGTGTCGGCTAATGCGCGTCTCTCTACGCGGCAGCGTCTTGGTGATGAAGCAGCGGGCCTGGTGGCGTGGGAGGTCGCAGACATAACAGATTTTATCCCGTCGCGTACCTACGACCTGTGGCACGACCGCGCCGTATTTCATTTCCTGACCGAAAGTTATGATCGGGAGAAATACCGGCAGGTATTGGCGGCGTCCGTGAGAGCGGGAGGGCATCTTATCATCGCGGCCTTTGCGCTGGATGGCCCAACCCAGTGTAGTGGGCTTACGATTGTTCAGTATGATGCAAAAACGCTAGGGGTAGAACTCGGTGAGGATTTTCTCTTGGTCGAAGAACAGGCCGAGCAACATATAACCCCGAGTGGGAAGGCGCAATCGTTTGGATATTATGTCTTTACTAAGAAGGCCTAAGCTCAATTGCTCTCTGCACGGTGGTTGTCTTGGTGATCGCGATACGGCAACCAATGGGGCAGAGGTGGTGAGGCCGGATAATTCGCTGACTCTGAGTATTGAGCCTATTCCTCGTGCTATTCTTCTGCAGCATTCCGAGTCCCCCCAGTGTGGTGGTTGCGAGGGAAATAGGCCGCAAGAAACCAAGAAGACGATCTATTCCTCATTGCTGACAGCGATACTTGCCGCTCTGGTTTTTAGCCAGAGGCATATGGGGCTTGGGGCGGTCTTTTTTGTTGTGCTGCCATTGCTGGTATGGATTCCCTATTGTTTCTACGTGATGGTGAGGCAGCCTACGCTTAGGGACTATCGCCTGGTGAGGGTGTCTATCTGGGTGATTGCGGTGGTCTGCATCGCGGGCACCCATTATCTTCGCCACGAAACAACGCGGCACAATGCCGATGTGATAGCGAGCGCAATCAATCAGTTCGCGACTACTCACGGACATTATCCGGCATCTCTCGATGAGATTGGAATAACCCATCGGCAGTTGGTAGACAAGCTCGGAATGGCTGGATATTACCTACGGAATGATGGAACGCCGGATTTCTATTATGCGGTAACCTTCACCATTTTCGATACCTATGACTACGATTTCGTCGCAAAGACCTGGCGGTATGCGGCAGATTAGCGGTTATCAGTGTACTCATTAATGAAATACGGCAACCGTGATGGTGATCCATGAAACTGTACATCACCGAAGGGGATCTGCTCGACCAGCCGGTTGAGGTTATCGTCAACGCCTGGAATCGCAACATCATCCCGTGGTGGCTGTTAATCCCACAGGGGGTATCTGGTGCGATCAAGCGGCGTGGTGGGTTCGGGCCATTCCGTGAACTTGCGCACTATGGTGCGATTCCACTGGGCGAGGCAGTTTTTACCTCGGCTGGGCGTCTGCCATTTCGTGGCATTATTCATGTTGCCGGAATCAATATGTTCTGGCGATCGTCTGAGTTCTCTGTGCGGAAATCCGTTCGGAGTGCCATGCGGATTGTCGCAGAGCGCGGTTTCAGTTCGGTTGCCATCCCGCTTATCGGTGCAGGTTCTGGTGGTGGCTCCGCTGACAACATTCAGAACATAATCCTTGCCGAATTGGCGACAATCGAATTCTCGGGGGAGGTCTACGTTGTTCGATATAAAAAAGAAAAACGGCGATAATGCAGTCCTGCTTTTGGTAGAAAATGTAGCGGCGCTTTTTCTCAGAAGCGGGTGGGATGATGTCAGGCAGCCACTGAGGGGTTTGTGATCGTTTCTAGGAGTGCATCACGGAATACCATGAAACTTTTGGAACGGTTGCCTTCTGGGGTCATCTTTGCGCCGAGTGAACGTGCGACCTCAATCTTGCGCAGGCCGTTCTCGAAATAACCCGCCTTTTTCAGTACACGCTCAAAGGTTTCCCAAGTCCCGCCTTTTATTGCATCGGGATCGCGGTAGGCTTTCTTGTTGGGAATTGTTGCAGGAACACGGGGATAGGTAGCAAGCACCGCTTCCCAGTCACCAAAGTACCAGGATTCAAGTTCTTCGATAGCGATACGGCTAACGACCTGCCAGGGCCGGAGTGTTGCGGCCCTGCGACTACGGAGTCCCGCTGCTGCGATCATTTCCTCTATCCGTTGTTTTAGGACATGACAATCGTCATCGTCCCGATCCACGACAACTACAATACGCGATGTCTCCGGGAGCCAGCTCGCGTAGCCCGCCAATCGCGCAGGTAATTTCTTCAAGAGGTCGTTCTTACACCGAAATGGATATATCGAAAAGCTTGTTGCGTTACCCAATAACCGGGGCAGCAGTGCGCGTAGGAATGCCTCCATAGATGGTTCCTCGACCATGATCTCCATGTGTACGCCGCTCATTTCTTCCCTCCACGCGAAAGGGACGGTAGACCTTGGTTGACCAATGGATCGCCCAGTTCAAAGCGCCCCTCCATCCAGAGATCCCCTAACGAGGCACCAGCCATCATAAATTCCCGAATGCCTGTAATATCGGTAGTGCGTCTGGCCTGCGTATAGCCTTTTTCATCCCGATATAACACCCGCACCTCCTCGGGTGATAGTGCGTTGATAAAGAACGGTGAGTGGGAGGTGACTAGAAACTGTCCGTGTTCAGAAGCGGCCTTGCACTCTTCTGCCAATTCAGGGAGCAGACGTGGATGCAGGAAATTCTCCGGTTCTTCGATACCGATAAATGCGGCTGGTGCGGGATCATGCAACAACATAAGGTAGGCCAACATTTTGAGAGTCCCATCCGAGGCAAATCGCGCCATCACCGGATGGTCAAACGGTGCGTCCTTGATCTGCAATAACAAGCGACCGTCAGGCATTGCCTCGGCAAGCACCTTGTCTATCCGTGGGACACGTTCGCGCAGCACCGAGAAGATATGTTCCAGTCGCTCTGGATGTTGTTCGGCTAGGTATTGGATGACGTTGGCGATATTGTCACCGGTACGGGAAATCCGCTCCTGTGGCCCGGACTCGGGTTGGCCGCGCATGATCTCGGCGGATAGGTAGGAAACATGCCAACTACTAATGAAATCCCGTAGTGCCGCTACCCGAGGGTGATCCTCGAATTGGCCGAGCGCATTTACCGCGATTAGGTCTGATGATTTTAGCGGAATTTCTAGGCGATTCGCTTGTTCGTCTGGATTGTCGCCACTGATGGCTCTGCCGCGCCCTTCGCGGTATTCAAGAAAGCGGAAGGGTTTCCCGCGTAAACCACGTCTCCATTGTAGCCATTCTTCAGCGACCACTGGTGCGCCCTTGCGCTCGTCAATGGCAAGGTGATAGGTGATGAGAGGAAAACCTGGCTCACGGTATTTTACTTCTATTACCACCGGGCCTGTCGCCCCGCGGGTCTTTAATTCCTTGGCGCGACCACGACGATCCCAGGCGCGGCGCAGACCCGATTCAAAACACTCCGACAAAAAGGCAAACACATCGAACACGGTGGATTTACCGCTGCCGTTTGGGCCGAGCAGTGCCGTCAATGGCGTTAGCTTCTCAAACTCGACCTTGCGCAATGCGCGATAGTTCTCAACCCGCAAGACTTCGATGCGCATAGGGGAGGGGATCGGAATGGCTGCGGTCATTGTGGCCGATTCCAGTAACGCAGCCCGCCACGCCCCTTTTTCTGGTCAATGGCTTGGGCGGGGCGTGACGGGCGTGTGGGATTTCAGTAGGCGATTGGTATAGAATCCACCCTAACGAGGCGGTGTTACCCGCTGGAGCTGGTCGTGGGGTGCGGCCCTTCTAGGTATCGTTCTGCGTCTAGGGCCGCCATACAACCCGAACCTGCAGAGGTGATGGCCTGTCGGTAGACGTAATCCGCAACGTCACCCGCCGCAAAGACGCCGGGGATGTTGGTCGCGGTTGCGTCGCCGTTCATGCCGCCCTTTACCTGGATGTACCCATAACGCAACGCTAACTGGCCCTCGAAGATCTGGGCGTTAGGAAAATGTCCGATCGCGATGAAGACCCCTTGCAGCGCAATGTCCTTACTGGACTGGGTGACCTTGTTTTTGATGCGCAGCCCAGTCACCCCACTCTTGTCGCCCAAGATCTCGTCCACCTCGCTGTGCCACTCGATGGTTACTTTGCCGGCGGCCACCCGCTCCATGAGTCGATCGATCATGATCCTTTCAGAGCGGAGACGATCGCGGCGATGGATGAGCGTTACATGAGAGGCGATATTCGAGAGGTACAAGGCCTCCTCTACCGCTGTGTTGCCGCCACCCACCACGGCAACTGGTTGATCGCGGTAGAAGAAACCGTCGCAGGTCGCGCAGGCGGAAACGCCACGGCCACGGAATGCCTGCTCGGAGGGGATGTTCAGCCATTTGGCGGAAGCACCGGTCGCGATGATCAGCGCATCGCAGGTGTAGGTTGCGCTATCGCCGACCAGACGAAACGGACGGCTGTCCACCAGATTGGCGGTCTGGATGTGGTCAAATACGATCTTGGTATGAAAGCGTTCGGCGTGGCGCTGCATCCGATCCATGAGATCCGCGCCTTGCACACCGGCAGCATCGCCTGGCCAGTTGTCCACCTCGGTGGTGCTCATCAGTTGGCCACCCTGTTCCAGGCCGGTGATGAGGAGCGGGCTCAGGTTGGCGCGTGCGGCATAGACCGCAGCGCTATAACCGGCTGGGCCGGAACCGAGGATGATCAAGCGACTGTGGATGTTCTCGGTCATGTGACTCCCTTAATGAGTGAGAAATCTGGTTGATAACCCTTGAATGATGCCCCTTTTCCTGCCCTAAAGACAACTACTGCGGACAACTATTGTGCATTTCCCTGACTTTTCTGCTCCTGCCCGACGCGGGTGGTTATTACTGCTGCTTTTTCTTTTAGTCTACTCCCTCGATCTGGCGTTGCCTCGAGATTTCTGGATCCAAGACGAGGCTCGTTATGGCGAGGTGGTGCGCGAGATGGTCGTGGAGGGACACTGGCTTATCCCCCACCTTGGCGGATCCCCTTACCCGGATAAGCCCGCACCGTATTTTTGGTTGGTGGCGGGGGTGGGTACGGTTGTCGGCCAGGGAGAATTCTCCTTCCGTCTGGTCACACTCGCAAGCACCGTTGCGGCGGCAAGCGGCGTATACCTGGTCGCACTTCGATTGTTAGGAGCGAGTGTCGCGTTCTTTGCGAGTGTGGTCTTTCTGACCTCGGTTCTCACCCTCATCGTTGGGCATATCATGCGGATGGATATGCTCCTGACTGCGGTGACGGTACATGCCTGGCACAGCCTAGTGCGTTGGCGCTCGCTCGCGAGCGCACCATCCACAGCAAACGTGAGGTGGCTCATCGCCTTCTGGGCGCTGACTGCGCTCGGGCTTATGGTGAAGGGGCCCATCTCATTCTTGTTTACCTTGTTGCCCGCCATGCTCTGGTTGGCCTGCGAAGAGGATGGACGTGGTGTGCGCGGACTTCGGCTTGGTCGTGGTCTTGGTGTGCTGCTACTCTTGGTAGTGTGTTGGGCTGCTGCGGTTTATGCTCAGCATGAGAGTGGTTATATCTACAAGATCTGGCATGACCAGTTGATTGGGCGTGCGGTCAACGCCTGGAGCCATCGTGAGCCGATGTGGTTTTATCTTGTCCTGCTGCCATTGCTGTGTATGCCCTGGACGGCCTTGCTACCGACGGGGATGCGATATCTCTCGCAGGAGCACCCGCTTGCCTTTCGGAGTATCGTTGGCTTTACGCTGTTTCCCTTGGTTGGGCTTTCGTTGGTTTCAGGCAAGCTGTTCCTTTATCTAGAGCCAATCTATCCGGGACTGTCTATCGTTGCGGGGAGTGTCGCGGCACTCCGCTTCACGAGTACTGAGCGCGTGACGCGAGCGGTGGGTTGGTCGTCTGTGCTGTTTTTTGGGTTCCTGGCCGTTGGTGTCGGTTATGGCGCACACCACTCCCTTGCTGGTGGGGAGAGTGCTGGACTTGCACTTGCGGCGCTATTGCTCTTGTTTACGGGGGTTGCTGTTTTCCGCCTACGTGCCCCTTGGCATGACTGGATCCGCACCCACATCTTCTTGATGGTCGGATGCGCTTGGCTATTCTTTGGCCCATTGTTTACGCTGATGAACCCGATGTTTTCGGGCCGTGCCCTCGGGGAGTATGTTGCTGCGGTGACTCCCGCCACGATGCCCGTCGGGGTGAGTGGCATCACCCGCGGCATCCTGGATTACTACACGCGGCGTACCTTGACTGAGTTACCGTTGGGTGATGTCAGTGCTTGGCGCACGAAGAACCCAGGCGCACTCGTTATTGTGCCGACCGGGGCGTTGCCTACTATTTTTGGGGCAGCTAACGTGCTGGAGAGCTGCCGGGTACGCCGTGCCTTTACCGTAGAGACCAAGGAATACTATGTGGTCGGCGATTGTTGAATGGCGAGAACGCCCACTGTGGTTGACAAAGGAGGCGTCATGCGCACGCTGGTTCTGGATGGCCAGCGTCGGCGGGGTTGGCTTCCTGATTGGTAGCGCATTGTTGGGGTGGTGGGGTGACGTTGCGGTGTCGCAAGCCGTGGGTCACGCCCGGTGGGTAAGCGCTTATCGCCCACTCATCCAGGCAGTTTCCGATTGGGGGCTGTATGTGTTCTACGCCTTTTTTCTCGGTGTCGTGGCGTATGCCGTGCGCTACCCATTACCTTGGCCGCGAACGGTGGCGTTGGGCTGGGTGTGGGCCGAGTTGATCGGGTCATTGCTGGCGGTGCAGGTCATCAAGACGCTTGCGGGTCGGGCCCGTCCGGAACAGGCGTGGCTTACCGGGGGTGCTGACCAATGGTTTGGCCTGACGCTACGGGCAGCCTACCACTCCTTTCCCTCTGGCCATACCGCAGACGCCTTTATTAGCGCCGCCTTTGTCGTGCTGCTGGTGCGTTCGTCTGTGGCAGGGTGTCTCGCCTGGGGGCTGGCGCTTGCGATCGCCTTCTCGCGCATCGCATTGGCCAAGCATTATCTCAGTGATGTCTTGGCTGGCGCGGTGCTTGCGGGGGTTTTTACCTGGCTCGTGGTGCGACGCTGGCGGAGAGAGGGCTAGGGCCTAGCGCTACACCAGGTTGCCGTACGCCAATGCGGATGAGCCCGAGATCCTGGCAGTTCTCCCACCGGGGTGCGTGGGTGCCGACGGTGCTTGGCAGCGGGATGCTGGTCGCGAGTCCTGGCATAGAGACCTTGTAGAATTGGTTTGTCGCATCCCGTTGTAGGTAGTTGGGGGTGCCTTCGTCGTCGTAGATCATCAGGCGCACCTGCTCGGGGTGGGCGGCGTCCTTGCTCTTCTTGCCCACCACAACCACCTCGTCCCCTTGCAGAATGCCTTCGGCCCCACTCAGGTAGCTAATCCCCTCCGACCAATAATGTAGGCGGGTGAGGGGGATGTTCGTTGTAGCGTCTATGGGGCGGAAGCGCAGGCACGCGAACTCGCGGATAGGAAACGCGAAACTCCACCAGGTAATGTGCTTGACCTGGCCCTCGACCCAGGGTCGCTTGTTGTTGGGGGCGCTTTGGACGGTGCCTATCCCTTCCTCGCGCCACAAGCCGGCGCTGGTGTCGTAGTACCACAAGGGGATGTTGTCCCCGTCGTTAATGTGCCCGAGAAGCTCTCCGGGAACCGCGAGGCGGATGGTGGCGTTGGTGGCGAGGCGGTGATAGCGGGTGCCGGATGTGCCAATCAGGTTGATCTCGGCGGCGGCGACCACATCTAGGGTGACTGGGGTCTGCTGGTCATCGGCGCTAATTCCATGGAAATTGTATCCTGGCAGGGCGCGGCGGTCTTCGCTGGTGGGGTCGAGGGTGGTGAGTTGGGCGGTTACCGGCTCGCTCACCGGCGCGTCTAGGGTGCTCTGGATGCTGGCAGAGGGAACGCTCACCCACCCATGATAGGGTTCTTGGACGACCAAGGGCTGGGTATTAGGTGCCATCACCATGGTGCGGGTCGCGATCGACTTTAGCACCAAGGTGGTGCTGTATTCGGTGCCCGCGTTCAACGTCACCTTGGTTTGGTTTTCCACATAGCCTGGCGGGGCCGCCGAGACCAATAAGACGCCATCGGCGCTAATATCGGATGGCCTAAAGGCGACAAAGAAGCGCCCGCCAGGGTCGGTGGTGGTGGTCGTGCCGATGGTGCCGATACTGACCGTGGCGTTGATGACGCGGTGGCAGAAGGTGTCTTCGACGATGCCGGTTAGCGTACCGTGGTTGGTGACGGGTGTCGCGGTTTGACCGTGTTCGAGGTCGATAGGTGTCGATTGCATGAGTGCCGCGTCAACCGCTAGGGTGGGCAATGAGGCGACACCATGTCCGAGGAGGATGGCGAGAACGGTAAAGATGGCGCGTATCGGCATGCTGAGGTTGTCTTTTGGGGGAACCCGACCCTTCTTGACGCAGAGGGGAGGTGGGGGTGATTCTGCGTACACTAAGGTATCTACACTGTAGGTTATTCTTTGGTGCGCTGAGATGAAAGTGGCACGTATAGCGCTAAATGAAAGACCCTACCAGTTTTCGACTACGAAACGCAGTTAGGGAACTGGGTATTGAGGTTTCTATAGATACCTTAGGCTTCAAGGTTGTTCCTATGTGTCAGCTATTCCATACGAGGCTGCGCAATTGGTCAGACATCATGTGTGGAAATCGTTGTCTCTTTGGGAAATAGCTTGAGAAAGTCAGAAGCGCGATAGATTGGAATGCCGTCATACGCGATCATGTCCAAAAGGTCATTGTCTCCGGCTATTATACAGTCAGCCCCTGCCGCAACAGCGAGGGATAAAAATATATCATCCTTCGGATCGCGGAAAGCAGTGACGTGTTTTGTGACGATAATGTATTCCGAAATTCGGGCATATCACTCGACGTAATCAATGGCACTGTTTCGCGAGAGGTATTTCCGGAATTTCTCGCGGCGTAACATGGTAAAAAGCTCCGCAACCGTGCTCTCTGAAATCAAGGTAACGCCATGTTCGGCTATGTGGTCGAAGAGTCTCTCAAAGTCTTTGTTGGGGCGTATCGCAAAACTGATGAGCATGTTTGTGTCAACGACGATGCGCATCGCTAACCGTCTTTCAGCGATGCCATGAGCGCATCATGTTGAGTGTCGGTCATGCCGCACACGGCAGCTTCGTCCTGAAGTTTCCGTGCGATGATGGACAAGCTAGGACGGCCAACCACGGGCGGATGACCTCATCATCCGGCATTTCTGCGAGTGTGGCTCTAATCTGTTTGGTGGCACTGGTCTAGTTTGATTCGGTTTGTAACTTGTTGATTCTTCCTGGTGCATTAGATGTTTTTCTGGAGCATTAGAATCTGTTCCCAAGAGAAGCCAGTTTCTATAACACCTAAGGCAACTGCGGGGATTTGTTTTATTGTGAAGTGTACTCTGATAAAATTGTGAACAATCCAAAAACAATTCAGAACTCTTTGTAGAGCTGTTCTATTCTTTGC
>CAIRSR010000164.1 GCA_903881315.1 uncultured Thiotrichales bacterium | reverse complement strand
GGGGGTAAGCATGGCGCATCTGCAGCCACATTTGATTCTCTCAACATTGCCAAATCCTCATCTTATAAACACGATTTAACACCAAATCTGTGTCCAAAAGAATCGGTGGCGGATCAAGAAGAGGACTCTGTGACGGTTGTGACGGATAGCGCTTTTTCGCAGAAGCTATCCGTCACACTTGGATCTAAGCCTGGATGGCGGTTGGGGTTGGAAGCGGTGCCATCATGACCACACCCCCGTAAAGCTCCGCTCGGTGTCCGTTGGGTCACGAAACGCCAACACCAAAGCCTCGGTAATACCAAGACGCGCCGCCATTTTCCGGCACTGCTCATGGGTCGCCGTCGGCGGAACTGCCCCGAAGGCTGGCCCATCGCATGGCTCATCGATCCAAGGTTCGATCCAACAAGTGCCTCGGTAGCCAAGGCGCGGGTCGCCTGGTCGAACGAGAAAGCCGATGATTGAGAAGGGTGAAATGGACGCAACAACGGAATTACCGCAGAAGGCGGTGGTGTTGGTGGTGATGTCTAGCATGGTACTGGCCTCGAAAGTTTGGGGTTCGTGACCAGTCGCAAACGATGGGATGCGGGCAAGCGTATCTACCTGAGCGCCTGGATAGGCGGTAGAATACGGCTTGCCGGTGCTTGGTCGTTGTGGTATAGCAGGAGCATCATAAAATGATTATGCGACCTCACCCCCTAGCCCCCTCTCCATGGCTGGAGAGGGGGAAGTTTGGTAATCGTTTTACAGTGCCTTTGCTATACCTCCGCTTTGTGTCCCCTTGGGCTGCCAGGCTTAAAGGGGGACGGTTCAGAGATTGCATCAACCGCGCTGTGTCTGCCAAGCGGTGCTAGGCTGTCCACATTGACGGGGAGATTGGTTATGGCCGCAGTCGCGTTTGATACCTTCAAGTTCGTAAACCGCCTTGAGGAGGCGGGGCTTAGTCGCCCACAAGCGGTGGCTATCTCTGAGGCGCAGAGCCAATCCTTTGCGGAGGCGCTAGACGCCACCCTCGCCACCAAGTCGGATGTGCGGGATGTTAGTGACGAACTGCGCGACGTTAAGGACGAACTGAAGGCCGATATTGGCGCGGTCAGGGCTGAAATCCGCGATGTTAAGGACGAACTGAAGGCCGACATTGGCGCGGTCGAATCTGAAATCCGCGAGGTGCGTGACGAACTGAAGGCCGATATTGGCGCGGTCAGGGCTGAAATCCGCGAGGTGCGTGACGAACTGAAGGCCGATATTGGCGCGGTTCGCGTAGAGCTTGACCTACTGCGCAAAGACACCAAGGCCGACACAGATCTACTTCGTAAGGACATGCTGGCCATGGAGCTACGCTTAGAGGCGAGCACTAAGGCAGATATTGCGCGATTGGAGGGCAGGGTAGAGAAGATGGAACTACGCATGACGCTGAAGCTCGGTGCGCTCATCTTCGCCGCCTCTGGTCTCGTGATTACCGCGCTCAAGCTTTTGCACTGAGGAACGGTTGGGTTATAATCCCGTCCACAGAATGCCACGCCGTCATGAAGCCCCTCCCGCGAAGAGGGGCTTTGTTTTTTAGATAGCACGGTTACATCCCTCCTTGGCCAAGCCGCTCGGTTAGCGCGAGGATGTCCTTACTTGCGCCAAGCAGTTGTGCGTTCAGAGAGGCGAATGTCTGGTGGGTAGCGCCCTGATTTGACACCACCCCACCATGTTGTAGGGGATACTGGAATAAGTGGTTTTATCCCACGCTTCTTGTAGCCAATAATCTCCCCAATGCGTAGAAAACTGTCGGGTTCTTGAACGTGATTTGATGAGGTGGGCTGGGTGGAAGCACCGCCCCCATGTTGATTACGTCGAATTTTGGCACTCATTGAAACCCCCGTTTTATTTAGATGAACGGGAGCAACTTATCAGACGATTTCAGAGTCACGCACAACGCCTACGAGCGCCACAAGAACTCTCTAACTATAGCGGGAGTCACATAGAACGATGGCAGGTCAAAAGTAAAAACCCCTTCCCAATTCCCTCCCCGAGATCGGAGAGGCAGCTACTCGGAAAATCAGGCAGTCATTAATCCTGCTCTTGCGACATTCTCTTAGCGTAGTAACCACCCCGTCCGGCTTCGCCGTCCACCCCTCCACCGGAGGGGAAGAATACCACCCCCAATTCCCCTCCCATGGAGGGGGGCACCGAAGGTGCGGGGTGGTTGTCCGACCACTTTATGCCGCCCTTGCTATATCTCTATGAAACGGGATTACCTCCGCGCCAGCCGTTAGCCGCTCAAGATAATCCGCGCAAGCTTGCATCATTTTTTTCGCTCTGGTAGGTGGGCAGTGCGATTGTAGGCGCGACCGTTCGGGTCTCTTACCGCGTGGGCTAATTGGTACTCGATAAAGTCAGGGCGGAATCCCAGTACCTCATCCAGAATGGTGCGGGCCATAGCGCGGAATCCGTGCCCGCTCATCTCCTCTTTTTCGATTCCCATGCGCCGCATGGCCGACAGAATAGCGTTATCGCCCATTGGGCGCTCACTGCTGCGGGCGCTCGGGAACACGTAGCGCCCTCTGCCCGTCAGTGGGTAAATCTCTCGGAGAAGTCGCAAGGCTTGCGTCGATAACGGGACGATGTGCGCCGACTTGGTCTTGGTCACACTGTAGCGCCACTCACCCGCATCTAGCTAGGTCAACGTCTGCCCATTCTGCGGCGCGTAGCTCGCCAGGCCGGACGAACGGGGGCAAGTCGGAGGGCGCAGCGGACGGTAAGGGTGCCTTGATACCCGTCGATATAGCAAGAGCAGCATAAAATGATTGACTAACCACCCCACACCGAAGGGGCACCCCTCCACGGGAGGGGAATTGGGGAGGGGTTTTTACTTTTTACCTGCCATCGTTTTATGTGACTCCCGCTCTAGCGCGTAAGAGTTCGCCCACCTTGTCGGGTTCAGTGACCGAAGAGAAGTGCTCACCCGGCATTGGTGGCCGGGAGCCGCGCAGATCGGCGGAAGGGGCACGCTCTGCCCGTCCGGTTGAAACGGCACACCGGAAGACCTGCCCACAGTTGCGTAATGCCCTGTGAGCAGTCTCTAGCGCCCCGCGTTCCTCAACACGGCGGGTGACTGCGAGTAATTCCGGCACGGTGATTGCGGCAACCGGACGACCACCAAGCCACGGGAACACATCGCGCGCTAAGCGGCGGATGATGCGCTCACTATGCGCGGGTGCCCATGCTGGCGAAAACTTGGCCCACCACTCGCGGGCGATAACCTCAAAGCGGTTTGCCGCGCCGTCGGTGGTTGCGAGTTTCTGCGCCTTGCGGTTGGCGCTCGGGTCAACACCATCGGCCAGTAAGGCGCGGGCTTCGTGGCGGCGCTCCCGTGCCTCCTTATAGTGACACCTCGGGGTAGACACCTAGCGATATGCGCTTTTCCTTTCCCGCAAAGCGGTACTTCAGTCACCACCACTTGCCACCGCTCGGGGCAACCGCCAGGTACAGTCCTTCACTACCGGCCAGCTTGTAGGGTTTGGTTTTTGGCTTCGCGCTTCGCGCCGTGGCGTCAGTCAGGGGCATGGGGGCAACCCTCTTGGGGGGCAGGCGACTTGCCCCACAATGTTGCCCCCGCTTGTCCCGTCAACGATTCTTGGCGGACGTAATCGAGCCACCAGACATGAAAAAGCCCGCTGTGACGCGGGCTTGTGTACTACGTTGGATTGCCTCGGATGTTCAATTGGTGGCTATGGGTGGGTTCGAACCACCGACCTCAGCATTATGAGTGCCGCGCTCTGACCGGCTGAGCTACATAGCCACAAGACCTGGGCGTCATGCCAACGCATGAACGGCGAAGGATTGAAAGTATGCCGTTAAGGGTGCATAACCGTCAACCCCAATGTTGCCTTGTCCGGCGTGTCCAGAGCCTGCAAAGAACCAGAACCCCTCGAGTATCCGCCTTAGTCCCAACGAGCTGCGGTGAGGCGGGATCAGCTCCCTCGGTGCCAGCGCGACCACGGGGCTTGCCATTATCCCGAGTCTCAGTAACTTTTCAGTACATAAGGCTACGGTGAAGGCAATTTTTAGTGATGCCCTTATTGCGGATCTCCGGCTCCGCTCCCTAAAATCAGACCGTTATCGCGGCTTTCAATAACCGCTCCATCCATCAGACCAAGGTGAAGGCAATTTTTAGCGGCACCCTACTGTGTTATAAAAGGAACCTATCCCGCGATAACCGCCGCCCCACGGGCATTGTGGGTGATTGTAAACTACACCCACAATGCCATCTGGCCCCGCCCCCGCGCAAGCCACCTCCGACCGACAAACGAAGGGCATCCCCATGAAGAAATCCATCCTGATCGCCATCCTCATCGTATTCGCTACCACGGCGATCCCGACCTACGCCGATCCACCGCCCTGGGCGTCGTCTCGGGGACATCACCATGACCGCTATCGGGATACTGACAGGCACTATGGTCGTGACCATGAGCGGCCTCCCAGTCGTGGCTACCGCCTGGGTCGTAACGACCACATCTGGCGCGAACCCGATGGTCGCTACCACTGCCGCCGCAGCGACGGAACCACTGGCCTGGTTATTGGTGCAGCACTCGGCGGACTGCTCGGCAACTCACTGGCGGACGGCGACACCAAAACCTTAGGCACACTCCTTGGCATGGTCGGTGGCGGATTGTTAGGCAAATCGATTGGCCGCCGTGATTTACGCTGCCGTTGACCCGACACCCCTGATCGGCCAGCCGTCCTTTAGGCGTGACGTCGGCTGACAGAGCTAGCGGATATCGCTTCTATGAAGGGGTATAATCCACGGACAAGGCTCTACTCACCACACCCAATATTTTCGTGGTAGACTACCTTTTTCCGATCCAGGGTTATATTTTAGGACTATTGTCGTCAGGGACGATTAACCTGTCGTAGGGTTGTTAGGGTTTATTGTCGTCACAAAGAACCAACCACGGGAGATGATATCGCTATGCTAATCACAAACGAGATTGACGCCAGGGCGGATGAACTGCTGAAGGGCATGGACATTCCGCCGCAGCCTGCCGTTCTTGTCACGATAGCAAACGAGAGGAAGAAGGAGTTTCCTGATCTAAAAAAGATAGCGGCGGAGATCACCAAGGATGTGGCGCTATCTGCTGCGGTGCTGCGTGCGGCCAACTCGCCGGCCTTTGGTCTGCAGAAGAAGGTGTCTTCTATTCCAGGCGCGGTGATGGCCTTGGGGGCGGATGTTATTTTTAGTATCACGACGGCATTGTCGCTCCGCCTTGCCATGTCAGGGAAGAAGGCGGTGCGGCTTGACCGGTTTTGGGATACAGCGGCGGACACCGCGCAGATCTGTTCGGTGTTGGCAACGCGGCTTCGGGTGATGCCTGCGGATCAGGCCTATATCATGGGCCTGTTTGCGAATGCGGGGATCCCGTTGTTGATGCAGAAGTTTGGCAATTACATTGAGGTACTAAAGAAGGGTAATCAGAGCGCTGATAAGACCCTGACCGAGATAGAAGACCAGGAACTCAGCACCAACCATGCGGTCATGGGATATCTGGTGTCGCGCAAGTGGTTTTTACCGACAGAGATTCGGGACGCCATCCTCAACCATCATGATGAGAGCGTTGTCAGCCAAGGCGGCACGGCGGTTGCGAGGCAGGTAGGGTTGCTGATGCTGGCGGAGCATCTGTGTAATCTCTACCGACGTGAGGGGGAGGGCCAGATCTGGGAACGGGTTGGGGGTTCTATCAACGACTTGTTTGGGCTGACTGAGGTTGAGTTTACGGATCTGGTTGCGGACGTGAACGAGATCTTGTCGGCGGTGTGAGGGGGGGGGCCGCCTCGGCAATACAATCCCGCCGAAAGGCAGCAGAGGCGGCTTAGGCGCTAAACCATCCAGCCAAGCCGTGTCGTTCCGTTCGCATCACCGCTTTACTGCCTCTCAATTGAGACGCACAATCATCGGGTGCGCTGCTAAAACGCGCCAAAGAGGAGAGATGGCACGAGCTGATACTACTTGGGCCTGATGTGTGGGACGGGCATATCGAAACATCTCGTGGATATCGGCAAAAGCGCCGCAGGGGGTTTCTTGGCGAAATGGACTGCAGGGAAGTTTGGCCTTCTGTAGAATAGCAGCCGTCGGCTTGATCGATCAAAGAAAAAATCCCGTCAAAGAATTTTAATCAAAATCTC
>CAIRSR010000163.1 GCA_903881315.1 uncultured Thiotrichales bacterium | reverse complement strand
TAATCAAAATCTCAACCTCTCCCCAGAGCCCCCTCTCCTTCTAGGAGAGGGGATGATAATAAAGGCAACACATCCAAACAAAGTCCTAGATCAAAGGATCAGCCCCCTCCCCCCGCCCACGAGAGAATCAGCGCGTCAGCCCCGCATACAAAAGCGGCAATTTCTCCGGCAACCGCTCCACCCGATCCACAACCGTATACCGCGTCTGTCCAAATATCCGACTCACATAATTATCCGCCCGCACATCCAAGCTCATACAATAGGTCGCAACCCCACGTTTCGCTACCTCCTCCACCGCCTTCTTCGCATCAAAGCGCAAATACTGCGGATCACGCACATCCACATCCGCCGGCTCACCATCGGTAATCACAATCAGCAATTTCTTCGCCGCCTTCTGTAACCACAAATAATGCCCAGCATGACGAATCGCCGCCCCCATCCGCGTCGATAACGCCCCCTTCATCCCCGCCAGGCGCGCCTTCGCCTTATCATCCCATGGGGCTTCAAAATCCTTAAACCGATAATAAGCCACATCATGCCGACCATCCGAACAAAATCCATGAATAGCAAACGGATCACCCACCCGATGGATCGAATCCGCCAGCAATACACACGACTGACAAGTCAGATCCAATACCGAAATATCCTGCCCATGCACAACATCATTGGTCGATTCCGAAAGATCTAATAATACCAAAATCGCAAAGTCCCGCGTATTCCGCACCGACCGCATCATAATCCTCGTATCCGGCTGACGCCCCTGCCGTATATCCGTCATCCCCAAAATAGCCGCATTGATATCAATCTCATCCCCATCCTCCAATTTACGCATCCGCACCACCCCATGCGGCTGCATCGCGTCCAGCAAATACTTCATGCGCCGTATCTCACGCTGATATTGCTCCGCAATCAACTCAATACGCTCTAGATCGCCACGCTCTGGACGCTTCTCTAACACCGTAACCCAAGCCGGACGCTCTAATTGGATCTGATAATCCCATTCAGGATAATGATACGGCTGCGAAACCGGCTCCCTCCCCTCCAATTCGTTAATCGTACAGCCCTCTTGATCTAAATAGAACGGAGTCGCCAACATCCATATCTCGTCAGCATCGTCCCCCGCCAATTCACAATCCACCTCATTGGCCATCTCCAAGGCGCTAACATATTTACGCACCTGCTGTTTCGTTTCAAAACCAGTCTGCGCTGCCTCCTCAAAACCAAACCCATCAAACGCCCAGAAATAGCGGTTATCATCGCGGTACACAGCACTCTGCACATCGCTGCGTAGATTAAAAGGGATGTGCATACCCTTAACCACCTGTATCTGCAAAGCATGAGCAAGCACAACACCAATCTCCCAAGAGATATGGCCAGTCGCCCCCAGTCCCTCTAAACGACCTAAGTCACGCGCTTGTCTGAATAAGGTACGCCCCTGCACAACCCACGCATCATCATCCTGATAGCTATCGTCCAACAAGGCCCGCGCCAAACGACTCAGATAATCACCAACCGTTCCAGACAATCGCGGAGTAGCCGTATGGAATTGCGCCCACAACTCGCGCAGCCCCGGGAAACGCGCAATCGCAATCGCCTCAACCCGCGCATCCTCAATCAGCGCAATCACCGCCATCTGTAAAGGATTCAAGCCCTCAGCGGAGATTGGCAAACGGGTCGCAACCAAATGCGCCGCACAATGAGCACTCGCCGCACGATACAACTCAACCCCGGAAACAAGACGCCCAAAACCATCAGAAGAAACCGTATCATCATAGGCATCCGGTAGATACAACAGGTGCTCTTGAATGAACGGCCTCATGCCCTCCCTGGTCTCATAATCCCCAGAGGTCGGACGCATAAAGAAATCCCGCCCCCACAAAGCGCGGAGATACATATTGATGCGCCGTTGCACATCGACGAATAAAGTACCTTTGCGCTCCTTTTGGAGGATTGCCTGCGATTCTTTGGTGGCTATGCTAAAATAATTTACCTGCTCGGCATAATTGGTGCGGTGGGTATGCGCCCCCCACATTGCCCAGCGCCGCAGCCCCCCAAGAGTAAGCTGAGAGAATAGCTCCTCAAGGTTTTCTAATAAAGGCCGCACACCACGCGGCGCTTGTGCAAGCAGGTTATCTAAGAATTGAAGATATTTGCGGAATAGATCCGCATCCGAAAGACGATTCGCCGCCATAGGTGCCGTCGCGAGTAACCGATCAATAACCGCACCCGAGGTCTTGGCAGCAAAATTGAGTGCCGCAGTAGCAAGATCCGGAATCACCCCCTCACCCACTTCTCGCGCCACCTGCGGGGCCTGCTCGATCCAGGTTGCCACCAAAGAATCACCCTTGCCAAGACCTCGGATCGCAACAGCCCCACGCAAGTAATTATCCAAACCCTGCGGCGTCAAAACACGCGCAGCATCTCCCCAGGCAGCACGCAAAATTCCTTGCGTTTCAATTGACATTTCACCAAGTTGTTCGCGATAGTCATCAAGATCAACAGACATAAGGGGCCCTTTCGGCACGGTAAAAGGATGGAACATTATACACATAAATGTTATGCTGGGTACCAATCTTGACGATGCGGCGCACAGTGCACCCTACGAGCGAAAATCGCCTCACCAATAGGCACAACGTCACCACACCTGCATCAGCCCCATCACCAAGTAGGGTTTTATGTTTGAATACCTCCACATTCGCACGAAGATTGTCCTGGCCATCGCCACGATTCTTGTTATCGCGCTAACCACATTTACCATTACTGTCTCAAATCAATCTGGCCGTTGGTTCGATAAGGCGGCTGAAGAAAAACTCGACGTCGCCACTCATGTCGTCTTGGCCGATATTCGTAACAAGACCGAGAAAATGACCAGAGACATTAATATCCTCTCAGAAGACGAAGGCATTGGTCATGCCACAAAAATCCTCAGCGATATCATGAAGGAACAACCGACCTCGCCATTGAGTGAGACTCAAATAGAAACCGCCAAGAATCTTGCGTTGCGCTTCAAGCGGATCAGCGATACCCGCCAGGGATTTCATCGCATCCGTCTCTACGATGCAGATTATAACCTGCTCGCCTTTTATGATAAAGAGCGCCGCCTGGCTGGGTGGTGCCGAGGCCAAGGTAATTTTGTCGGCCTCAAGGGGAATAGTAGGCAACTACCCAATGCCAACCCTCTGTACAACATAAAATCCCGCTATCCCTCCGCCTTACCAGAACAATTTAGCATTGGCTTTGACGTGTCAGACGATCGCCTAGAAATCTTTGCTTACAATCCAGTATACGAAAAACTGGGCGACAGAAACATGTTCCGTGGATTTATTGCCGTCGATACCTTCTTTGACGAAGAATATGCTGATGATATGTCAGACTTTCTCAATCTGCAGATAAATTTCTTTATCGGCAAGGCATTTGTTGTTGGGGTAACCAAGGGATATACAAGCCTCTCCAACGCAGCGTACCAGACCTTGCAAGGGCGGGATCACGGTGACAAACGGGATCAAACCGTACCGCATACCATCACGCTTCTCGGGAATGAATATCACGAGGTCTTATTTCCTTTTATAAAGAATGGCACAGTAATCGGCACGATGTCCATTCTCCTCTCCAAGGCATATTCCACGACAGAGAAGAAAGGAGCACTTAGACTACTCTCCGAGATTGCGTTGCTCACCTTTCTGGTCGGTGTTGTGATTGCCTTCCTTTTTGCGCGGGTCATTACCAAGAAGCTGGAGATTGCCAATCAGGCCCTTCACGATAGTAACCTTGAACTTGCCAACGAGAAACATATCGCCGAGGCCTCAAGGATTGAGGCAGAAAGCGCCACCAAAGCAAAATCAGAATTTCTCGCCAACATGAGCCACGAGATCCGCACCCCCATCAATGGGGTAATGGGTATGCTGGATCTCGCACTGAACACCGAGATTGGCAATCGTACCAGGAATTATCTGCTTCAGGCCAAGAAATCATCACGAATTCTTTTGCGCGTCATCAACGACATCCTTGATTTCTCCAAGATTGATGATGGCAAACTCACCCTAGAGGTCATTGAATTCCACCTCTGTGATCTGCTAAAAGATACTTTTAGTCTATTTAAACAGGAATCATTAGATCAAAAGATTGAACTCATCGTAGCAGCCGTGCCGCGTGACCTTGGCCAACTGATTGGCGACCCATTACGCCTCGAGCAGATATTAATTAACCTAATCAGCAATGCCATAAAATTCACCAAACAAGGCGAGATCATCCTCTCAATTCAAGAGCTGGAGGCAACCGATAACAAGGTACGCTTACATTTCTCAGTAAAAGACACCGGCATTGGTATGAGTGAAGAACAAAGTAAGAAACTCTTTTCGCCCTTTGTTCAGGCAGACAATAGCACCACTCGTAGATTTGGGGGCACCGGCCTTGGCTTATCCATCTGCAAGCGTCTGGTAGAACTCATGAACGGAGAAATATGGATCGAGAGCAAACCAGGGGAGGGCAGCACGTTTCATTTTACCGTCCTATTGGGGCGCGGTGCCAACAACCCGTTACAAACACCGCCAGCTACTCTTCCTGAATTGCAAAACATAAAGGCGCTGGTCGTAGACGATAATGAGACGGTGCGCCTTGTTTACGCAGAGACCCTACGCCATTTCGGCGTTAAAACAACAATGGTATCGAGCGGAGAAGAGGCACTGAGAGAATTGCAAAGCGCCGAAGAGAACCATAGCCGCTATCACCTGATCTTTCTGGATGGACACATGCCCACCATGAGTGGGATTGAATGCGCTCACGCTGTCCGTGCCAGTTTGTCATCTCCACCAAAGATCATCCTTTGCACAACCCAGGGCCATAGTGGTGCGGAACAAAATACAGAATCACCACACCTAGATGCCTATCTTATCAAACCACTCACGCCTTCCGATCTACTGAAAACAATCGTCGATCTATTTAGCAACGCCGATCCCCACAAGATCCATACGCCTACGGTTGGATTGGGCACCTCTTATGCAGCGCTCCAGGGAGCGCACATACTTCTCGCGGAAGACAATGAAATAAACCAACAGGTTGCACTGGGAATATTGCACAGTGTTGGCATCATTGTTGATATTGCCACAACCGGTATCGAGGCAGTACACAAGGTCTCCGAAACAGAATACGACCTTGTGCTAATGGACGTTCAAATGCCAGAGATGGACGGCTATAATGCCTCGCGCATCATTCGTGATGAATTAGGCCTTCACCAGCTCCCCATTGTCGCCATGACTGCCCACGCCCTAGCAAGTGATCATAAGAAATCACTGGCAGCGGGCATGAACGACCATATCTGTAAACCTATTGATACCGAGAAACTGTTGGTGACGCTCTTGACGCACATCAAACCAGAGCAACTCGCAACCGTGACCAGAATAGACAAACCACAAACTCCCTACGCGCCGGAAGAAAAGACAATCGCATGGCGCGAGGTGCCGGGTATCGATATGGGATCGGCATTACATCGCGTCATGGGAAATCTTATATTACTTGAAAAACTGTTGTTCGATTTTCATCGGGATTATAGTACAGTAGCTCTGGAGGTAAGAGAGTTGCTGGCCGTAGGCAACCCAGAAGGAGCGAGACAAAAGGTTCATCAGGTTAAAGGAATTGCCGGTAACCTTGGTGCAGATCTCGTCCACAAAACCGCCAATGCCCTAGAACTCGCCATTATGCATGATAAGAAAGAGGACTGGCCAACCCTAACCGATACCTTCACAACCTCATTGCAATTGGTTCTATCCGCCATTGCTGATCTACGCGCCACCAGAACGGAGAAAGAAATAGTCACCGGACAAGATGATAATAACGCGCAAACAATGGATCAAGAGACCATCCACTCAGCCATATCGCTGCTTTCTATTCATCTTACTCAATTTAGCATTGATGCGACCACGACCTTTGAAACCATCAAACCATTCTTATTGCGAACCGGATTCATCCAAGAGGCCGAGCAAATGACAGAACAGCTTGATAACTTTCAGTTTCGCGAGGCACGGACATCCCTTGGAATCGTCGCACAGAAATTAGGTATTCCTCTATAAAGAGCCCCGTATGACGGAATCCTCCCCAAAGCAGAAAATATTGATTGTTGACGATGCCACCCTCAACATCAAGATATTGGTACGGTTGTTTCAGTCTAACTATGAGATCTCCGTAGCAACCGACGGAGAAACAGCCTTACGCGCAGTAGATATCTTTCATCCGGATCTCATTCTGCTGGATGTCGAAATGCCAGAGATGGATGGTTATGAGGTATGTCGCCAATTAAAGACCAATCCAAACAACCAGGAAATACCGATTATCTTCTTAACTGCACGCGATCACCAACTAGACGAGGCAAAAGGTCTGCGTCTTGGCGCGGTCGATTATATCACTAAGCCATTTTCACCCGAGGCCGCAATTGCCCGCGTAGAGAATCATCTTACCCTAAAGCGGCAACGGGATGAGGCCGCGCGAATGATGAAGGCCCTGCGCCAAGCAAAGGAATCCGCAGAGCAAGCCAACCGCGCCAAAGGGGAATTCCTATCCAATATGAGTCATGAGATTCGCACGCCAATGAATGCCATTATCGGGCTTTCTGATCTGGCGCTGGATATGGAGATGCCGCCGCGCTTACATGATTATGTAACCAAGATCACCCAGTCCTCTAAATCTTTATTGCGAATTATCAATGATATCCTTGATTACTCAAAGATTGAAGCCGGGAAACTAGAGCTTGAGATTTCTGACTTTATGCTGAGAGAGGTTTTCGATCATTTGGCTGATATGTTCCGGCCAAAGGCAACCGAAAAACACCTTGAACTTATTCTGTGTGCTTCCGAAGAGTGTCGTTATGCGCTCTATGGTGATTCGCTTCGTCTCGAACAAGTACTCATGAATCTCATTAGCAATGCACTGAAATTCACGGAAGAAGGCGAAATTGCGGTCAGCGTAAAGACAATTAGCGATGCAGCACACGAAGTCACCCTAGAATTCTCGGTACGAGATACCGGAATTGGCATGTCAGAGGAATGCCAGAGCAGAATATTCCAACCATTCACCCAAGCAGATAATTCAGTCACAAGAAGGTTTGGAGGAACCGGCCTTGGCCTCTCCATCAGCAAGAAATTGGTTGAACTCATGGGAGGAAGGATCTCTGTTATCTCTAGCCCCGGGAAAGGCAGCATGTTTCTTTTTACCACTACCTTCCAACGGAAACTGGAAAGCGAGCACGATGAATTAACCCCTCCCGACGACCTGGAACACCTTAGGACATTGGTCGTTGATGACAATGATACCTCGCGGAATGCAATCAACGGTGTGCTGGGGATGTTCGGATTTTCTACCCACGGGGTTGCTTCCGGGCAAGAGGCAATTTACGCCATAAAACAGGGCATCGCTTCAGGAAATCCCTACCAATTGGTGGTCATGGATTGGCTCATGCCTGAGATGAATGGCATAAGGGCGATTCGGAAACTGAGAGAAGTACTTTCTCCCGCACTACTCCCGAAAACGATACTATTGATTCCTTATCACCGCGAGGAAGAATTGCGCCCGTTAGGCGATGCGCTAGGAATTGCGGCCTATCTTCCGAAACCAATCAACTGCTCCCTTTTATTTGATACCATCATGACCGCCTTTGGGAAGAATATCATAAAGGCCTTTCGTGTTCGCAAAGGGCTGGTAGATACCCGAAGGATTATGGAACACATTGGTGGTGCCCGCGTGTTGCTGGTCGAAGACAATCGTATCAATCAGCAGGTCGCTAAAGAGATATTAGAGGATGTTGGTCTACTGGTAGAGATTGCCAATGATGGTCTTGAGGCCATTACAAAAGTAGCCGATCTCAATTCTGCTTATGATATCGTTCTTATGGACATTCAAATGCCACGCATGGACGGCTATCAATCTGCTCGCCAGATTCGCAATGACTACGGGCTCGGGAAATTACCGATCATTGCTATGACCGCCCATGCCATGACCGGCGATCGAGAGCTATGCTTGGCTGCTGGCATGGATGATTATGTAACAAAACCAATTGATAGAGGCAGTCTCTACGCCGCTCTGATAAAATGGATTATTCCTCGTGAAGGTCTAGGGCTCACTACCCTCCCAAAGCGTGAGGCTTGCGTTAGCGGTAATGACCAAAGAATACCAAATACACTGCCTGGTATTGACGTGGAAACAGGCCTGGAGCGATTCCATGGCAACCAGCGGGTATACCGATCTGTGTTGCTCAGTTTTCATCGTGATTACGTACGCTCGGGTCAGCAAATGCATATTTATTTGACCGGACGGAGGGAAACGGACACAAAAGATGCTGCCCGCCTTATTCATACCATCAAGGGTGTGGCTGGCAATATCTCTGCAAAGCGCCTCTTTGACGCTGCCGTTCTAGTGGAAAAAGCGTTACTATCTTCTCGAGAAGAGGCATTCGCAGCATTACAGGTTTACGAACAGGCCTTGCATGAGGTCATTGAGGCGATTAGCACCCTGCGGCGCCAAGAGGAATCTTTAATTACCACCAGCCAAACCACTCCAGAAGAGGATGCACCTCTTGACCTTGAAGAAATAACCGCCCTCCTCCATGAGTTGTCTCGCAGGATTGAGGGCCGGGCATTTGATGCAAAAGATTTCCTTGACAAAGCGATGATTCCTCTTATCCATGCGCCAGCGCAGGTACAGGAGAATCTGAAGAATCTTGATGAATTACTTGATCGGTTTAATTTTAAAGGCGCGCAACTTCTGCTCACTAGTATTGCGCATACACTCCAAATTGACCTAGAGAAAGGTAAACCATGAACAGACCTGAGAGCCCATCCACAAAGAGATCAAAGATCCTCCTCGTCGAGGATATACCAGAAAACATTACCGCCCTCGCAGTCAATCTACGAAATGATTATCAGCTCGTCGTGGCCACCAATGGCATAGATGCCCTTGAGGCAATATCCACTGAGCGCCCCGATCTCATCTTGCTTGATGTGAATATGCCGGGAATGGACGGCTATGAGGTTTGCCGTAAACTCAAAGCGCAGGCAACCACCTGCGATATACCGGTGATCTTTATTACCGCCATGAGTGAATTGCAAGACGAAGAGCGCGGCTTTGAACTGGGCGCAGTTGATTACATCACCAAACCAATCAGCCCCTCGATTTTGCGTGCCAGGGTCAAGACCCACCTCGCCTTACATCACCAAACGCAAACCCTAGAGAACCAAGTTGTTGAACGCACCCATGACCTCATCGAAACACGCAGACAGATCATTATCCGTTTAAGCCGTGCTGCCGAATACCGCGATAACGAAACCGGCAATCATGTGATTCGCATGAGCCATTATTCGCGGTTGATTGCACAAGCCGGTGGGCTCGATGCAAAATTCGTAGACCTTCTCTATAATGCCGCACCGATGCATGATGTCGGCAAGATCGGTATTCCAGATAGCATACTACTAAAACCAGGAAAACTCGACCCCACTGAATGGGATATTATGGAACAGCATCCTGCCATTGGTGCCGGAATTATTGGGCAACACCCAGATGAGCTATTACAAATGGCCTATGTCGTGGCCCTTGCGCATCACGAAAAATGGGATGGAAGCGGTTATCCTAATAAACTCCAGGGCGCGGATATTCCCGTGGCTGCTCGGATAGTCGCTCTCGCGGACGTATTCGACGCGCTAACGTCTAATCGTCCCTATAAAAAGGCCTGGTCGGTTGAGGATGCCCTGCGGGTAATTGATGAGGGTTCTGGGAAACATTTTGACCCAAAATGGATCGCACCATTCCATGCTGCCTTGCCTGCCATAATCAAAATTAAACAGGAATACAGTGACCATATACCTGAGGCAGTGACTATAACAACGATCTAAATCATACGAAACAGCGCACCAATATTTCATTATCGCGCACTGATCACCATTGTGCATTTAGGGATTACCCATGATCTATGACGGAAAGCAGCCAAAGATCCTAATCGTTGATGATGTCCCTTCCAACATCACAACATTAGCAATGAGCCTACAGGATGAGTATCAGATCCTTGCCGCAACGAATGGCATGGATGCCTTAGAGGCGGTCTCTAGCCTACGGCCCGATGCTATTTTGCTCGATGTGATCATGCCAGACATGGACGGTTATGCCGTCTGTGAGATGCTGAAGGCCAATGAGAGCACGAAATATATCCCCGTCGTTTTTGTTACGTCTGATACCGATCCCGAACATATTGTGCGTGGCATTGAACTCGGCGCATTCTATTATATTACTAAACCCTTTGATCCAGAATTACTTCTGGCAATCATCAGAACCGCGCTGGTTAATTCTTACCACCCGCTCACCTTCCAGAAACTATCCGCACAGTCGTTAGACATATTCCGCTGCATGGAGGAATGTCATTTCCGTATCCGAACAATAGACGAGGCGTTGCACCTCAGCTATATATTGGCAGAGATTTGTCCAAAGAAAGAAACCAGCGCACTTGGGCTCATGGAATTGATTGTCAATGCCGTTGAGCATGGCTCACTCGGTATTACCTATGAGGAAAAGAGGAGGCTTCTTAGAGAAAATCGTTTGGATACTGAATTAGATCGCCGTCAAGCCTCGCCAATGTATCAGGATAGGCATGTCACCATTACCATGAAACGAATCGACGGTCAGATTCTATTCCGCATTACCGATCAAGGGGAAGGTTTTGACTGGGTACCCTATCTGACCTTTAGTCCAGGGCGGGCATTTGACCTAAACGGGCGCGGCATTGCCATGGCAAAAAGCGCCTGCTTCGATTTCATGGAGTACCATGGGAAAGGAAATGAGGTTCTCGCCGGTTTTACAACTACCAACCATTGCTAGACTAGCGTTCGCTATGATTGATAACAGACGGGCCGCCCGTCATTGAGATAAGGGAAACACATTATCAAAGGCATCTCTCGACGTGCCCAACACAAGGCAGGATTTTGTTGTCTTGAGGGCGTCGCCGATCAAGCCCCCTCTCATGGAGAAGGGCTTTGGCAGAAAATCGGCAATTCCAGATTGTTTCCTACCGGATGGGGCGAACAGTAACTATTTCCCCACGCTAGATCGTAAACCTCGCCACCGCAGATTGCTGCAATGCAGTAGATTCGCGCAGACGCGCCGTTGTCTGCGCTACCCCTTTAACCGCTAACGAATTCTTCTCGGATATGGCAGCGATGTTTTCGACATTTCTCGCAATCTCGCTGCTAGAAGCACTTTGCTGGCGGAGTTCTTCAGAGATATTATTTACCGCCTCTACTACACGCCCCGTGCTTTCACCAATTCCACGCATCGCTGCTCCCACCTGAACCGCCATTTTCACGCCCTTTTCAGAACGCTCCTGCCCGAGTCGCATCGCATCTATCGCATATTCGGTCTCGTGTTGGATAGCGGTAACCATAGCGGAGATCTCGCCTGTGGATTTTGCGGTACTCTCTGCGAGTTTGCGCACCTCATCCGCCACTACCGCAAAACCACGCCCTTGCTCTCCGGCCCGCGCCGCCTCAATTGCCGCATTCAGCGCCAGCAGATTGGTCTGGTCAGCAATGCCCTTGATGGTATTCACGATGGCCGTTATCTTTTCCGACTGCTCACCCAAGGAGCGAATCCGATTAGCTGCCACAGTCACACTATCGGCAATCTCACGCATTTCATGCGAGGCATCTTCCGCAACCGTCGCACCTTGTCGAGCAATTACCCCAGACTCCTGCGCCAACCGTAACGAAGCATTCGCATTCGCGGCGACCTGATCAATGCTCGTGGTCAATTCCTCGACCATCGCAGCAACCGCCGCTGCCGAATCACTCTGACGCTCAGAATCCCGCGCCACGTCATTTGAGGTTGCAAAAAGGTTATTGGTGAGATCAGCAGTCTGTTTGATGTTAGAGTAGATATGACTAATGAGTTCATTCAGTGAGTCGCGCATCACACTAAGCGCGGTCTGCATCTCACCAATCTCATCGGTACGCTGAATCTCCATTGGGCGCGTCAGATCACCCTTGGCAATATAATTCGCCACAACAATGGCATCGCGAAGCGGTTTTACCACCAAGGCTTTCGACAGCCATACCAACAACACGATCAGAATAACGCACACCCCTCCCCCAGCACCAATCATCATCATCTGTGATTTCTTGGCGATATCAGAAACCTCTTGTTCTTGATAGCCCGCAACCACCTGGAAATCCCATGGCGCAAAGTTTTGTCGCGTGATCACCCAACCCGTAGTCTGGCCATCGATGAGAGCCTGCACCTGTTCATTGGACAGATGATCGGAGTGAAAGCGCGCCTTGCCAAAATTATCCTGCAGGGCAATAAAACCCTTTTTCAGGATGCGGCTCTTGGCGATGGTTTCCTGCAAGATCTTTAGATCCATTTTATAACCAACGTACCAGATTCCGATAAGCTTATGATCCGCGTCGTGCATCGGTTCGTATCCGGTAATAAACGGATTCCCTAAGATATCTACCTGACCATAAAACGGCTTACCCTCTCGAATGGCCTTAATCGCACGACCAGTAGGATCGAGGATGGTGCCGATAGCGCGCTTGCCATCCTTTTTAACATTGGTCGAAATGCGCACAAAATCATCGCCCACCTTAGAAAAGAGCGTCGCACTCCCCCCCTGAATCGCGGTCACACCATCCACCAGATCAAATCGATTCGCTTGTGACTGTTCGCCCAATACAATATCCGGCGCATTCTTGCCATTAACCTCGGTGGCAACCCCTTGCCGAGCAGGCCCAAGTAATGCGCCGCGCTCAAGCAAAAGCTTCATGGAACTTTTTACGCGATCCATCATAATGCTATCCGCCACCGTGAGTAGATTGGTGGTGGTCACAATCTGTTCTTGGGCAGTATCCGCAGCGAATTGATGGACGCTTTGGTTCTCGCTGATGGCAATGGTGAGGGTGGTCAGCAGGGTAATGACAATCACCACGCTCGACACTGGCCAGACAAATTTCGCTTGGATGCTGTTCGCAAACATCTTATGCTCCAATAATGGTGGGTTTAACAGCGACGGAGCTTATCTCTCTTGCGGAACTAATCGATAGGCCGCGCAATATAATCGGTTCCGATGAAGCAACATACCAACACCCTCCGTGGAATTGGTTTACTCTACAAAAGAAAAACAACCCAGACTAGACCACCGTCCCGTGCCAGTGCTCGCTCATTTCAGAATCACGCCTTGGTGGTCGTCGGTAATACCCGCTTCCAGATAGCACCCGCCAAAAATATACGGTACAATTCGGCATCCAAGAGATTCCGCTTCACCTCGGATTCGATAATCGACAAGGACATCTCTGGGGATAGGGCCTTCTTATAAGGCCGATCTGAGGCTGACAGTGCGTCAAATATATCAGAGATCGCCATCATCCGCGACTGGATCGGGATCTTCTCGGCGGGCAGATTCAATGGATACCCTGAGCCATCCAGCTTCTCATGGTGGGCACGCGCAATCTCGGGGATCAGTCGTAATTCCTTCGTCCACGGGATGGTAGACAAGAAATTAAAGGTATGGATCACATGGCTTTCGATCTCTTGGCGCTCGACATTGTCTAGGCTGCCCTTAGGGATTGACAATAGGCGAACCTCATCCTTGGTGAGTAACGGGCGCTCCTGCCCGCCCCAATCTTGGTAGAGAAAGCCACCGAGATCAGCCAGTCGCTGAAAATTGCCCTCGGGCAGAACCGTCGGGCGATTACATTCTAGGACAAAGGCAAAGAAATTATCTATCTCGGCAAGCCGCTCTTGTAATTCCCCATCAAACTCTGGCAAACGCGAGAGATACTCGTCACGCCCCTTGGCCAATACATACTCTAGGCGCTTGCGGGTATTCTGCTCTTGGGTGGCCTTGCGTACATATTCAAAACGCTGGGTCATGGTTTCGAGCTGGGCGGGATAGAGCTTATTGGCCTTTACCAGCACACTCTCGCGCACCCCAACCTTGCCGAAATCGTGCAACACGCTCGCATAGCTAATCTCGCGCAATTGCGCCGGGGTAAATTTTATATTCTTGTACGGGCCATCATCAACCCGATCGACAGTTTCTGCGAGGGCAACGGTTAATTCCTTAACGCGAAACGAATGACCCGAGGTGGTTGGATCGCGCGTTTCGATCGCCATTACCGACGCCTTGACAAATCCCTCGAACAGGCCTTGAATCTCTTCGACCAAGCGATTATTCTCAAGCGCAATGGCCGCCTGACTCGCGAGGGATTTCACCAGATGCTGCGCTCTCTTCGGATAAGGACTCACCACCTGCTCGGCGTTTTCCGGTGTTACCTTTAGGTCACGATTCCGTTTATGATTGATTAACTGTAGGACACCAATAATCTCTTGATTATGATTGATCATCGGCACCGCTAGAATGCTTTTGGTGCGATAACCCACCTGGAGATCAAAATCCTTCGAGAAGCTATATTGTGCATCACCGGGCAGTTGATAGGCATCCTCAATATGCAGGATCTCGCTGGTTAAGGCGGCATAGGATGCGATCCGGCTTTTATCGATGGGGATGGTAAAGGAATGAAAAGAGACATGGATGCTATCATTCTGGGTGAGCGTAAAGCGCAATAGCCGGGCCCCGCTCTTTGCGTCCTCTTCGACAAGATACAGTGCACCGGCATCGCTGCTGGTTATCTCCCGCGTCTTGGTTAGGATCATCTCGAGCAGTGTGGGGATATCCCGCTCAGCAGAAAGTGCCGCACCGATGGTATTTAGCGCGTTGATCTCATTCTGGAGATCAACCAGATTGCGTTCGAGGCAGATGTTTTGACTTGCCGCAAACACCAGATTCTTCGCGGCGCGTTCATAGACAGGTTGGCTCAGAAAGCCGTAGATAGGGAACTGTTCGGCCTCTATTGGTAATTTGTCTTGGCTGTTCGGGGAAAGGACAAAGATAACTCGGACATGATGCAAAAAGGCCGCAATCATAACCCCGCGATCGAAAACTTCGGCGGAGTCACCGATCAGAACGGTTGGTTGCGAGATATCCACTCCGGCAAGGCTAGAAATAATGCACGCCTCTGGCACGGCTCGACCGATTGCATTGGCTACCGCCGCCTTGGCAAGCACCAATACTCGGGTCGGTGTCGGAGGGGAGTCTATTGGCTGCGGCATCAGATTAGAGATTCCTCGACACACTCGTTGCCTGGTAGTGGCGTTATTTTCGATGGCGCACCGGCCAATTCTCTTACCAGGCGTGGGACGAGGTAGCCGGGCAATTGAACACGCAGGCCATCTATTATCGTTACTGCCGCAGTATCGGTCACGTTAAAATGTTGCGCACCCTGCACCGGATCGAGCAGGTGTAGATAATAGGGTATCACACCCATCTCGCACAGTGCCTCCGCAAGGTCGCGCTGTGCGGCAATGGTATCATTGACGCCACGCAGGAGTACGCTCTGATTGAGAAGGGTTACGTTGGCCCGTGCAAGTTGTGCGCACACCTGTTGCACCTCGCTATTTAACTCGTTTCGGTGGTTACTATGCAATACCATAATCTTGGCGGTCGTTAGACGGGCGAGGATTGTGAGGAGTCCGTCGTCGATGCGTTGCGGGAGGACGATGGGCATGCGGGTGTGGATGCGCAGGCGTTTGAGGTGTGGGATGGTGGTGAGGCTATTCAAGAGCGTGGCGAGGCGCTGATTGGAGAGGGAGAGCGGATCGCCGCCGCTGACGATGACCTCGTGGATTGCGGGATTCGCGGCGAGATAGCGCAGGGTTGTGGGGAGATGAAAGCGTTCGTGGACGAAATGGCGACGAAAACAATACCGACAATGGATGGGGCAGACGCTGGTCGGCATGATGAGCAGACGGCCCTGGTATTTATGGATGGTGCCTGGGGCGACCTTGGCGGGTAGATCACCGACTGGGTCGGTGACGAAGCCCGTGGTGATGGTGTCCTCGGCGCTTTGCGGGAGGATTTGGCGGAGCAGGGGGTCTTGTGGGTCGCCTTTATTGATGCGGGCGAGATAGCTGGGGGGAACCCGCAGGGGGAATGTGGCGCTATTGGGTTGCGGGAATTGTTGGGGATTGAGGTCGAGCAGGGCGCAGAGGGCGTTGGGGCTTCGGATGGCGTGGGCGAGGTCGTGCTGCCAGGGACGGTTGTGACTTGGGGAACGGAATGCGGCGACGAGCTGGCTGGTCATGTCTGGCTTCAAGGGGAGCCTTTGGGGTGAACTGGGGGGGTGGTGAAGGATAGCAATTTTTGCGGGAGGGGGGGTGTTTTGGTTTTATATTTTGCTTGGATGGATCTTGATTTTATATTTTGCTTGGATGGATCTTGATTTTATTTATAATCCCCTCTCCTAGAAGGAGAGGGGGCT
>CAIRSR010000162.1 GCA_903881315.1 uncultured Thiotrichales bacterium | reverse complement strand
GTCAATATTCTTGTAACTGGGTGGAAAATGCCCAAGCGTCTTGAGCTTTTTCTTAAACGCAAACAGGCTCATCAGATCGTCTTCGTTGGCGCTTCCAGTGTTGAACGGCGCATCCTTGAAATAGGTGAAGATCTGTGGCTTACCCGTGGCCTGAAACTGCCCGAAGGCAGTCGTAAACTCCTCTTCTGTGTATTTACCTACCTTGGTAAAGAACAGCATCACAAAGATGTCGCATTCTCGGATGACCTTGTTGTACTCGCCTTGCAGTCGAGTCCGCGACATGGCGTCGAGAAAGACTTCCCAGAGATGAAGTTCGAGATAGATGCCCTGGTTACGCCGCGCATCGTTCTCACGCCGGATCAGGATCTCGAATTGATCCCGATCCTCTTTTAATTCTGCAGAAGAGGCAAGAAACAGTTTGACGGTGTCCATGGCAACCAATACCCCCCAGACAGTATGACCCGCTTTAACCCCACAGCAGACTACCACATTTCTGGTGGCATAGCGCAAGGGGTAGGCGGGTCGTCGTCAAAGATTTCACAACGAGGGTAGGCGGTTGCTGAGTAAAGCGCGTCGCGCCGAACAGAGAACGGGTCAAATCCAACAGAGACTAGCGGGGCGCAAACGCCCCAACCACTCACGCCAACAGGGCAGCGATGAGCGGGGCGAGTTCGGCGGCTCGGCGAGTGCGTAACAAACGACGCGCCCGTACAATCGCGACGAGGTCGGCAAGCGCGGTCGTGAAGTCATCGTTCACCACCGTGTAGTCAAACTCGTCCCAGTGCGACATCTCGGTGCGGGCACCGGCGAGGCGCTTCTCGATAACCGCCGCGTCGTCCTGGCCTCGGCCCTGCAAGCGTTGGCGCAGGGCGTCGCACGAGGGCGGCAGGATGAAGATGGTGACGGCATGTGGAAACATCATTCGCACCTGCTGTGCCCCCTGCCAATCGATCTCGAGGAGGACATCAACCCCGGCGGCGAGCTGTTCCGCCACCACCTCGCGCGAGGTTCCATAGAGGTTATCAAAGACCCGCGCATGTTCGATAAAAGCACCTTGCGCTAACAGGGCCTCAAAGCGGCTGTGGGAGATAAAGTGGTAATGGACGCCGTCTACCTCGCCCGGGCGTGGGGCGCGGGTGGTGCTGGAGACCGACGCGACCAGGTTGGGCGTGGCCGCCAGCAGTTCCTTGACAAGGCTGGTCTTGCCGGTGCCCGAGGCGGCGGCAATAACAAAGAGGTCGCTCATGGGGTAGACCTTTAGGTGCCGCCGAACTTCATGTCCTCGAAGAAGCGCTTCACGCCATCGAACCAGGAATGGGCACGAGGATTGTGCTTCTCATCACTACCACGCAGACTGTTCTCAAACTCTTGCAGTAGATCTTTCTGCTTGCGGGTCAGGTTGACGGGTGTCTCAATCACCACGCGGCACAGCAAGTCCCCCGGCGGGCCACCGTGGACGGATCGCACCCCCTTGCTACGCAGGCGAAAGGTCTTGCCGCTTTGGGTTTCGGGGGGAACCTTGAGCTTCACTCGACCATCGAGGGTCGGCACGTCCAGTTCACCGCCGAGGGTTGCCACCACAAAACTAATTGGCACCTCGCAGTGTAACTCGTTGTCCTCGCGGGAGAAGATGGCATGTTCCTTGACCTGGATCTGGACGTAGAGATCCCCCGAGGTGCCACCGTGTTCACCCGCCTCTCCCTCCCCGGCGAGCCGGATCCGATCGCCGGTGTCAACCCCCGCCGGAACCTTTACCGACAGGGTCTTTTGATCCTGAACACGGCCACGCCCAGAACAGGTCGTGCATGGGTCGAGTATCACCTGCCCACGGCCATGGCAACGCGGACAGGTCTGCTGTACTGAGAAAAACCCTTGCTGCATCCGCACCACACCGCGCCCACCACAGGTAGCGCAGGGAGAGGGTGAGGTTCCGCGTTTCGCACCAGACCCGCCACAAGCATCACAGCCGATCATCGTCGGCACACGGATCTTGACTGTCGTGCCAAAGACCGCCTCTTCTAGGGATAACTCTAGGGTGTAGCGTAGATCAGCCCCTCGGTAGGAGCGCGCCCCACCCCCAGCCCCGGCCCCCGCGCCGGCGCGATTCCCGAAGATGTCCCCAAAGACATCACCAAAGATCTCAGAGAAATTTGCCCCCGTACCATAACCCGCGCCAGCGCCTGGGCCACCCGCCGACGTGTCTACGCCCGCATGACCAAACTGATCATAGGCCGCACGCTTGCGCGGATCCGAGAGCATTTCGTAGGCCTCTTTGCATTCCTTGAATTTCTCCTCAGAGGCGCTGTCTCCCGGATTGCGATCGGGATGTAGTTTCATGGCGAGACGCCGATAGGCGTTCTTAATATCCGCCTCGGCAGCATTCTTCGCCACGCCTAACACTTCGTAATAATCTCGCTTGGCCATCTCACGGTATCTACTGTATGGGCACGGAAGGTTTCACCCACTAAACTGGCAAGACTACCGCGCATGCACCCTCACGAGGCACGCGCAGTAGTGAATTTTCATCCCGATTATAAGGCCAACGGACTACTTCTTGCCGCGACCTACTTCCTCGAATTCCGCATCGACCACATCGCGCTCGCCCTTATCACCACCCTTGCTGCCAGTGTCCGCAGACCCATGTTGGTGACCTGGGCCACCCTGCTGGCCACCGCCACCCGCCTGAGCGTACGCCTGTTCTGCCATCTTGCTCGCTGCCTCAGAGAGAATGCGGGTCTTGGCCTCAATGATGCCCTTGTCATCACTCTTCAGGACTTGTTCCAAGTCACGCATGGCCGCTTCGATACCAGCACGCTCCGTCCCACTCACCTTCTCACCCAGATCAGCGAGGGATTTCTTGGTTGCATGGAGCAGCGCATCGGCGTGGTTGCGGGTATTAATCAGTTCCTGGAACTTGAGATCCTCGGCAGCGTGAAGCTCCGCATCCTTTACCATGCGGTTGATCTCATCCTCAGAAAGACCACTAGAGGCGCGAATGACAATCGACTGCTCGCGATTCGTCGCCTTGTCCTTCGCCGAGACATTAAGAATACCATTGGCGTCAATGTCGAAGGTAACATCGACCTGCGGCACACCACGCGGCGCGGGCGGAATCCCCGAGAGATCAAACCGACCAAGCGATTTGTTGGCCCCTGCCATCTGGCGTTCGCCCTGCAGCACATGCACCGTCACCGCAGTCTGACCATCCTCTGCGGTGGAGAATACCTGATTGGCGCGGGTTGGGATGGTGGTGTTCTTGTCGATAAGCTTCGTCATCACCCCACCGAGGGTCTCGATCCCGAGTGAGAGTGGTGTTACATCCAGCAGCAGGACATCCTTTACCTCACCACCCAGTACACCCGCCTGGATGGCCGCACCCACCGCCACTGCTTCGTCTGGATTAACATCCTTGCGCGGATCACGACCAAAGATGCGTTTAACGACCTCTTGCACCTTCGGCATACGGGTCTGGCCACCGACCAAGATGACCTCGTCAATGGCGGACGCTTGAAGACCGGCATCCTTCAGGGCAATGCGACACGGATCGACGGTCTTTTCGATAAGATCCTCGACCAAAGACTCGAGCTTGGCGCGTGTCAGTTTGTAATTGAGATGCTTCGGGCCGCTCGCATCTGCGGTGATGTAGGGCAGATTGATGTCGGTTTGCTGGCTTGAGGAAAGCTCGATCTTAGATTTTTCTGCTGCCTCTTTGAGGCGCTGCAGGGCAAGCGGGTCGCTGCGCAGATTGATTCCGCTCTCGCGCTGGAACTGCTCGACCAGGTGGTCGATGACGCGCTTGTCGAAGTCCTCGCCACCGAGGAAGGTATCGCCATTGGTCGATAACACTTCAAACTGGTGCTCACCCTCTATCTCGGCGATCTCGATGATAGAAACGTCGAACGTGCCGCCACCGAGATCATACACCGCAATCTTGGCGTCCCCCCGCTTCTTGTCCATGCCATAGGCAAGTGCGGCTGCGGTCGGCTCGTTGATGATGCGCTTGACCTCAAGCCCGGCGATACGCCCAGCCGCTTTGGTCGCCTGACGCTGAGAATCGTTGAAGTAGGCAGGCACAGTGATGACCGCCTCGGTGACCGGCTCACCGAGATAATCCTCGGCGGTCTTCTTCATCTTCATCAAGACCCGCGCTGAGATCTCCGGCGGGGCCATCTTCTTACCATTGACCTCAATCCACGCATCGCCGTTATCGGCGCGAACGATGGTATAAGGCACCATGCTCACGTCGCGCTTTACCACGTCGTCCTCAAAGCGCCGACCAATAAGACGCTTGATGGCAAAAAGGGTGTTCTTGGGATTGGTCACCGCCTGACGCTTGGCGCTCTGACCCACGATCACCTCGGCGTCACCGGTGAATGCCACAATAGAGGGTGTGGTGCGATCACCCTCGCTGTTCTCGATGACCCTAGGCTTCCCACCATCCATTACGGCCACGCAAGAGTTGGTGGTTCCTAGATCGATGCCGATAATCTTTCCCATATAATTTCTCCAGTTACGGTGATGCCAGTTTGCAAGTGACGGTGTGCGTTCGGTTTAGTGCTCCGCAACGCTTATTTAAGGACTTGTGCATTTCGGCGAAGACCAAAATTCGCCAACGGCCTGTCTGTGTTATGGGGATACCCGTCGCCCTTTTCAAGCACGGATCCCGAGGATTCCCCAATTAAACGACCAGATCCCCAAGAATCTCACCTGGGCCACCACTTTCTGAGGGGGGCGCGGCCTGAGAGACGATGACCATGGCTGGCCTCATCAGGCGCTCGTTTAGGGTATATCCCTTCTGATACACCGCAGACACCGTGTTGGGAGGTAAGGTGGCGCTGGGTTGCACCGACATGGCTTGGTGCAATTCCGGATTAAAACGCTCGTTGACCGGGTTCACCTCACGGATGCCAAATTTCTCCATGGCGGCAGTCAATATCTTGAGGGTAAGCGCCATGCCCTCGCGCAAACGAGCGACATCCGAATCAACCGCCATCCCGAGTTCCAGGCTGTCCTTGACTGGCAGAAGCTCTGAGGCAAAGCGCTCTAGGGCATATTTATGGGCGTTCTCTACGTTCCTCTCCCCGCGCCGCCGCACGTTCTCGACCTCGGCTCGGGCACGCAACAGATCCTGCCAATGCGAGTCGGCTTTACTGCGCCATTCCTCCAGCTTTCGGGTGAGATCATTGTCCTGCGCCCCCCATTGGTTACCACCCTCGCTAGCGCTCGGGGAATCTTTGGTTGCCGCATCAAGGGATGGGGCAGCGGCAGGCGTTTCCTGAGTAGTTGCTTCTTTCTCCATAGGGTCTCCAGACAGGCCACTCCGCGCAATAGCGGGGTCAGCACAGCAATAAATGGTTAGGGATAGGCGGAATGTGGGGGCTCAGTCATGGTGATTCAAGGCTGCGCCAAGCAATGCAGCCGCCAATTCGACGATGGGCAATACCCGCTCATAGGGCATCCGGGTTGGGCCAATCACGGCAACCACCCCCAAGACATGACCATCAGCAGCGTAGGGAGAGGTCACAACGCTGCATTGCTCCAGGATGTGGCAGCCGGATTCAGCGCCAATAAAAACCTGCGTCCCCTCTCCGGTCATACACTGATCTAAGAGATGGATGATGTCACGCTTACGGCTAAAGGCCTCAAACAGGCGACGCAATTCCTCGCGGCCCTCAATGTCGACGCATCCCAGCAATTTTTCCTCTCCCACCAGCACATAGTCATCTGGCGCGGGCGGGGTCTCGAATACGACCGGCCCGACCGCCATCAAGGCGCTATCCATCCCCTCACGATCCTCCTGCATCTCCTGCAGCAAGCGCATACGGATAGCCTTTAGATCCTGACCAGCAAAGGTCTCATTGAGATAGTGCGCCGCACAGTTTAGTTCAGCGGTCGAGTAACCGCGCTCGGTGTGGATCACCTTGTTCCGCACCTCGCGCTCGTTGACCACCAGAATCGCCAATACCCGCTTCTCTGAGAGCGCAAGGAAGGCTACCTGGCGCAGCACCACGGAATCATGACGCGGCACCATGACCAAACCAGCAAAATGAGTGAGTCCCGACAACAACGCCGAGGTCGACGCCACCAGTTCAGCGGTGCTCTGATCTGGGTCAAGACATCTACGCCATTGCTGCAACTCTCCTCCCTGGAGGGGTTGAAGGGTCATCAGTTTATCAACAAAATAGCGATAACCAAGCGCCGTTGGCACACGCCCGGCAGAGGTATGACGCGAGGCCAGAAGCCCCATTTCCTCGAGATCGGCCATGACGTTACGAATGGTCGCCGGACTGAGTTCCGCGCCAAGATCGCGCGCCAAGACACGCGAGCCCACCGCCTTACCCTCGCGGATATAGCGCTCCATCATCACCTTCAAGAGGCGATTTGCACGTTCATTTAGGACAATCTCGGCCATTATGAGCTAGACTCTATCGGAAACCTTCCTACTTTACCATCACGCATCCTCTCCCATGGACATCCCCTCCCGTACGCTGTTTCACAACATTGGACTGCTTGCCAGGCACGCAGACCCATCGGTCTGTGAAACCATGGCCAACCTCATCACCACCCTCAAGACCCGAGGCTGCAACATCTTGCTAGATGAGCGTGGCGCAGAGTTTAACAACTACCACGAAGCGCAGGTCAGTACCCTGCGCACCATCGGCGAAACCTGCGACCTCGTCATCGTTGTGGGCGGTGATGGCACCCTACTCAATGCCGCTCGTGGGCTTGCGAGCTACAATGTGCCCTTACTGGGCATCAACCTTGGCCACTTGGGTTTCCTCGCGGACGTCCCGCCGAACTCCATAGAAGAGACCCTAGACGCCGTATTGGCGGGTCACTACGAGTCGGAGGAGCGGCGGCTGTTGCACGCGACGGTGCTACGCAACGGCGAGATCCTAAGCGCCAGCGACGCTCTAAACGATGTGGTCATCCATCGCTGGAACACCTCGCGCATGATCGAGTTCGAGGCCTATATCAACGACCGCTTCGTCTACTCCCTGCGCGCGGACGGGCTCATCATCTCTACCACGACAGGTGCTACCGCCCACTCACTCTCTGCGGGCGGGCCGCTGCTCTACCCAACCCTGCCTGCTATTGCTCTCGTGCCCATCTGTCCCCATACCGTCAGCACCCGTCCCCTGGTCATCTCAAGTGACGACACCATCGCGATTGTGCTGAGTAACGGCAACTACGGTAACGCCCAAGTAACCTGCGACGGCCAGATTAACCTAGGCTTGGTGTCCGGAGACCGCGTAGTAATCCGCAAACGTGACGGTCACGTTCGCCTACTTCATCCCAAGGACTACGACTATTTTCGCATTCTCCGAGAAAAACTCCATTGGGGCAAGAAACCAGTCAATCTTAGAAAGCCGCTATGAGTTCAGCCCGGTCTTAATGGCTTGCAAACTGCGCCCTTACCCGTTCCAGATCGGCCAGGGTGTCCACCCCCGGCAGAGGGGGAACGGCTGCCTCCTCTACGAAGATACGCCACCCGTGATATAACACTCGCAACTGCTCTAAGGATTCTAGCTGCTCCCACGGCGAGGGGGAAAGCGTGTGGTAGGCACGGATAAAACTGGCCCGATACGCATACAACCCGATGTGGCGATAATAGGGCATGCGCAGTGCTTGCGGGGCGGTGTCGCCTTCCCCAAGCGCACTTCTCCCGACAAAACCATCTCGATCCCACGGGATCGGCGCACGACTAAAGTACGCACCGTACCCATTCACATCACGGATCACCTTGACCACCTGGGGCTCAAAGAGTTCGGCTGGGTTTTGGATGGGGGTACACAGGGTCGCGACTGCCGCAGATTGCTGGTGCGCCGCCATCGCCACCTGACGAATCAAGGATGCCGGGACAAGTGGTTCATCCCCCTGTAGATTAACGACAACCGTATCATCAGGCAGTTGCAGCACTTCCACCACCTCGGCTAAGCGCTCGGTGCCAGAGCGATGATGGGTACCCGTCATGACCGCCTCGGCCCCAAAGTCGGTGGCGACACGAAAAACGCGCTCGTCATCGGTCGCTATTACAACCTTTGTGGCCCCGCTTTCTAGCGCACGCTCGTGGACGTGCTGGATCATTGGTTTGCCCGCGATCAGCAACAAAGGCTTGCCGGGCAGACGAACGGACGCGAAACGGGCGGGGATGACGACCACAAACTCCACGTCACACCTCCTCCTCTTCCCTGAGACTGCGCGCCTCTTCTTCCAGCATCACTGGGATATCATCGCGGACTGCGAATGCCAAGCGATCCGCTTTACAGACCAACTCCTGGACATCGCGATGATAACGAAGCGATCCCTTGCAAACTGGGCAAACAAGAATATCAAGTAGACGTTTATCCATGGTATTTTCTCATTCAGGATGGGAGAGGTGAATCTTCAGTGTAGCCCATTCGCTCGGTCCGGCTTGCTCGGCAAAAGTCCGAGCAGACTCGCCGCAAACTCAGGCGTGAAATGCGCATCGATTGGCACATACCACTGCCCGTTGCGCGCAAAGGTAATGCACTTGACGGCGTCCTTTTCGGTCATGAGTATCGACAGATCATCGCCAAACGCCAAGTCCTCGGGACGGAAAGGATGGTGATCCGGGAATGGGTGCGCAATAACAGTAAGCCCCGCCGCCTCTAGTAGGGAGAAAAAGCGCTGCGGATGCCCAATGCCAGCCACCCCATGCACCGTGGTAGCGCAAAAGCTCGCTAACGGACGCGAAGGCGCATCTCCATCCAGTGAGAGCACATCACCAGGCACAAGACCCAGCGGGTGCTCACCCGGCAAAGGGGCACCAAAGGCTACCCGCAGAGACACCTCACGCAGTCGCCCGAGGGGTTCGCGCAACGGCCCAGCCGGTAGACACAGACCGTTACCCATGCCTCGCGCTCGGTCAACCAAGGCAATCTCTATGTCTCGCGCAAGCGCGTAATGTTGCAGCCCATCATCAGCGATCAGACAGTCGCAGTCATAGTGGGTAGCTAACAATTCCCCGGCCCTTGCCCGCCAGCGGCACACCGCAACCGGCACCCCCGACCGACGGGCCAGTAAGAGCGGCTCATCGCCGACATCAAGCGGATTGGCGGTTGGCCCGACAACCTGCGGCTTATCACCAATGCGCCCACCATAGCCACGGCTAATGATACCGGGCCGCCAACCATGGGCTACGAGAAACTGGGCCAGCCATAACACAGTCGGTGTTTTGCCGGTTCCCCCCACCGTAAGATTTCCCACGACGATGACCGGCACCGACAAGCGTTGAGAGGCAAACCAACCGCGCAAATAACCCAAACGGCGTAGCCTCACCACCAAACAAAAAAGGGCAGCCACTGGGCGCAAGACCCAGCCGAGGAAATGCCCTTCGTACCAGACAGCACACACCAGGCGTTCCATCAGCGGATTAGGCAGAAGTGTGGTGAACAACGCACCAAGCCTACTTCTTGCCATTATTTATCCCAGCGGCAACCTCCCTCGCCAGCTCGTGGACGGCCATCGCATAGAGAGGGCTGTGGTTATAACGGGTAATGACATAAAAATTCTCGAAACACAGCCAGTATTCGGGCGAGGTTGGCCCATCCAAGCGCAACAACGTGGCCATCGGGTTACCTGCAATCGCATCGGCAGGCCTTAATCCTAGGGATCGAAATTTATCTAATGGCAGATTTGGTTTCTGATCGAGCCCCCCCAAAAGCGGGGCCGGATCAAACATTCCACCCAAGTCTACCGACACCGCTACGGGTTCATGCGGCTGCCAACCATGACGATTCAGATAGTTGGCAACACTTCCGATAGAATCGACCGGGTTGCTCCATAGGTCACGGTGGCCATCCCCATCAAAGTCAACAGCGAAATCACGAAAACTGGTGGGCATAAACTGCGGCACCCCCATAGCACCAGCGTAGGAGCCTTTGGGCAACAGCGGATCTATCCCCTCACTGTGCGTAAGCAGCAGATAGGCCTCAAGTTGTTCGCGGAAGAAGGGGGCGCGCCTCGGATACTGAAAGGCGAGTGTCGTCAATGCCTCAAGAACTCGATAGTTACCAGTCTTCGCGCCGTAGCGGGTCTCAACACCAAGGATAGCGACGATAACCGCCGGATCCACCCCGTAGCGGGCTTCAGCAAGCGCCAATGCTTCTTTGTTGGCACGCCAGAAGGCAACACCCCCCTCAACCCGGGATGGAGAGAGAAAAAGTGATCGGTACTCAAACCAAGGCTTGGCCTCTGCGGGTCGGGTGATGGCCTCAATGATCTCGGGACGTAATACCACCTGGTCGAAGAGGGCATGGAGTGCCGCAACCGGAAAACCATCCCGTATCGCCACCTCGTCGATAAAGGCATTGACTGGCGGAAGCTGTGTCGCCATTTCAGCGCGGACAAAGAGCGGAAACAGCACAGAGGAGGCGGTTATTGCCGCAACGGTGAGCAGCCGCAACGCAGCGCGATAGGGGGCACGAGGATACATGGCGGGGACAACCTTAAGAATATCTAGATATCGGCATAATAGCTTGATTATTTTAGGAAAGCAATTTTCTGCAGATTAGCCTGCGCAGAAACAACTCTCAAAGATGTCTACGACCCTGAGCGAAGGTAAAAAAATCTTCTGCGCACATGGGGTGTGCGATATGAAAACCCTGCGCCTCATTGCACTGAAAGGCTTGAAGCAATGCCAGCACAGGCCCATCCTCTACACCCTCGGCGATGACGCTAAGACCAAGACCGTGCGCCATCTGAATGATGGCACGGACAATGGCCTCGTCCCCTCGGTCACTACCAAGGCCGCGCACAAACGACTGATCGATTTTTAGTTTATCAACTGCAAAGCGCTTAAGATAGGTAAGGCTTGAATAACCCGTACCAAAATCATCGATAGACAGCTTGACGCCATAGGTTTTCAGGTGCTGTATCGTTACAAAAACATTTTCGGTATCGCCAATCAATACCGATTCGGTTAGCTCTAGCTCAAGCAGTGCTGGCTTAAGCCCGGAGGCCAACAAGGCATCCATTACGGTATTCTCAAGACCGCTCCTCTTGAATTGCACTGCAGAAAGGTTGACGGCAATCACCATATCCGCTAGGCCAGCCTTTTGCCAGGCAACCATCTGACGACAGGCCTCATGCAATACCCATTCGCCTATCGGCACAATGAGACCATTCTCCTCAGCAATCGAAATGAAACGTCCGGGCGCAAGCAAACCCATTCTGGGATGATTCCAGCGGATCAGCACCTCTACCCCAATAACCGCACCACTTGCCAGATCAATCTGCGGCTGATAGTACAGCACAAACTCGCCTCGGTCTAATGCCAAGCGCAATTCATTGCGCATAGCAAGACGCTCCTCGGCATCGACGTTCATCTTTTTATCAAAGAAGCGGATACTGTTGCGGCCCGCCTCCTTTGCATAATACATCGCAGTATCTGCCTTGCGAAGCAAGGTATCAAAATCATGTCCGTCTTCAGGGAAGATAGCCACCCCAAGAGACGCCGACGAAGACAGCTCGCGGCCATCAATCATAAAAGGGACGGCTAGGTTCTCTAAGATCTTAGCAGCAACACTAGTAATATCCGCAACGCTATGGATAACCGGCAATATGATCAAGAACTCATCACCCCCCTGTCGACTAACTGTATCTGCGGTGCATACACAGGCGTGTAACCGTAACGCCACTTGCTGCAACAGCAGATCCCCCACCACATGACCAAGGGTATCATTGATAAACTTGAAGTTATCGATATCGAGAAATACCAATGCTACTCTATTCCGCCTCCCCTGCGAGTGCCCCTTGGCTTGTTCAAATTGTGCACGGATGGCCAACCGATTGGGTAGGCTGGTGAGTGGATCGTGGTGGGCCAGAAACAAAAGCTTCTCTTCCACCTTTTTTCGATCGGTAATGTTGTCGAAGATAGCAATGAAATGTTCCTTCTCCGTGCTGTACACCGAGACAGAAAACCAGCTATCGAGAGCCGCAATGTTGGCCTCAAAGATTTCAGAGATGCCGGTTTGCGCTACCCTACCGTAGATCTCAAATAACTCCGGGTTCGACTTACGCAACCCAGGGATAACTTCGCTCACCCGTTTTCCAATAACATCCGTTAGGCCTGTTAACCGGTAGAACGAGGGATTCACATTGAGGTAGGTAAAATCGACCGGTATGCCATCCTGGTAGTGCATCAAACAATGCGCAAAACCATCGCGCATATTGTTAAATAATAAACGATACTGTCGTTCACTTTCGGTTACCGCCACCAAGGCGCGTTTAGCGTCTAAGGCGAAAACAATATCACGCGCCAAATCCTCGAATAGTCTTACCACATCACTGCCAAAAGCGTCCGGCTGGTTGGAGTAGATGGTTATCGCCCCAAAGGCTTTTCCTTCTCGCAGCAAAGGCGCGGCTAGGGATGACTCAATACCGTTTCTCGAGACACGTTCTGCCCAGGGTTTGAATGCTGGATTTACTAGCGCAAAGTTATTCACCTGCGTCTTAGCAAAGCGAATGGCACGGCCCGTGGGCCCATTACCATTTGGCACGTCGTCCCAAGAGATGTTTACCCCTTCAAGGTACGCAGTACGGCCAGATACAGCAACAACCGAAACAGATTTTTCCTCATCCTGATTCGCCAAACCAATCCAGGCCAGCACAAAGGTATCGCTGAGGATACCATCACAGACCAAACGCATCATCTCTGTATCTGATTGGGCAGTAACGGTTGCTGCATTGGCCCGCCGAATCGCCGAGAGCGCCCAGTTTGACCGCAATAGGGCGTTCTTCGCAGTCTGATGATCGGAATCATCCCGAAAACTACCGATCGTAATCAGTCGACCCTGTTCATCCCGAAAGGTTCCGACGGAGATATAGACCGGCACGCGGCTCCCGTCTGGTCGCAAAACATCGTGGCTTACCATCATGCCTGGCTGCGCAAACGCCTGCCTTGCCCGTGGCAGTTGATCCGTCGGGTGTAGATCGGTAAAGCGTAATGTTTTGATCTCGGCAAGTGAGCGCCCCAACAACCGCTCAGCCTGGGGATTGGCGTCGAGTAGTTGGCCCGTTTCGCCATCTGCCAAAACCAACCCATCGTTGCAATAAAGCCAGGTTGCTTCATGCCTGTTCATGTTCTGGCCCCCTCTTGGAATGGGCTAACTCGCATCATACCCCCTCCCTCGTGCCCAAGCGCGAATGTTTTGCCATTCTTTCAAACACCAAGTAGACAACTGGCGTGGTAAATAGGGTCAGAATCTGGCTTAGAAACAGGCCACCAACCAGGGCAATACCCAGCGGACGACGCAATTCCGCACCCATACCGCTACCCAACATCAGTGGTAAGGCCGCGAACAGGGCCGCCAAGGTCGTCATTAGGATCGGACGGAACCGCAACATACAGGCCTGATAGATTGCCTCTCGGGGAGAAAACACATTCCTATCGGCGTTGAGGGCAAAATCGATCATGAGGATGCCGTTCTTTTTGACAATACCGATCAGCAAAATGATACCAATGATCGCAATCATATTCAGATCGGTTCCCGAGATCTTCAGGGCAAGCAACGCCCCAACCCCCGCCGAAGGTAGCGTAGAAAGGATGGTAATCGGATGGATATAGCTCTCATACAGCACACCAAGCACAATGTACATGGTAATGATCGACGCCAGAATGAGCCACAAGGTATTGGTGAGCGAGGCCTGAAACGCCGCCGCTGCACCTTGGAAGCGCAAACGAATACTGGCGGGGAGTTCTATTTGGGTCGCTGCTGCCTGAATCTCTTTAACCGCCTCTCCCAAAGAAGACCCATCCGCAATATCAAAGGAAAAGCTAACCGATGGGAATTGTCCAAGATGATAGATAGCAAGTGCTGCGTTACGCTCTTCGATGCGCACCATGCTCGACAAGGGAACCTGTATTCCATTGGCACCTGTCACGTAGAGGCTCTTCAAGGCAGCAAGCCCCTGCTGCTGCCAAACGGGGTCGGCCTCTAACACCACTCGATATTGATTAGATTGGGTAAACACAGTAGAAACAAGTCGTTGCCCGAATGCGTCATAGAGCGCATTATCAATCGCTGCAACCGTAACACCGAAGCGGCTTGCGGAATCGCGATCGATGACGATAAAAGCCTGAAGGCCATTGCTCTGCAGATCATTTGTCGTATTACTAATGGTTGGCGAACCTTGCAAGCGCCTCAGCAGCAGCGGTGTCCATGTAGAAATCGCGGACGCATCGGGAGACTCTAGGGTAAATTGATATTGGCTGCGACTGATTCGGTCGTCAATGGTAATGTCCTGCACCGGCTGCAGGTAAAGAGAAACCCCGCTAACAGCAGCAACCTTGCCTTGCAGGCACCGTATTACGCTATTGGCGTCTTCCTTACGCTCACTGATTGGTTTTAGCGTGATTAGCATCCGCCCGGTATTGAGTGTTGAATTAACGCCATCTACACCGATAAAAGAAGACACATTGGCAACCGCTTGGTCGTGCGCCACAACCTCGTCTAGGGTGCGCTGATACTCGGTCATGGCCGCAAAGGAAACCGACGCTGATGCCTCTGAGACGCCCTGGATAATGCCAGTATCTTGGATCGGCAAAAACCCCTTTGGTACAATCCAATACAAAGCAACGGTCAGCACCAATGTCGCGACAGCCACAAAAAGGGTTGCTCCTTGGTGATCGAGAACCCAATTCAAGGCACGCCCATATCCCGCAAGAACTACGTCGAAACCGCGTTTGCCTAGGTTGGCAAATCGGCCCTCTTGACCTTCTGATGGCCGACGCAAAAGATAGGCGCACATCATTGGCGTCAGCGTTAATGAGACCACCGCAGAGAGCAGGATCGACACGGCCAGGGTAATCGCAAACTCCCGAAACAAACGTCCGACCACGTCACCCATAAACAAAAGCGGAATGAGCACTGCAACCAAAGAGAACGTCAAGGATATGATGGTAAAACCGATCTGGCCTGCGCCATCCAGAGCGGCCTGGCGCGGGGAAACGCCCTTCTCGATATGGCGTGTGATGTTCTCTACCATCACAATGGCGTCATCAACCACAAAACCGGTAGCAATCGTGAGCGCCATTAGGGTGAGATTGTTGATACTAAACCCGGCAAGATACATTATCGAAAAGCTACCCACCAAGGATACCGGCACCGCCACCGCTGGGATTATCGTAGCCGAAAGGTTACGCAGAAAGAGAAAGATCACCGCGACCACCAAAACAACAGCAATGAGCAGCGCTTGTTGTACGTCGGCGACAGACGCCTGGATAGTCACCGTGCGATCGACGAGTAGGCGCACGTCGATGTCACCCGGCAGAGCGGCCCGCAACTGGGGGAGCAGTTTTTTGATACGATCCACGACCTCGATTACATTGGCACCGGGCTGACGCTGGACATTCACGAGCAAAGCCGGGCTTGTATCCGCCCAGGCTTTGATGTGAACATTCTCCGCATCCTCCACCACGGTTGCGATTTCGCTCAACCGCAGTGGTGCGCCGTTGCGATAGGCGATGATCAAGCGCCGATAATCGTCGGCAGACTGCAGTTCGTCATTCGCGTCAATGGTGGATGCCTGGCTTGCGCCATCGAAACCACCCTTCGGCTGGTTCACGTTGCCGCTTAGGATAGCAGTGCGCAGGTCTTCCAGACCGAGGCCAATCTTGGCCAAAGCGGGTGGGTTGACCTGGATACGCACCGATGGGCGCTGCCCCCCACCGAGAGAGACCAACCCAACGCCAGGGAGTTGTGCGATACGCTCTGCAATGCGGGTATCCACCAGGTCTTGCACCTTGGTGAGGGGGATGGTCTTGGACGTAACCGCAAGCGTTAGAATGGGGGCATCGGCTGGGTTCACCTTGTTATAGACCGGTGGTGCCGGCAGATCGGTGGGTAAGAAGGTGGTCGCTGCGTTAATCGCCGCCTGCACCTCTTGCTCAGCGACATCAAGCGCCAATACAAGACTAAACTGCAGGGTAATGATCGAGGCCCCACCAGAACTGGCGGAATACATCTGGTTTAACCCTGGCATCTGTCCGAATTGGCGCTCTAGGGGGGCAGTGACCGAGGAGGTCATGACCTCGGGGCTCGCCCCTGGATAGAGGGTAACGACTTGGATCGTCGGGTAGTCAACCTGAGGCAGCGCAGAGATTGGCAACAAACGATAGGCAACCGCCCCGACCAAAACAAGGGCAATCGTCAACAATGCAGTGCCAACTGGGCGTAAAATAAAGGTGCGTGCCGGGTTCATTGGATAGTTAGGTTAGAAGAAAGCGCAATGCCTGACAGTTAGGGGCATCATGCTGGTAGTATGGTTTCATGTAAAGCTGTCTGTCGTTCCACCATTGAGATTGGCCCCATGCACGATGTCCCCCATTTGACCACCGCCCTGGACGGCCCCCTGCTCGAACTAGAACGTCGCATTCTAGGGCATCAAGCAAGCATAGAAGCCTGGTTCCGAACGCAATGGCAAAAAACACCCGCACCTTTCTATGCCTCTGTAGACCTACGCAATGCTGGCTTCAAATTGGCACCAGTGGATACTAATTTGTTTCCCGCCGGATTTAATAATCTTAATCCGGTTTTTTTGCCTTTATGTATCCAAGCGGTACAACACGCCATTGAGCAGATTGACCCCACCATACGCAACATCCTGCTCATCCCCGAAAACCATACCCGTAACCTCTTTTACTTCCAAAATTTCGCACGTTTACGAGATATCCTAACGAAAGCGGGATTCCAGGTTCATCTCGGTATCCTCCCTGACGGGTTAGAAGGGGCTACCTCTCGCGAGATATCCTTACCGGGTGGTGGCTCGGTTCGCCTAGAACCACTACAGCGCAAAGGAGATCGCCTCTGGGTGGGTGAATTTTCGCCTTGCCTCATCGTACTCAACAACGATCTAGCAGAGGGACGTCCAACCATCCTAGAGAATGTTGATCATTTGATCGTCCCCCCTCTCGGATTGGGTTGGTCAAACCGCCTAAAATCCGATCACTTTGCCGAATATCGCCAGGTTGTCTCAGAATTTGCAAGCCTCCTCGCGATCGATCCCTGGGTCATCGACCCGTTGTTTACTGATTGTGGATCGGTGGATTTCATGGCGCGTAGCGGAGAGGACTGCATGAGCGAGCGTGCTGCCTCCCTGTTAGAAGCGATCCAGAGCAAGTACGACGAGTATGGGCTTGATCAAAAACCTTTTTTGATCGTAAAGGCCAATCAGGGCACTTATGGCATGGGTATCATGACCGTGCGCTCGGTGTCAGAAATCCGTGAGCTAAACCGTAAGCAACGCACCCGCATGGCTACCAGCAAGGGAGGGTTAGCGGTTTCCCGCGTCATCCTGCAAGAGGGAGTGTATACCTTCGAGAGCTGGAATAGCGCGGCCGCAGAACCGGTTGTCTACATGATTGACCGCTTTGTCGTGGGCGGCTTCTATCGTGTACATACCAATCGCGGTCGGGATGAAAACCTAAATGCCCCAGGGATGCACTTCGAGCATCTGTCCTTTGCCGAGTCCTGCATCACCCCAGACCAGGAAAGCCCCCCAGACTGCCGCCCCAATCGGTTTTACGCCTATGGTGTGATTGCGCGCCTAGCACTGGTTGCCGCAGCACGCGAGTTAATCCAACACAGTGCAGCACAAAGAGAATGCTAATGGGTGCGCAAACCACTGGCAAAATATTGGCGCGTGGCAAAATTTTAACGCCCACTTTCCGCCTATCCCTTGCCCCGCGTTATCTATCTCCCTAAGGTTCTATCCCCTGGAATGTCCCTATTGAAATTCTGTTTGCAACATTGAACTATACGCTACCTCGTGGTAATCACCTGCGTTCCTCACCAGGAAGCGGGGTCTGCCCGAGCGAGTGGCACGCGCCTTGCCTTAACCATTCCAGGAAGGAATGATTGCATCAGGTCGCGTTTACCGCCCAGCCGTATTTTTCGGATGGTGCAAACCCTTAACATTTACCCGTTGGCTCCCGATACAAAGGTGGTAGTATTCGACCTTGGTTTGTTGTGTCGCGGAACCTGTGCTGAAAAAACCATGAACCAGTTTCTTACCGTGTATGGCCTGTGGCGGGAAAATAAGTTCTTCCAAGGTACGGGCGGCGTCAGTCGGGGTAACCGACAACTTCGCTTCGAACCAGCCTTCCGAGATGCAGAAACGGGCACAGTCTACCGTTCCTGCCATGGAGACGGCTCCCCCGCGCCATGCCACCTCCTAGATGGACTGCCGCCTGACTTGGCAGTAGCCCGCGATGGAAGTGGTCGTATCACCGCAGTTAAGGGCAGTGTTGTGGCAGGTTTTGTCCGTGAGGGGCGCTTTTATACCCGAGAAGAGGCAGCGCTTGCGGTCGCAAACCAGCCTCCTGCCCCCGAACAACCAGCGAAGGTGCGCTGGTTGTTCCGACACTAACTATCAGGTTACTCGTTCATTATACCCAACGCTGGGTTGACACACCTGGCGTTGGGTGTGGCGCGGGTTCGTGTCGGCAACGCTTGTGACTCGCGACAAAACGCTCCAGGGTTGTGGGCGGTGGCTGTTGCCCATTAAAGATCGGCAGGTTCCTGCCGCTATCCGCAGAGCAGGTGCGCGTCTGCCCCAGACAAAGGGGCGTGGTCTTGCCCATGCGTGGCCCGATAGAAGCTCTCTAGGTTGATCCACTGGGGAGTGCGGCAGGGCAATCCCCTCAAAACGTGCTTTATGCCCTGATCACCTTGGTTCACGGTGGTTGATTTTGACGAGGGCGGGCCTGCTGCGTTGACCCCGTTGGTTAGCCGAGCAGTGCGATCGTCCTTAGCGGTTTGCGTTTAACACCCAGTTACCTCTACGAGGCGGGGGAAGCAACGTGAAGATTCGGTGTTGGATAACTGCAGCCATCTGGCTTTTTGGCGGCATTTCAATGAGTGGCCCCTCGGTCGCGATCGCAAGTCCCACCGTTGACTTGCGGGTGATCATTGATACCTCGGGGAGTATGCGACACACCGATCCCTCAAACCTTAGAATACCCGCCTTGCGTTTGGTGGTGGGCCTACTGCCGCGTGGTTCTCGGGCGGGCGTCTACGCCTTTGATGAGCGTGTGGTCACGATAGTACCCCCGGGAGAGGTCACGGAAGCGTGGCAAGAGCGGGCGCGGCGGAGCGCCGAGCGAGTCAACTCGCGGGGCCAATGGACAGATATTGGCATGGCACTTGAGAAGGCCATGGCTGACTGGAGCGGCCCACCAAGCGGAGACGTACAGCGCAAGATCCTACTGATGTCCGATGGCATGGAGGACATCTCAAAGGATCCCGCCGTAAACGCCGCCGCGCGCGAGAAGGTTCTCACCCAAACCCTGCCCCTGGTGCGCGCCATGGGTGCCTCGGTCTACACCATTGCCCTTTCTGACGAAGCCGATCAGGAGTTGCTGCGTAAACTTGCAACCGACAGCAACGGCTGGGCCGAACATGCAACCGACGCCGGGCTCCTGCAGCGTCTATTCCTGCGCATCTTTAGTCAGGCGGTTCCACGGGATACCCTCCCCCTAAAGGACAACCGCTTCGTGGTGGATGGTACGGTGCATGAATTGACCTTAGTCGTACTGCATTCCCTCAATAGCAAACCAACCATCCTCTTGGCACCAGATGGCACCCGCTATAGTCGCGCCACCCCCCCCGCCCAAGGACGTTGGGCCGCCGAACTCGGCTATGACATGATAACCGTAGGGACTCCGGTTCCTGGGTCTTGGCAGGTAGTAGCGGATGCCGACCCTGATAATCGCGTGATGGTAGTAACCGACGTGGGTCTTGAGATGGACGCCATACCGCCTTCTGCGTTGGTAGGGGAGCACCTGGATCTCACAGCGCACTTACAGGCCCAAGGCAAGATTGTCACTGATCATGATTTCTTAACCCTATTGAACTTTACCGTGACCCGCACCACCGAGGGTGGTGACCACGATATGCGTCCATTACATGATGATGGTGTGACCCCCGATGTTACTACGGGTGACGGTATCTTCAGCACATCCCTTGATGATCTGCTGCATCCTGGCACGCAAGAGTTGCGCATTGCGGTGGAGGGTGCCACCTTTCAGCGTGAGGCACGTTATTCCCTGCGTCTTTTCCCGGCCGGCGTGGAAACCAAATTGGAGGGGGGAGAAAAAGGCGGGGCTCGTACGGTTGTGGTTCGGCCTATACCCGAGGTTGTCAATCCTGGCAGTCTTGCTGTGACCGCTACCCTGACTGATCCCGCCGGAGCCGCACACTCGCTCGCCCTCGCGCGCGGGCCAGATGGTGCCTGGTCGGCCCCGCTCCCAACGAGTGGTGGACGCTATGTCTTGGTCTTCCAGGCGCGTGGCCATACTCCCCAAGGTCGTCCGCTGTCCTTTCTGCCACCACCGCTCAGTTTCGAGGCCGGCGCTCCCCTACCGCCACCTGCTGCCCCACCCCCACCACAACACCCCCCTACGGAGGTTCCTGCTGCTCCTTCATCGCCCGTTTCCTGGACTACCATCGGGGTTGTGTTTCTCATTCTCAACTCTGTGATTGCCCTAGGCATCTGGTTTGGGCTCCGCTGGTGGCGGCAGCGCAACGCGGCGATATTTCTCGATCTTGCCGAGAAGATCGAACCACCCAGCATCCCACTATGAACAATAGACAGAGACCTTGAGGGGCAGGACGAAATGAACCCCGTAACTCAATCCCTGTTACTTTCTGTCTTGGTCGAGGCATCCCTTGCCATGGCCGTTGTGGTGAGCTTGTGGTCATTTTTTGCCCTGCGGCGCCGACGACGGGATGTAGCCGCCGCGCAGCAACTGGTCGAAAGCGTACGTCGCGAGGAACCAGAGCGCCTCTCTTTGGTTAGTGACTTTGTGTCGCGCATCATCAAAGGGAACGATCCATCCCCCATCGCGGAACGGTTGCTTGAGGAAGAACGTGATTTCTACAAAAGACTTATCCAGATCTACCTGAGCCGCGACGCGGAGGCGTTCTCTTCCTTGCCCCTGATGGTCGATGCGCTGGGTGAGTCCTACCGGCGCTTGCTGCTACAAGCAGAGGGTTTTGGCGACTTCTCCGAGCCGGTATCAGCGCCACCTTCTCGATATTTAGATGAGGATGACGCGCCCATTCCCGCCCCAAACCTCTCCCATGAGTTGATATCCCTCCGTGCCGAACACGGAAATCTACAGGAAAAGTTCCGAATTACCCTCGATACCATGCACCGGATGGTTCAGGAGTATGCAAGCACCTACGGAAAAAATTGCGCCACACTAAGCAACACCACGAGCGATCAGATCCTAGAGGCGTTGCTGGTGGTTAGCGGTGCCGATGTCCCCACAAAGGCATCGCCGCCACCGCGAGAGCCCATCTCGCTTCCACCGACAGGCATTGTGGTGGACGCGCCAGAAATACCCGAGGACGAATCTATCGAGACCGCGTTCGCTATGGACGAAGAGTCTTTTTCAGAGGAAGAGAACCTCCCAGAGGAGGAGGCCACCCCGGAGGAAGAATCCCCTCCAGAACCCCACCTCTCAGAGGACGATCTCCTCGCAAGGGAATGGGCAGAGGCATTGGGGGAAACGGGATCCGAATCGGCATACGACAAGCCCCCCCCAGAAGTCTTTCCCATGGAGATGTCCTTGGAGGAAAACTCCATCGAGTCACTTATGGCGGGACTATTGGAGCCGGCGCACGACCCGTTTGAAGCATCGCCGATCGAGTCCACCAAGAACCCAGCCACCAATGAGCTTGCTGAGTTTTCCTGGGACGACGCCTTGTTGACCGATACCTCCGATTTCGATGTCCTGCAGCTTGAGGAGGTTTCGGTAAGCGGCGGAGGACTACAGAACCGAAATCCGGATGCCGCGCCATCAAAAACTGCTGATCTCTCCACACCAACCACCGCGAAGGGGGCCGCCTCAAAAAAGGCAGATACGGCAACGAAGCGTCAGCAAGGCCTGGAGGATTCTCCCCCAATTGATACGGCAAATGAACATCTACGCAGTATCGTCAAAGCGGCGGAGGAAAGCTGGCGAGGAACGGATCCCGCACGAAAACGCTAACGCCCGAAGGAGGTTCCGCTAACACAGACGGAGAGTGTTGATTGGATGGGGGCATCAGCGTGTTACAATCTAACCGAACCACCCCGATTGGAGTCACCCGCATGAAGTACCTTCGGTTTATCCCTTTATTCCTGTTTTTGTTGTTGACCTACGATGCAATGGCCCTTACCAAAGTGGATATGGCGAGTCCTCTTTACAGTTTGCATCTCCCCTCTGGGGCAGTGTGGGCACCGACCTGGGGTGATGTACTGCTGATGCTTGGGGTCGTCGCCATGTTCATCGAACTCGTGAAATCTACCAGCTCCAACGTAGCCACCGTTATCGAACACTCCCTGTCATTTCTCGTGCTGTTCATCTTTTTCGCGGAATTTCTGATCATGCCAGGTGCAGGCACTTCGACCTTCCTCATCCTTATGTTGATGTCTCTCCTGGATGTCTTGGCTGGTTTTATCATTACCGTATCCACTGCACGACGGGATGTGCTGGTAGGGCAGTGATACCGCACGGTTTTCAGCCGCTTGCGTGTTGGATTGGGTTATCTCCTGCCTAAGCTTCGCGTCAGGCAGACATTACCGATTACTGGTTGTATTACTGGTTGTATTGCTGGTTGTGTTCGCGCAGGACACGGATGACCGGGGCAGTCGTTGGTCGTACCCCGCGCCATAAGAAAAACGCCTCCGCCGCCTGCTCGACCAACATGCCGAGGCCGTCAGCAACCTTTTCTGCGCCGTGCTCGGTCGCCCAGCGCAGAAAGGGGGTGGGGGTGGCCGCATACATGAGGTCATAGCACCAGACTCCTTCTGCAAGAAGGCCATCTGGTAGTGGTGGGGTTTCTCCTTGTAGGCTTGCGCTGGTCGCATTGATTACCAGGTCATACTGTGCCTCGCCAAGAGAGTCGAAGCCCCCACCAGCTACCAGACCTAAGTCGCTATAGCGGCGAGCCAGTTCGTGGGCGCGTATTGGTGTGCGGTTCGCAATAAAGACCGAACGAGGTGAGGCCATGAGCAAGGATTGCAAGATGCCTTGTGCCGCACCGCCTGCGCCTAGGATGAGTACCCGAGCCCCACTCAACGATAGACCCAGGTTGTGGGTAAGATCACGCAACAGGCCCACACCGTCCGTGTTGTCCCCGTAGAGACGTCCATCCACAAAATATAGCGTGTTGACGGCACAAGCCCGCATCGCCCACGAACTATGAGCCTCGGCAATGGCATAGGCCTCCGCCTTAAATGGTACAGTAACATTCAGGCCTTTGCCTCCCGTAGCGCGAAAGGCCGCTACGGCATTCGGAAAGTTGCCACGCTCCACCAATATCGCGGTATAGGTAAGTGCCTGGCCAGTTTCTTCGGCAAAATGCGAATGAATAAACGGGGATTTGCTATGAGCGATAGGGTTCCCGAATACTGCATATTGGTCAACGTCAACCATTGGATACATGCCCCCTGGGCGCATAGAAAACAACCTTTTCCGATACCTGAAAATATGAATGAGGCCTTACTTCAACAAAGTTTGGGCAACTCGTGGTTGCGTTTTAATAATCCATTAGCCGTCATTGAGACGTTTAACACCAGTGATGTGCTGCCAGCACTTCAGGAGATCGAACGTCTCGTTGCAGAAAAGACCTGGTACGCCGTTGGTTTCGTGGCCTACGAGGCCGCCCCGGGATTTGACAGCACCTTCTGCGTCCGTGGCTCTGACTCGCCGCGTACACTACCACTGCTTTCTTTCGCGCTGTATCCGGCACCAGAGATTCTTCCCTCATCCCGATTATTCCCCCCTCAACCCATGGGGCGGGGAGGAACGATCGATACCCAAGAAGCCTGGTCACCCTCCATCGATCGCGCCACCTATGATCGGGCGATTGACACAATCCGTGCTCATATTATGCAGGGGAATACCTATCAGGTAAACTACACCTGGCGGCTCCGGAAACAATTCACTGGAGATCCACGGCATTGGTTTGAGGAAATGATCCGAATGCAGTGTGCTCATCATGCTGCCTATCTCGATTGGGGGCAATTTTCGATACTGTCGGCATCGCCCGAATTATTCTTCTCGCTCGACGGGCAACGGCTCGTCACAAAACCCATGAAGGGAACCGCTACCCGCGCACCCTCCTTTGCCACGGACAACCTACGCGCCAAAGAATTGCAAGCCTCCACCAAAAACCGGGCCGAAAATGTCATGATTGTCGACATGATGAGAAATGACACCAGCCGGATTGCCGTGCCAGGTAGCGTACGGGTATCCCGTCTTTTCGCGCTAGAAAAGTATCCTACCGTTTGGCAAATGACCTCGACCGTCGAGGCCACTACAAATTCCTCTGTCTCCGCCATCTTTCGTGCCCTGTTCCCTTCGGCATCTATAACCGGTGCCCCAAAGATAAACACCATGAAACTCATTGCTAACCTTGAAACCACACCGCGCGGCCTCTACACTGGCGCAATTGGCTTCATTGCACCCGGGCGACGTGCGCAATTTAATGTGGCTATTCGTACGGCGGTCATCGATCGTACAACCAGCATTGCTGAATATGGCGTCGGTGGTGGCATTGTCTGGGACTCAGAGGCTCGCTCAGAATACGCCGAGTGTCTTGCTAAAGCGCAGGTCTTGTGGGGGAAGAGGCCGCGCTTTTCCCTACTGGAAACGCTACTCTGGACGCCAAGCGAACAATTTCTACTCCTAGAAGGACATATCGAACGACTTGTTGCTTCGGCGCAGTACTTTTCTTACCCGATCGATCCTAAACAGGTGCGTGATGCGCTTTGCAAGGCTGCCGACCAATTGCCCTCCTTGCCCCATCGGGTGCGCTTGTTACTCGACGAGGATGGAGGTATCCACACCGAGTCCGCTCTCCTGGAGGAACTGCCCCGAGAGGTCTCCCTTGTGATCGCAGCAACGACAATCGATTCTACCGATCCTTTCTACTACCACAAGACCACCCATCGCGAAGGCTACGAACGCGCCCGCCGTGCGGCGCTCGGCGGGGAGGACGTGCTGCTGTGGAATGAGCGCGGCGAGATAACCGAGACCACCCGCGCCAACGTGGTGATCGAACTGGATGGCGAGCGCGTCACGCCACCGGTTTCAGCCGGACTGTTGGCCGGAACCTATCGCCAGAAGCTCCTGGAACAAGGAATTATCCGTGAAAAAACAGTCACCTTAACCGATCTTAGCCGCAGAACTGCATTGTGGGTGATCAACTCGGTACGCGGCGAACGACCAGCAACCCTAACCAGGAAACACTAACCACGTATGGCCACCGAGGCATTGGTTTACGGGATACACGCAGTATGTGCCGCCTTGGCCCAGGGTCGCGTGCGGGCCTTGTGGCTCGACGTTTCGCGCCAGGACTCCCGCCTCAACGCATTACGCCGGGCCGCCACCACCATCCCCCGCCAAGAAACCGAGCGCACGACGTTAGACGCGATGGTGCATGGCATCCAGCACCAAGGTGTGGTGGCGCGTTGCGTTGGCCTACAACCGCTTGCCGAAGGTGACCTACCAACACTACTCGGAATGATGCAAGAACCCCCGTTTCTGCTCGTATTGGATGGCGTACAAGATCCACACAACCTCGGCGCGTGTCTGCGTAGCGCCGATGCGGCCGGGGTTCATGCGGTGCTTGCTCCGCGAGATCGGGCGGCGGGCCTTACCCCAGCCGTTCGTAAGGTGGCAAGCGGTGCTGCCGAGGTCGTACCCTTCGTTCAGGTTACCAACCTTGCCCGCACCCTACGGGATCTCAAAGACTTGGGCGTGTGGCTGGTCGGTGCGTCCGGGAACGGCCCGCAATCCCTCTATGATGCGAAACTCACCGGCCCACTCGCGTTGGTGATGGGAACCGAAGGGCGGGGGCTGCGTCGCCTTACTGCCGAACTTTGCGACTTCCTTGTACATATTCCTATGCTAGGTACAGTGGAAAGCCTAAACGTGTCCGTTGCGACCGGAATTTGTTTATTCGAGGCGCTACGCCAGCGTCAGGTGAATCACCAATCACCGTCACCGCCATTGGGATAGCGCCTAACACTATGTCCTCTTGCAACCTGCGTGACTATCGCCGTCTCATTGCGACCCCGATTGGGAGTAGTCTGCTGCGAGTTGACTTAGCGCTCGATCTCTATGCTAAAAATCCGTTCCGGATACTCGCTGTGCCTGCCTGGTTAGAGGACGAACAACGAGACGCCCTTATCCAGCGTTTCCGGAATCTCTATAAACTCCGCCCCGAGGCCGCAGTAAAGGATATCTTGAGGATCGGCTACGAAGAATTCGCCGAGATTCGTGATCACCTAGGGCTCCTCAATGACCTTCGCGAGCCACATCGGCGTCTCGTGTGGGAGCTGTTCTGGCCACATGTTTCACAAACCGATTTTAATCGTATTTCCGCTGGCGGTGTGCTCACCATACCCCGGAGGGAAAACCCGCCTCCCCAGTCCAACTCGACAACGACAACCGAAACCAAGGATATTCTTCGTATTGGTCATGAGAGATTCGCCGAGATCCGCAACGCCTCGGCACCTCCCGAGGCATCGCAAACACCACAACAACCATCAACAGAAACCGCAGCCGATCTCCTCAAAACCTTACCGGTAATTGGTTCTGGTGGCCACCACTTGCCCATTGTTGGGCATAAGGAAGATCCGGAGTATGCCGCAATATGGATACACACCCTTGCCATTCTCCACCACAACCGCGCCCTGGCTATTGAATTCTCAATCGGTACTGCGGTAAACGAACCAGCCTACGCACGCTTATACCGAATCGGCGCTGATGAACACTGGAAGAGGGCCCTTGATTATTGGGCAGCAACGATAGCAAACCCAGACTTCTGGGAGTATCTAAACAAACGGATCGCCGTTTTTGATGATCCCCAATTACAATCAACCCATTTAGAATCTTTACGTGAGGAACTGCCTACGGCAATCCTTGCATTCAACGCCACCCTAATTCGGGCCTACGTCGGTGCGGGCTGCATGGAAGACGCCGCTCGACAAATGCGCTTACTGGGCAACAATCTTTTTCACCTACCCACCCAGCAGGCCATTATGATTGGTTTGCTGAGGGAAGTTGCGAATGCCTGGCTGAATCCCCTGATACAACAATTAGAAAATCAACATCCTCGTCGCAAGTGTACCTGGCAAGAGGTTCGTGATTGGTTAGAGCCAATTCTCGAATCCGCCGATAAATTATCACATGAGATACAAGAGAAGTTTGGGGTAGACGAAACCACCCTGACCGATATGCAATTTGATAATCTTGCCGAGCGACTACTTGCCGGTATTGGCCTGGAAGTGCTCGATAACCAATCATCTAATCGAAGAATCTTGCTGTTTTTGATCCTGATGTGTCGTCGTATCTTGGCGCTGCCACTATCGCCTTCTTTGCAGCGCAGAATAGAGGGAATGCGTGGTGAGTATATAGAAAGTTTGTATGGATGCTTCTACGCTAACCCCTATCAGGCACGCAGCATTGACCCAACCGAGTGCTGGTTCTTACCTGGAGAATTATCCGACCCAGAGTCTTCTCTCCTCCTGCCGGTCAGCAAGATGGAGTCTACCAAGAGATCTGGATCTACATTGAATGTCCAGGAGGTATTAATCCCCCGATCGCGGTTTGCGGATATGCTTCATATTGGCAAAACCCCGCTCTCATCTCTTCGTGATCAGAGACAAACCGAGGTTGTGCGACTGACTAGTATGGTGGACGGGATCCAGAACGAGATCCTGCGCGACCACCAGCGGCTAGAAAAGGCCTGTACCAGCGCAATTGATCAAGAAAACAGCTATTGGCAGGCGCAAACCAAGGCATTCAGCAAAGAGATTGTACAAGAGGAAACGGCCCTACGCACCGCGATAGAAAGGATCGAGGAGTCCTTCCGTCCCCGTATCACCGAGATAGATGCACGGCTCACAGCAGCACGCACAACCGTTATCGAACGCTGGGGGCCTACATTGAAAGCCGCCCAGAATGCGGTAACACGGCTGCGCCCCATCAATAGGCTGGCGCGGATTACTCTCCCGATAACGGGAATCATAGCAGCAGCGGTCGCACTTTCACTGTCTGCCCTTTCCGCCGCCTACGCATGGACTTTCCAATATATTACACCCATAGAGCTACTACTGCGGGAGCGTTTCTATGTATCCGATCGGCTGGTGGATTTTCTGCCCATCGTGATCGCAACCATCCTAACGGTGATTTTGGCGATAGCGCTGGCCGAAATCGTACTGTCCGGCAAAGCGCGTGCTGCAAAACATGCCCTTGAGAAATTAGAACGACGCCAAGGCGAGGACTTTGCCTGGATCGATCAGGTAGTACAGAAACAACGCGATGTCGTCTTATCCGAGCAAGATGCGCAGCTTCTTGATCAGCGCGTTAAGCTTGCGATCATTACGAAACGCCGTGAGGATTTTCTGCACGAGATGAATCAACGAGTAGCGGACATTCAGAATCGCCACCAACAAGAGCGCGAACGTAGGCAAGAAAATCTTAATCATCGTTTGCTAGCACTTAAGCAACAACTGGAGTCGTACCAACACCCCCCCAAAGCAGCAGACGATAAAAGTGATTTTCCAGCCTATATCGAGGCGCTACGGATGGGCTACCAACCCGGGGGAAGACTAGTGAAGCAAGACACCAAGATCTCTACCAAACAAGGAATGGCAAAGCTATGGCCATTCTAATACAACAACGCCCTCGCGAAATTCTCGAGAGAGAGTCTCGCCTGGTCTTTTGAATACACCACGGCTTAACACTAAAATGCTGGGTAGCCACACCCAACAACCGCGTGGTAGTGGCTCTGCAGTAATAACGAAGCGTGGTATACTTTCTTCTTTCTCTCTGAAGGACAGCGAGTATGTCTGAATTTCACGTTCATGGTGCGCACGACCATGAGGTTGAGCACCAATCTCAACATGGGCCTGGTTTGGCGCAACAGGTTGCTATTTTCACCGCACTGTTATCAACCCTTGGTGCCATCGTAAGTTACCAGGGTGGCGACACTGAAACTGAGGCCATGCTAGCCAAAAACGAGGCGGTACTACAAAAATCCCTCGCATCTGATCAGTGGAATTACTATCAGGCAACCAACACCAAGGGCCATTTGATGGAGATGGCGGCCAATCTAGCCCCACCAGATAAGCAAGAATCCTATAAGAAACAAGCGGAGAAATACAAGCAACAGAAAGAAGAACTTAAAGTAAAGGCCGAGGAGTTCGATAAGAAGTCAGAAGAAGCCAACACGCAGAGTGAGCATCTGTTGCATCCCCATCACCAACTCGCGCGATCGATGACCTTTATCCAGATCGCCATTTCGCTTGCCTCCATTACCGTTCTTACGCGCAAGCGTTGGTTATTCGTAGCGGCTGGTGTTTCTGCCTTTGTCGGCACAGTACTGTGGGGAATGGCCTGGCTTTTATGAAGATACCACCATGAAAGAGATATTCTACGATTGGGGCGGGTGGAATGTTTGGTTATTCCACCTCATCAATGACATCCACACAAGCTGGCTTGATCAGTTCATGCTGTTCGGAACCAGGCTTGGGGATCACACCAATTTCCTCTTGTACCTCTGCTGTATGATGCTGGTTGTTTTGGTTACCGTAGTCCGCCAAAATTCAACAGAGTCACCAGAAAGTGAGGCAGCAACCAGGCTTGGCCTAACGACGATTTCTGTATTCGTGTTTTCCTATTGGCTCGATGGAGAAATTATCGAGTGGATTAAAACAACCTTAGACTTCCCTCGACCACCATTGGCGTTACAAAGTAGCGGCTTCTTCTCCTTACATGGCCCCACGTTACATATCGTTGGTACGCCTGAGTATCACCATAGCTTCCCAAGCGGCCATTCCGCTTTTGCCATGTTAGTGGCAGCCTCATTCTGGCCACTACTGGGGCATCTCCGGTTTCTTGCTGTTCTATTTGTGATCTGGGTGGGCGTGTCGCGGATTAGCCTCGGGATGCATTTTCCTGCAGATGTATTGGGAGGTTATTTGTTGAGTTTTGGTGTGGTGCTGGGGATACGTTTCTTGATAACCCAGGCAATGGCCTGGAAAACGGTTCGACTATCCTACGGACAACCAGAATAATCCTTACCTTGCCTGCGTACTCTATTGGGGGGATCAGATGTTCGGTGTCAATTTTATAAAGTTTCAACCCAATATCTACGTCCTAAAATACCAGCGGGGCAATGTCGTCAGTGAAGGTTTGGGGTTGTCGTTTTTCTACTACGCACCAACAACCTCCCTCGTTGCCATTCCGGTAAGCAGCATGGAGTCTCCATTTATCTTCGAGGAGACCACCCGCGACTTCCAGACCATCACGATCCAAGGACAGGTGAGCTTCCGTGTTAGTGATGTAAAGAAGCTCTCAGCATTATTGAATTATACGCTAAGTCCGATGGGTAAGGGTTATCTCTCGGACGATCCAGACAAATTGCCGCGACGTATTATTGATATTGTACATGTGCTTATCAAAAGGGAGATTGGTGGTCTGCAACTCAAGCCAGCCCTCACGGCAGCCGATGATCTCACCCGCAACGTCAGCGACACCATCCAGACGCACCGCGAGATTTTATCTCTCGGCGTTGAGATACTTGGCATATCCATCCTGGCAATACTCCCTACCAAAGAAACCACGCGGGCATTAGAAGCAGAGACACGCGAGCAGATATTAAAGGGTGCAGACGACGCCATCTATACTCGCCGCAATTCTGCTGTCGAGCAAGAGCGCGTCATTAAAGAGAACGAGTTAAATACCGAGATCGCTATTGAACGCAAGAAGCGGCAGATCCGTGAGACACAAATGGAGGCAGAGCAGGCCGTACAAGCAAAGCGCCACCAATTAGAAGAAAACCAGATGAGCTTTAATATCACTCTAGAAAAACAGAAGAGCGCACTCACCGCTCTTTCCGTCGAGAATCTCAAAGCAGAAGCAGACGCAAAGGCCTATGCGGCTGCCAAAATGATGGATGTCTTTAATTCAGTGAACCCAACTGCACTACAATCCCTAGCCTCGGTTGGCATGGCACCAGAAACATTGATTGCCCTCGCGTTCCGTGGAATAGCCGAAAAGGCCGAGAAGATTGGCGAATTAAACATTTCACCGGACTTGCTAAATAGCCTACTGAAACACCAGAAGTAGCCATCACCAATGGAACGCTTGTCCGAGAACAAACTCGTTTTGGTGACGCGCAAGACCAGGCTGGACGACTTGGTGGCGCGATTCAATACGATTACCCAAGCACAGTTTTACGTAGAACATCTTGGCGCAGATTTTACGGACTACGTTCGCGAACACTCGGTCTATCAGCAGGCGCTGACCGAGGCGCACACGATACTATCTCGTCTAGGCCGGGTGCAGAGATTGGATCGCGCCCTATTACCGAATTTCTTGTTTGGCCCCGATGATACTGTCGTTGCTATCGGGCAAGATGGCTTGGTAGCAAACACGCTAAAATATCTTACTCGGCAGCCGCTGATCGGGGTGAATCCAGATTCACATCGATGGGACGGCGTATTATTACCATTCAGCACAAAAGAGTTGCGATTGGTCGTTACCGAAGTATTTAAACAAAAAAGACCAATCAAAGAAGTCACCCTTGCCGAGGTGGCTTTGAATGACGGACAGAAGCTTCTTGCTGTCAATGATTTTTTCATCGGCCAGAAAGGCCATGTGTCAGCCCGCTATACCGTGCATATCGACACAAAAATAGAACGACAATCCTCTAGTGGGATCATTGTATCGACGGGTTTAGGATCTACTGGATGGATGAAAAGTATTTTAATCGGCGCATCACAACTCCTTGGCCAAGCAACCAACAGCACCTTGAATAAACCACCCTTTGGGAAAGTACCCTGGGACGCCGATTATCTATTGTTTTCGGTACGCGAGCCCTTTCCCAGCAAAACCTCGGCAGCGGGTCTTGTTTTCGGCAAGGTCACTCAGCAAACATCGCTGAAGATTCGTTCTGAAATGGCGGAGAACGGTATCATCTTCAGCGATGGTATAGAAAGCGATTATTTATCATTCAATTCCGGTCTCGAGGCCACCATTGCGCCCGCTGGTCATAAGGGACAGTTGGTTGTATGATGATTCGCGGCGTCTGGGGGGCAATACACCGCAACCTACCCGTGGGGAAGCTACCGTAAGCTTAGGTGTAGATGGGGGTTGTTATAGGGGCTGGGCGTTCCCCTCACCGAGAACGGTTATCTTCCGCTCCTGTGGTATTTTGGTAACCGCCTTGTCCTCATCGCCTCCGGAGCATCGCTTTTGTGACGCGGAGTGTTGAATGACGCACACCACCGCCTTGTCATTGGTGATGCGCCCCAGTACCATGCAGCGTTATCTGAAATTTCCACGGAGTAACGACACCATGTTTCGTGGCAGTATAGTCGCCATCGTAACTCCCATGGGGGCTTGCGGCACTGTTGACTTCGATTCGCTCGGGCGATTGGTTGAGTTTCACATTGGGAACGGAGCAAGCGCCCTCGTTGTGGCAGGCACCACCGGGGAATCCTCCACCCTGACGATGGAAGAGCATGGTCAAGTTATCCGCGCCGTGGTCGACCAGTGCCGCAACCGCATTGCCGTGATCGCTGGCACCGGATCCAATTGCACCCGTGAGGCCATCGAACTAACCCAGTATGCACGCGAGGTAGGCGCAGACGCCTGTTTGCTGGTCACCCCCTATTACAACAAGCCGACGCAAGAAGGACTTTTTCAACACTTCAAGGCCTGTGCCGAGGCTGTTGCGATACCCCAAATCCTTTACAATGTGCCCGGTCGTACTGCGGTAGACTTGCTGCCCGAAACGATAGAACGTCTTTCGCATATTCCTAACATTATCGGCATCAAGGAAGCGACCGGAAAGCTCGACAGGATTGTCGAGATCCTGCAGCGCTGTGGTGAACGCATCAAAGTCTACAGCGGTGATGACGCTACGGCGCGTGAGGCTATGTTGCTGGGTGCTGTAGGGGATATTTCCGTAACTGCCAACGTCGCGCCCGCTTTAATGAAAGAGATGTGTGACCTTGCCGTGGCTCACGACAGCGTTGGTGCTGCTGCCATCGACGCCAAGCTCGCCGCGTTACACAAAGACTTGTTCGTCGAAGCAAATCCCATCCCAGTCAAATGGGCTCTTTACGACATGGGCCTTATACCACCGGGCATCCGTTTACCACTCACCATGCTTTCGCCGCACCACCACGAAACCATCCGCTCCGCATTGCGCATGGCCGGCCTAACCTAAAATAGAGACTGGAAAACTCCCATGTTCCGCGTTACCCCCCTTAGATCTATCCTGCTGGCGTGGATTGCGTTTTGTTTTTCCGCCTGCAGCACCATCAAAGACACCTTTTCCGATAGGCGAGTGGAGTACGAAAAGGCAACGACCCTCCCTGCCCTGGATGTACCGCCTGATCTCGCGGCTCCTGCCGCAGACGACCAGATGGCGATACCTGGACTAAAACCCCGTTCATCTACCAGTTACTCCGACTATGCAAGTGCCGCGAGTAGCCAGCGTGCTGCCAGTGCCAGCAACGCCTCGCTCGTGTTACCTAACCAAGACACCATCAAGGTGGTGCGCGAGGGCGACAAGCGTTGGCTCGTCGTACGCAGCGCCCCTGACCAGGTATGGACTAAGGTTCATGATTTTTGGTTGGATCAAGGTTTCTTGCTCAAGGTGGACGATCCAAAGGCCGGAATACTCGAGACGGACTGGCTTGAGAACCGTGCCAACGTCCCTCAGAGCGGCATCCGTTCCCTCTTTGGAAAGGTCTTAGACGGCCTCTACGATTCCTCTACGCGGGATCGCTTCCGTATACGTCTTGAGCGCGGAGAGGCTTCTGACACTACCGAGGTCTACATCTCTCACACTGGTGCCGAAGAAGTGGCCAAGGGGGATAGCACGACCTGGCAGTTACGTCCCAACGACCCCGAATTAGAAGCCGCGATGCTACAACGACTCATGGTGTTCATGGGCGTACAGGAAAAGAGCGCAACTGCCATGTTGGCCGCTCGCGAAGACCACAGCGCTCGAGCCCGTTTGACTACTGCGGGTGGCGTCACCTCGGTGACCGTGGATGAGGATTTCCCACATACCTGGCGACATGCGGGCCTTGTGCTCGACCGGACTGGGTTTACTGTTGAGGATCGCGATCGTGCGGGTGGGATCTACTACGTGCGCTACAACGATCCTTTGCGCGAGGACGGCAAAAAGAAGGGCTTTCTCGACAAGCTTGCCTTCTGGCGTAGCGACACACCGCCAAGCGCTGAGCAATACCAGATCTGTCTCCAAGACCAAGGCGAGCACACTCTGATCGTCGTCAAGACCAAGAATGGTGCTCCTGATACCTCGCCCACCGGACAGCGCATCCTGACCCTGCTCACCGAGCAGCTCCGCTGAATGGGGGGCGCTCACTGCTGTTAGTCGTCTCTTTCTGTCCTTGCGCACCCCGTTGTCTATCGGGGTGCGCGGGGCCACCTCTACGGGCCGCGTGATTGCTATGTTCGAGAACCTTACCCAACGGTTAGGGCGTACCCTCCGCAACCTGCGCGGTCAGGGTCGGCTCACCGAGGACAACATCAAGGATACCCTACGCGAAGTAAGAATGGCCTTGCTGGAGGCCGACGTAGCGTTGCCAGTGGTGCGAAACTTTATCGAGCAGATCAAGACCCGTGCGGTAGGACAAGAGGTGATGCAGAGCCTCACCCCGGGCCAGGCGCTTATCGGCGTGGTGCATAGCGAACTCGTCACCCTCATGGGAGAGGCCAACGAGGATCTCAACCTTGCCATGCGCCCGCCGGCAGTAGTGTTAATGGCGGGGCTGCAGGGCTCAGGCAAGACCACGACGGTTGCGAAACTCGCACGTTTTTTACGAGAACGGAAAAAGAAGTCGGTCATGGTTGCGAGCTGCGACATCTACCGCCCGGCGGCGATCGATCAGCTCCGTACCCTAGCCCTTGAGGTGGGGTGTGAGTTTTTTCCGAGCACACCGCAGGATAACCCGGTGGACATCGCACGGAATGCCCTGGATCAGGCGCGCAAGCGCTACATGGATGTGGTCATCACTGATACGGCTGGTCGTCTCCATGTCGATGCGGACATGATGCAAGAGATAAAGCAGATCCACGCGGCGCTAAACCCGATAGAGACCCTGTTTGTCGTAGACAGCATGACCGGCCAGGACGCAGCCAATTCCGCCAAGGCGTTCCATGAGGCATTGCCGCTCACCGGTGTTGTCCTCACCAAGACCGACGGTGACGCCCGTGGGGGTGCTGCACTGGCCATCCGCCACATTACCGGTAAGCCGATCAAATTTTTGGGCGTTGGGGAAAAGACCGACGCATTAGAGCCATTTCACCCCGACCGCGTTGCCTCGCGCATCTTGGGGATGGGGGATGTCCTGACCCTGATTGAAGAGGCCAGTCGCAATGTCGATCAGGACAAAGCGCTGCAGATGGTCGAGAAACTTAAAAAGGGCAAAGGTTTCGACCTCGAAGACCTCCGCGACCAGGTGCGCCAGATGAAAAAGATGGGCGGCATGGCGGGGATACTCGAAAAGATCCCGGGCATGGACGGACTTACCGAAAAGATGAAGGGCAAGATCGACGACCGCGAATTTGTCCGCATGGAGGCGATGATCAACTCCATGACCCCGCAAGAACGACGCTTCCCCGATGTGATTAAGGGCTCACGCAAGCGGCGCATCGCTACTGGCTCTGGCACCCAGGTACAGGATGTCAATAAGCTGCTGAAGCAATTCCAACAGACCCAGAAGATGATGAAGCAGATGAAAAAGAGGGGCGGCCTCATGGATATGCTGAAGTCAATACGGGGGTAGTAAAAGCAAAACGAATTGATGCTCACCAAAAACTAGCCAACATCGTCCGATGTGCTAGTTTTTCTTTATAATAGATGCCGCACTAAAAACACCCCATTCCCTAGCAACGGACAACAGTATGAGTATTATTATTGGTCTGTGTGGTGGTTTTGACCACCTCCATGAAAAAAATTTCCGCGATTGGCACGATGGGGCGGCGGTTCTGTTACGCGATGGCCAAGTGGTTGCGGCGATCGAAGAAGAGCGTTTGAACCGCGTCAAGCATTCCAACAAACTACCCATCCGTGCGGTGCGTGCTTGTCTACAGCAGGCCGGAATTACCGCAGGAGAGGTCGATGGCTGGGCGCTGGTGAATCGGCTGGATACGGTGTTTGAATTGGTGGCGCAGGTACAGATGACAGCACTGCGCGGCACGGCTGATCCATTTTGCTCTCCGGACGAATTCTTTCAGCACCAACTGCACCTAGGATTGGGTGAAACCATCCCGCTGGATCGAATCTTTCACGTCCCGCATCATGATGCGCATGCAATGAGCGCCTTTGCCATGTCGGGGCACAATACGGCGCTAGTCGTCACATTGGATGGTGTCGGAGACAAGATCTCTGGCTCGATTCACAAGGCCGACCAGGATGGCTTGCATTGTTTACATACCCTCGACATCCCGCGCTCGCTCGGAAAATTATATCTGACCTTTAGCCATTATCTCGGCTTTAAGCAGTTTGACGAATTCAAGGTAATGGGGCTTGCCCCCTATGGTGATCCGACGAAATTCCGGCCTCTGTTCGATAAGATGTGTATTGTTCGCGACAACGGCGATTACCAGATCGACTATCGGCTACTGGGCGCATTTACTCAATCGATCCGTCCGCGCAAAAAACAGGAACCCATCCTGCAAATTCATAAAGACTTGGCAGCCGCTCTACAAGAGAGCCTAGAACGGTTGGCTATGCACCTTATCACCCATTTCAAGACGCTAACGGGTGCGCACAATCTTTGTCTCGCTGGGGGGGTGGCCCATAATTGCACCTTCAATGGTAAGCTGCTCTATTCTGGCTTGTTCGAGCATATCTTTGTCCAGCCAGCCGCCCATGACGCCGGGACTGCGTTGGGCGCGGCACTTGCCATCAACCGATCGCATTATCCCCACGATCATCACGGTGCATTGCAGGATGTCTTTTGGGGCCTGCCCCTAGAAGGCAATGCTGAGATTGGGGCGAGATTAAATTCCTGGCAAGATTTCTGCTGCACAACAAAACCAGACGATATCTTCTACGAGACGGCACGCTTATTGGCAGAAGGCAAGGTTTTTGGTTGGGTGCAGGGGCGTTCCGAATTCGGGCCACGCGCCTTAGGCAACCGCAGCATTATTGCCGACCCACGCCCCGCTGAGAACGAAACCATTATCAATGCGATCGTAAAGAAACGTGAGGCATTTCGTCCCTTCGCGCCAGTGGTGCTAGAGGAGGATCTGCACGTCTACTTTGATGTACCAGAGGGACGGGCTGATCTCTCTTTTATGACCTATGTTGTCAATGTTCGAGAGGAGATGCGTTCGTTGCTGGGTGCGGTAACCCATGTCGATGGTTCAGCCAGGGTACAAACCGTTTCGCGCGCCCGCAACGAGCGACTCTGGCGACTCATCAAGGCTTTCAAGGAGATTACGGGGGTTGGCGTCGTATTGAACACCTCTTTCAATAACCACGCCGAGCCCATTGTCGATTCCGTCGAGGATGCCATCACCTGCTTTATTACTACGGGCCTCCACCATCTCGTGGTGGATGATTATCTGGTCACAAAGTCGCCGGTGATTGCGCAAGACGCCTATCTGAAACTGCGGCCACAGCTCCACCCGATTACTACGTTGCGGAAAGAGCGGTTCACCACGACTACAGAGTGGCAAACGATCTGCTGCATCACCCGTCAGCAATCAGAGAATTGTACCTACGGGGAGGATCTAAGAATCCCGATTAGCGCCGAGCTTTTCGCTGTGCTCGAACTATCCGATGGGAATCTGGATCTAGGGCAATTGCTGCACCACACGACTACCCCACAAGACAAAATCGAATCACTTATTAGCGAACTCTTGTCTCTCTGGGATGAGCGACTGATTAGCCTGAGCCCTCGGTAATAAGTCCGTAGCAACCTTGGCAACCAGGTTATGTGAGTGATATGCCCCGCCCAAGACGATGCCCTGGCCCGCTAGGATGTTATCGTCTTGGGCGGAGTGGTCGAGCGCTTCGGCTTACTCCGTCCCCACAGCGCACTTTTCAGAGATCCGCGCTATCCGCACCGGTGCTGGCGGGTGACTGTCGTAAAAGGCGGAATGCAGCGGGTCTGGGGTAAGCGTACTCGCATTCTCACGATACAGTCGCAACAGCGCCTCACGCAAAGAAGAGGGTTCTGCAATGGTGCGGCAGGCAAAATCATCGGCCTCGAACTCGTGGGCCCGCAAGACACTACCCAACACTGGCTGGAGGATCAGGGAAAAATAGGGCACTACCAGCAGGAACAGGATCAGTGCCGCATGGGAGGAGGGGATCTCGACACCAAGACCGCTATAAAACTGCGGCTGTTGGATAACATAACCCAGCGCCGCAAGCCCCGCGAGACTCATCGTGCCGATGAGCAACCAGCGCTTTAACACATGACGGCAGCGGAAGTGCCCCAATTCGTGGGCCAACACCGCCTCTACTTGGGCTGGTGAGAGGGTTTCGAGGAGGGTATCGAAGAGGACAATGCGTTTTTGCTTCCCCAGACCCATGAAATAGGCGTTGCCGTGCCCAGAGCGGCGCGAGCTGTCCATCACAAACACCCCGTCGGTACGGAATCCGCAACGCTCTATCAATTCGACCACCCGGGTGCGCAGCGCTTCGTCCTCAAGAGGTGTGAATTTGTTGAAGAGCGGCGCGATAAAAGCCGGATAGGCCCAGGTCATGAACAACCCAAAACCAATCCAGGTGGCCCAGACATAAAACCACCACGCCGGGCCCGCTGTATCCATGAGTGAGAGCACGACCCACACCAGAGGAACCCCAAGTAGGGCAAAGAGAAAGGTCTGTTTGATGGTGTCGGCAATAAATATCGGCAGTGTGACGCGGTTAAACCCGAAGCGTTCCTCGAGAAAAAAGGTACGATAAACCGACATGGGCAGGTCGAGGAGCGACATGAGGAGCACCACGCTGACCATAAAGGCAATACCCTCGATACGCGGGGACGCTACCCATCCACCCAACAAACGATCGATGACAGCGAGCCCTCCGCCTAGTGTCCAGAATAACAGCAAGAGTACACCAAGGATCTCTTCTACCTGGCGGAGCCGAGTTTTGGCTATCGTGTAGTCAGCAGCCCGTTGATGCGCCTCAAGGGAGATGCGGTCACGAAACGTACTCGGTACGGCATCACGGTGGGAGCGCACATGTGACACCTGGCGGGAGAGCAACCAAAGTTGCACGGCAAGCCCAACCACAACCACCGCCAAGATTACTAGGGTATATGGGTTCATTGGTTTAAAACGGTAGAGAGTAACGAGCAATTTATCATGGGCTGTAATAGCAGTGTTAGAGTATCACGGTCGGGCCTGGTTCCTGCTACAAACCACGAGGAGATAGAGTGGTGATTGAACCGCAATCAAAAACTGGCGAGGGTTCCCCTCAAGACGGCGAAAGGCTTGTTATTGCCAACAATATGGTGATGGAAGCTGAGACCGCGCATGTCTTGCAGACCTGTCAGATGCTCGCAGCGTTTGGCCGCGTAACCCCTGGTGTGCGCTATTTTTGGCCTGATTTTGGCCGCCGAGTCATGGCCCTTGATGCAGATTTTGTCACTCACTGTCCGGTTCCCTGCCGATTTCGCCATGGAGCCCGCCGCTACGCAGAGTTTGTGCTGCGCTTGTGGTACCGCTTGGCGGGTATGCAAAACCATGAGGCAACCCTATTATTCACGCGCAATCTAGGTGTTGCGATCATGGCCCAAACGGTGCTGCCCCGCGTGGTGCTGGAGCTGCACCAAGGCCTATCGCCACGCGCTCGCCTAGTAGCAGCGTGGCTTGGGCCACGGGTGCGGATTGTGGCCATCTCAGATGGTCTACGGCGTCATCTCATCGAGCACGACGAGATCCCCGCAGACAGGATCACGGTCTGTCACGACGGCGTTGATATTGGGCGCTTTGCCAACGCAGAGCCACTGCCGCCGAACCAGCGACCACGCCCAACCCACCCCACCCAGGTAAACCACCTCTACTACGGTACGCTGCGCCCAGAGCGCGGGCTCGAACTGATCCGTTTTGCCGCCAAACGTCTACCGCACCATGGGTTTGTCTTGGTGGGTGGAGGGGAGAACGAGGTTCAGGCCGCGCTCAATGCGGGTCTCGCGCTACCCAATGTTCGGATTATGTCCGCCATCCCTCACCATCAGATACCAAGCTTGATCCGATCCTTTGATAGCGTATTATTACCCTACACACGCGCCGTATCGACCTATCGTTGGATGTCGCCGCTTAAACTGTTCGAGGTGATGGCGAGTGGTGTACCAGCGGTGGTCAGTCGTCTTCCTCCCATCGAAGAGGTCGTGGGTGACGGGCAGGTGAACTTCATTGATAGTGATGACCCAGAATCGTTGGTGTACACCTTGAGCACCATCGAAACCAACCAGTCCGCCGCCCACGCCCGCGCAACGGCTGCCCAGGCACACGCCATGAGTCATTACTCATGGGATCGTCGGGCACAGGATATTCTGGCCTTTGCCCGTGCCCAATAGTTCGAAACCCCACGAGATGTCTTTGCCAGCCTTTGCCGCACGCCGTCTTCTCGCCCGAGGTTCGACCCTGCTCGGGGGGAGTAGCGTAGCCCTCCTCGCCTCATTTTTACAGACCGTCCTCGTTGCTCGTAGCCTTGGGCCTACGAGTTTTGGTATCTGGGCTGGCATCCAGGCATTCTGTACCGTTGTCGCGACCCTACTCACCTTTCGTACCAGCGAACCAGTCACCCGCTATCTTGCTGAATACCAACAACGCCGCGAGGCCGCTCTCGCAACCAACCCGAGTGGAGAAGACGCTTACCTCGTTGAATTATTGCTGGGCACCGCAATTGCGACTGATGCGCTCACCCAAATCTTCGCCATCCTCGTGATCGGTTTGTCGGCACCCTGGGCAGCGCCGCTGCTGCCTGGCGGAGAAGAAGTTCTGGCCCTCTACCCAATCATGGCAATCGGTCTGCTACGGAACCTCTTCGACGGCACTTGGTTTAGCGTTGCACGCAATCTTAGCCGCTACCGCACCATCGCCACACTGAATGCCTTATTCCCCACCCTCCGCTTAAGTGCAACTACCATCTGCTGGTCTCTGAACGTAATCACTTTGCAGCGGTTTGTTACCCTCATGACATTGCTTGGAATAGTCCAGATGGCCATCACTGGATGGTATCTGTGGCGGGCCATTCATACTGATCTCTGTATCAAACCCACCAGGCTATTTTCGTTTAATCTACTGAAACGTCAGCGCCAGCTAGGTTCGTTTTGGAGCTTCATGAAGGCAACCTTTTTGTGGAGTTTGTTTAGCGCCTTGGTCAAGGAGGGCGATATCTTGATCCTGGGAGGTCTGCGACCGGCAGAAGAGGTGGGGTGGTACCGCCTCGCTAAAAATCTGACCAGTATTGTGCAACAGGTCGGCGAGATGTTAGCCCAGGTAATCTATCAGGATTTTAGCGAACAGGTTGTTGTCCGCAATGGGGCCGCACTCCGCGACACCATTCGCTTCTTGGCCAAGACCTGGCTGCCCGCAGTCGTAGCAGTAAGCCTTATCAGCATCACACTTGCCTACTTTGCTATTCCCCTCATCTTTGGCGGTTCCTATCAAGCCACCTTTGGAGTGTTCTCGATCCTGATGATAGGCACCGGTTGCGTAACAGCCTTGTTCTGGGTGCGCCCACTAACCTTGGCGTTTGAATTGTATTGGTATAACTTTCAGGTGGTTGCCTGGGGCAGCGGTTTGTTCCTTGGGGCAGACTGGATATTCATCCATATCTGGGGTGTACATGGCGCGGCACTCGCCTTCGCCACACTAACAACCGCCGGGCCCTTGGTAATGCTCCCGCCGGTGTGGGGTCGCCTCCAGCAGATGAGCGCTCCGTCCTCCTAATGCAGGCGTGGTTCGGTACGAGGCAGCCCCTGCCACGCAGAACATAGCGATCACGCCAACAGCATCATGAGACCCCTCCGTAAAACCCACAAGCGCGTCCAGACGCCGCCAGATCGGCTTATCTATTGATAAGAAACGATTATCTTTTGGCTAACCGCCGCTGTAGGGACGAAATTGGCTTTTCGGCGTAGGTTAAATAATTACTTCTTGTCATAATCACCATAAAACAGCAGCTTGGCTTACAATACCAAGAACGCTCCTTCGGGCGGATATGACTATAATCATATAGATACGAAACACCCCTAGATCTCGGGACGGGGCATTGCTGCACAAAGGTGGCGCCTTTACGATGAAAATATGCAGATTTAGCCATAATGATGTTGCTTTGCCAGATAAACCTGACTATAATGCTCGCACATTAAGAAAGAACGTATACTATTCAGGTTGTTTATCGAGGTGCCTTATGAACCGATATCTTGAAGCGAAGCCTTTGCGGACCTTGGCTGTTTGGTTGCCGATGATGTTGCACCCTTTGTCCGCTGTAGCCTCCAAGGTGTCTGCTCCTGAGCTAGACGATACCAATACGACGCCCACGTCCAATCCAGTGATTGAGGTTCCGCGTTGTGAGGCAAAAGACATCCCCAGTGTATTGCATGAAAGCGGTATCGATTACGAAGACAAGCAGCGCGTATTCCTAGATACCTTATTACCCTTGGTGTTGATGGAGAATGAGCTGGTGGCGGAAAAACGCCAAAAGATGCTCACGCACTTCGCAAGCCTTGCGCGTGGTGAGGCGTTGGGTGCCGAAGCCCGCGAATGGCTGCGTACGCTAGCAGTAGAGTACCGCGTAGATCGGGATCCGTTGCAGGATGTGGAAGCGCGTCGTGCGTTGTTGGTGCGGGTAGACATCGTTCCCGTAGACTTGGCGCTGGCCCAAGCAGCAACCGAGACCGGCTGGGGCTCTTCTCACAGTGCCCGCAAGGATCGTGATCTGTTTGGAATGACCGCACTGCGCACTAACCGTACCGTCAGAACCGCATCGGGTCGGCTAGTACGGGCAGCGAAGTTCGCTTCCTTGCGTGAAGCTGTGCGCTCGTACATCCACAACCTCAATAGCCACGACGCCTACAAGTCGCTGTGGCTCATTCGCACCAAGCTGCACAACGAACAGAAGCCCATCCAGGGCGCGGTTCTAGCGGCTGGCCTGACCAAGTACTCAACGCGCGGTGCCGGGTACATCAAACAGGTTCGCACCGTTATCCACCAGTACCACCTCAATCGCTATGTCAACGCACGGCTTTTACCTGGTCGTACGTCTGCGACCGTCATCGCGTATGCCAACTAACCACCATTGGGTTGGTGTACGTACGAACGGAGCAAAATCCTAACGACGACACGGCACTTGCCGTTAGTCGTGCTCGGGGTTGCGTGGTCGTACGTCTGCGACCGTCGGCGCGTACACCAACCAACCACCGTTGGATTGGCGCACGCACGGACGGGACAAAATCTTGACCACGGCACTTGCCGTTAGTCGTATTCGGGTGTCGCTCGAATACGGTGGAAGGTTAGATCCGCGCCCTGGAATTCCTCTTCCTGATCCATGCGGATACCCACCGCTACTTTGAGCAAACCATAGACAAGCAGTCCGCCGAGCAAGGCAACTACGATCCCTAGGCCAGTCCCAATGATCTGGGATACAAAGCTAACCCCGCCTTTACCTCCGAGCGCAGTAAGGCCGAAGACCCCTGCCGCTATCCCTCCCCACATCCCACACAAGCCGTGTAGTGGCCACACCCCCAGAACATCGTCGATACGCCAACGGTTCTGCGTCAAGGTAAACATCCAGACAAACAGCAGCCCCGCGACTGCGCCGGTGACCAACGCACCAATCGGGTGCATCAGATCCGAACCAGCACAGATCGCAACCAACCCAGCCAGCGGGCCATTGTGGATAAAACCAGGGTCGTTACGTCCGGCTACTAGGGCGGCCAAGGTGCCACCGGCCATCGCCATGAGCGAGTTGACTGCCACCAAACCACTCACATCGCCAAGTTTCTGAGCAGACATCACGTTAAAACCAAACCAACCCACGCTTAGAATCCAGGCACCAAGACTTAGGAAGGGTAGGCTTGAAGGCGGATGGGCAAATATCTCGCCGTTGCGTCCATAACGACCATGGCGCGCACCGAGCAGCAAAACCGCAGCCAATGCAATCCACCCACCCATTGCATGCACCACAACCGAGCCCGCGAAATCGTGGAACTTCGCACCAAACTGTTGCAGCAGCCAGGCCTGTACCCCGTAGTGATCGTTCCATACAACCCCCTCAAAGAACGGGTAGATCAAGCCCACCAGAAAGGAGGTCGCGATGAGCTGAGGATAGAAACGCGCACGTTCAGCAATGCCACCGGAAACAATAGCCGGCACCGCCGCCGCAAAGGTCAGTAAGAAGAAAAACTTAACCAAATCATAGCCGTTCTCCGCTGAGAGCTGTGTTGCCCCTTGGAAGAAATTGACATCATAGGCAAGACTATAGCCGAGCAGAAAATAAACCACGGTAGACACACAGAAATCGGTAAGGATTTTTACTAACGCATTGACTTGGTTCTTAAATCGTACCGTCCCCAGCTCAAGGAAGGCAAAGCCGGCATGCATGGCAAGCACCATGACTGCCCCGATTAGAACGAAAAACACGTCACCGGAAGTTTTAAGACTTTCCATTGTTTCCTCGTTAGGTGAATGTAGGTGATTTGGACTTCAGGAAGCGAAATTCGATCCAGTTTCATGACAGCCATGAAGACTACCGTTCTCGCAAGGTCTAGCGCGATCTCATGGATGGCTACACACCGTAATGCGCAGCTCTTACTGGGCAACCAAGCGCCATTGCGGTGCGTCAGCCCGGAAATCGCACCACAGTGGTGCACTGCCTTCGCCTTATCTCCAGCACAAGCGTGACTCGCGCTGTAAAAGTTGTGAGTGTTCAAATCTTGTGGGACGGGTTACACTTAGCGGGATTAGGTTGGACGCAATCAACACACGGACGTACGCAAGACTCTCCGGTTTTTTAGGCACAGACACAATGTCAGACCGCAGACTTCAGGTTTTCCACACTGTTGCCCGGCTATTAAGCTTCACAAAGGCTGCTGATGCATTACATATGACCCAACCGGCAGTCACTTTTCAGGTTCGACAACTTGAAGAGTACTTCAATACGCGACTCTTCGACCGCACCCACAACCGCATCACCCTTACCCCTGCCGGCGAGCGGGTATATACCTACGCTGACCACATCTTCGAAATCTATCGAGAGATGGAGAACAGCGTTCGCGAGCTAACCGGTGAGATTAGTGGGGTGTTGGCGATTGGCGCTAGCACTACGGTAGCAGAATATATGCTGCCTACCTTCCTCGGCGACTTTAAGCTCAAATACCCGAATGTTACCGTACGACTCAAGGTTTCCAAGACGGAGGGAATCGTCTCCATGGTGGAGAATAATGTCATCGATTTGGGGGTCGTAGAAGCCATTGTGCCCAATCAAAATCTAGCGGTCGAATTGTGCGGTCGTGACGAACTGGTCGTTATCATGCACCCGAAGCATGAGTTAGCAAAATCGACCTCGGTGAGTATAATGGAATTACGCAACTACCCTTATGTTTGTCGCGAAGAGGGTTCGGGGACACTCGACGTCGTCACAGAATATCTAGGAAAACTGGGAATGCATTTATCTGACCTACGGATTATTATGGAATTGGGTAGTGCAGAATCGATCAAAGGAACCGTAGAGGCTGGAATGGGTATCTCCATTGTTTCGCAAGCCACGATTCAAAAAGAACTGCGCCTGGGCAGTCTCGTGGCCGTCTCATTATCGCCCCCACTGACCAGACCACTTGCCTTCGTTCATCAACGCCTTAAGTTTCGGATGCGTGCTGTGGATGAGCTTTTGGAGTTTGCACGTCGCTATTGTCGCACCCATCTCCAGCAAGGGGCAACGCCCAGCACCCAAGAAACCGAAGCAGGGTTGCCTTCGCGAACATGACCCCAGACAAGAAGAAATTATTGCGTTTATTTGATGACCTGGAAGACAGCGATCGGGCCACTTTACTTGACTTTGCCGAGTTTCTTCAGAGCAGAATCCGCGCACCAAACGACATTCCTAAAATACCCAAGGACATTCCCCGTCCTCCCACCGAAAGCGTGATTGGTGCCATTAAGCGACTAACCGCCACCTATCCGATGATCGAACAAGCACTACTCTTGAATGACACGTCCGTTTTAATGAGTGCGCATCTTATGGAGGGTCGCCCAGCAAAAGCGGTGATTGACGATCTAGAGGGGCTCTTCTCGCGCCACTACGAGGCGTGGCTCCACGACCAGAGTGGACAGGTGGGTGGGCGATGATCCAGATCCTTCGCAATTGGTTTCATCGTTATTTTTCTGATCCCCAAGCAATCATATTGGCCGTCCTGCTACTCATCGGTTTCGCGGTAGTCCTAAACCTTGGCAAGATTCTTGCGCCAGTGCTTGCCGCAATCGTTGTGGCATACCTCCTTGAGGGGCTGGTGCGGCCACTAGAGTCTTTCCGAGTGCCGCGTATGGCCGCAGTACTCCTGGTTTTCATGCTCTTCATGTTGGGATTATTGTTTCTGTTGTTCGGCCTACTGCCGCTCTTCTCGCGACAACTCTCCCAACTTGCCCAACAGATCCCTGACATGATTACTCGGGGCCAGCAGATCCTATTACTACTGCCAGAGAAATACCCGGACATCATTACCCCAAGCCAGGTCAAGGTCGTCATGGACACGATGCGCTCGGTCTTTAGTGATCTCGGCCAGGGCGTATTGTCGCTATCGCTTGCCTCGCTACAGGGGCTCATCCTCTTCATCCTATACTTTTTTCTGGTGCCGTTCTTGGTTTTCTTTTTCTTGAAGGATAAAAGGCTAATCCTTGGTTATATCCTGGGCCTCCTACCAAAAGAACGACGCCTTGCCGCTAAGGTCTGGGAGGAAATGAACGGCCAGATCGGCAATTATGTCCGGGGGAAATTGCTAGAGGTTTTCATTGTTTGGTTCGTTACCTACATCACCTTTGCAACCTTGGGTATGAACTATGCGCCACTACTTTCCTTTCTGGTCGGGTTGTCGGTGATCATCCCCTATGTAGGGGCAGTCGTAGTAACAGTACCCGTGCTCTTTATTGGTTATTTTCAGTGGGGTTGGGGCAGCGATTTTCTCTGGATGACCGTTGTTTACAGCATCATCCAAATGGTCGATGGCAACATCATCGTGCCGCTCATGTTCTCTGAAGCCGTCAATCTCCACCCGGTTGCCATTATGATTGCGGTTCTTTTCTTTGGTGGATTATGGGGCTTTTGGGGGATATTCTTTGCCATTCCTTTGGCAACCCTCGTGCAGGTGGTCATCACCTCGTGGCCGAGAACCCCCGCTCGGTTAGACTATCACCATGGCGAAGCGTAAGCAGGGCCCACAGGTTGTGCCTACCTCCTTGCGTCAGGGACATCATTAACGTGCTGGATCGTAACGAAAACGGTCATGAGATTCGCTGGCTCTCCCCGGTAGGCTTGGTGGGGATACGCCTAGAAGAAGGTGCCGTGGCTGCGTTAGACTTCTTGCCTCACGGCACAGAAAAATTGCCAGAAAGCGCACTCGCAACACAAGTAATCCAGGTGCTACAAGCCTATTTCACCCATGCACATGCGCCCTGCGATCTGCCACTAGCGCCACAAGGAACCCCCTTTCAGCGCCGCGTGTGGGCTGCGCTGCGTACTATTTCAGTGGGACAGGTGCTAACCTACGGGTTGTTGGCACAACAACTCGGCACCTCGGCGCGGGCCGTGGGTGGTGCCTGCGCTGCAAACCCGCTACCCATCATCGTTCCTTGCCACCGCGTAGTGGCGACAACCGGACTTGGGGGCTACAGTGGCGCTGGCGGTTTTCCGCGCCTTGATATTAAGCGTTGGCTGCTCCACCACGAAGACTGGCGCAGTGGCAAACCCCACTCATGCGCCAGATCATAAGTACGAACCATCACTCGCCAAACCCCTATAGAGGCACACCATGACGCTAGATGACATGAAGAAGGCAGCCGCCAAGGCAGCGCTAGAACACGTCACCGCCGGTACCATTGTTGGAGTGGGTACTGGATCCACCGCAAATCATTTCATCGACCTTTTGGCTGGCATTAAAGGCCGAATTGATGGAGCCGTTGCCTCTTCCGTCGCAACCGCAAATCGCCTTAAGAAGCACGGGATTGAGGTCATTGATCTCAATATGGTCGATGCCCTTTCAATCTATGTCGATGGAGCGGATGAGGCTACCCGATATCTCCATCTCATCAAAGGGGGTGGTGGCGCTTTAACCCGCGAAAAGATTGTCGCCGCCATGGCCAAGAAATTTGTGTGCATCGTTGACGAATCCAAGATGGTGGATGTGCTTGGCACCTTCCCACTACCGATCGAGGTCATTCCAATGGCGCGCTCCTTTATCGCACGACACCTCGTCAAGAATCTCGGCGGCGAGCCTGTCTATCGAGAGGGCGCTATCACCGATAACGGTAACGTAATCCTGGATGTCTATGGGCTTTCGATCATGGAGCCGGTCAAACTAGAAACTGAACTTAATCAGCTCACTGGCGTGGTCACCAATGGCCTGTTTGCGCGTCGCGGGCCAGATGTGCTGATCGTAAGCGGTAAGGATGGGATAAAGACCCTGACCTGATCTACCTTTCAAAAACGCCCCATCAAACTTCTCAGAGGTAATCCATGGCTACAATCACCTTAGGCGGTAATCCTATCCATACCAACGGCAACCTTCCTGCTGTTGGCAGTCAGGCTCCAGACTTTAAACTCATCAAGACCAATCTCGGCGCGGTCTCTCTGGCTGATTTTTCTCACAAAAAGAAGCTTCTCAATATTGTTCCGAGCTTAGATACCGGCATCTGCGCCATCTCCACCAAGCGCTTTAATGACCATGCAAAGAATCACGCCGATGCGGTGATCCTGGTGGTTTCCGCAGACTTACCCTTTGCGGCAGGCCGATTCTGCACTGCGGAAGGGATTGAGAATGTCCACACCCTTTCTATGATGTGTGATCGCAGATTCGCCGAGGATTACGGTGTGCTCATCGTCGATGGCCCGCTTGCCGGGATCAGCGCCCGCGCCGTCGTTGTTCTCGATGCAGACAATCGGGTGATCTATACCGAGCTGGTTCCAGAGATTAAGCAGGAGCCTAACTACGAAGCCGCGCTGCTGGCGCTCGCGTAGCATAAGGAGAGGCTTAGGGCTAAGGCGTTCTCGACCATGACCAGCGTACGCACACGCTTTGCACCAAGTCCGACCGGGGAATTGCACCTCGGCAATGTTCGTACTGCCCTCTACGCCGCCATCCTGGCGCGGGCAGAGCAGGGTGTGTTTTTACTGCGTATCGAGGACACCGACACCACCCGCAGTCTGGCTGTGCATGAAGCCTCGTTGATGGCGGATCTCAGTTGGCTTGGTATACCTTGGGGGGAGGGGCCCGATCGGGGTGGCCCCTACGGCCCCTACCGCCAATCTGAACGGGCTCAGCACTATGCGAAATTCTATGCCCGCCTAGAGGCTGAAGGACATGCCTATCCTTGTTTCTGCACCGAAGCAACGCTCGAACGTCACCGAACCTTGCAGCGGCTTGCCGGAAGACCGCCCCGTTACCCGGGAACCTGTGCGCATCTCTCTCGCGCCGAGACCAATGCCCGGCAGGGCACAACCGTCGCCTTACGCCTGAGGGTATCACCAGGGCTTAACCTGCAATTTACGGATCTGGTGCGTGGCCCCCAGTCCTTCTCGAGTGATGACATTGGCGACTTTGTGATCCGCCGCTCGGATGGTAGTCCGGCCTTTATGTTTGCCAACGCCATTGATGACTCGCTGATGGAGGTGACCCATGTGCTGCGCGGCGCAGATCATCTCTCCAACACCCCGCGTCAGTTACTGATCCTTACGCTGCTCGGTCTGCCCGTTCCACAGTATGGACACCTCTCGCTCATCTTGGGGGCCGATGGTGCACCCCTCTCGAAGCGCGAGGGCGCACGGAGTGTGCGTGAATTGCGAGAAGCGGGATATCTACCCGAGGCGGTGCTGAATCACCTGGTACGCCTTGGCCACCCGTATGGCGATGCGGGTTTGTTAAACCTTGACGGAATGGCTGCGGGGTTTGCATTATCCGAGCTTGGTTCAGCGCCGGCACGCCACGACGAGACGGCGCTACGACACTGGCAGCGTGAGGCACTGGCCGTTACCAACTGGACAACACTGTGGGATTGGCTGCCGACAGAGGTACATGCCCTGGTGCCATGTCATGATCGGGAGGCGTTTGTTGCTGCCGTGCGCCCGAATCTGCTGTTACCTGCGGATGGTGCCCACTGGGCGCGGGCTATCTACTCCGACGAATTGGATCTTACCGTAGAGGCCCGTGCAGTCTCCACGGCTGCCGGTGGGGCGTTTTTCCGCGCAGCACTTGAGGTTTTTGCGAGCCACGGTGGTGAGTTTAAATCGTTCATTAACGAATTGAAAAAAATGACGGGAATGCGCGGCCCGGAATTGTTCCATCCTATCCGAGCGGCGCTGACGGGTGCTCTGGCGGGCCCTGAACTTGCTCGGTTATGGAATCTGATCCCGCCCGATAGTATCCGGCAACGACTATTGGCCGGAACACGCTAGGGTGACTGTAGGCAGTGGTTGGTAACAACCTATCCAACACGCCTTCTCAGTATCTTGAGTGGCGTATGATTATCGGCGTATGGAGTAACATGAAGACAAGATGCGGTAGCCTATTCTTTGCCATCTTCATTGTCGTCGTTGGCCTTGGCATTGCGGGTGCGGCAGAGAATCTTGACGTGAGCGGCAAGTGGATCTCTGATCTTGCCGCGAATGTCACGCTCAAACAGACGGGTAATCAAATTAAGGGGAGCTATCACTACACCGACGATGATGGCATCGCCAAAGATGGTGAAATAGAAGGAACCATCCAAGGAGACACGATCCGTGCCACCTGGTCGGAACACCCAAGCGGCGAGGGTCGTCCCCAGGGTCGCATTGGTGAAGAAACGCAGGGCGACCTAGAATGGCAGGTAATTGGTAATGGTAAGGCGCTGTCCGGCTGGTATCGTGAGGCGGGGCTGCGTGACGCCAATGAAGAAGAGAAACAAGAATGGAATCTTGTTCGATAATTGTGTCTCTGACCATATTTGGAGTAGCGCAAGGATACCCGCAAAAGATTGCCATAATGCAACGATAGGATGGTGGAATTACGCTCGTTTCATTGGAGGATCGCGATCGTGCGCCCATGATCCCAACTTCCGCACCCCGAGGATCATCTCACATTGGACAAGGCTAGACCTTGACAGCGTGGGTTTTATCAAAGACAATAACCCCTGTTATATCATAGCGCTATGCGCAACCCACGGAGAGGTACCGAAGCGGCCACACCGGCACCGACTCGAAATCGGTTGGGGGCTTAACGCTCCACGCGGGTTCGAATCCCGCCCTCTCCGCCAATCACTATCATCAAGTCTTTGTTTGTGTTCATAATAACCCCCAAAAGGAATTATTGACTATCAATTCCACTATCAATATATGTCTCGGTTGGCAGTGTGTCGCCGCCTCGCCTACGCTGACTTCCCGCATTTTGCGAAACAGATTCAATGCACACACTGGATAGTCACCCCGAGTAGGGAAGCTTCATCTTGAGCCGTTGCACCATTGCAGCCAGCGACGCATCGGCAAAAGCATCATGAGCACTCGATGTTCTAGTTTTCCGAACTGCCTAACCGGTGGAGGCGGCTATGGCTCTGTGTCGTAACGATGGAGTGGGCTCTTGTCGGCCCAAGTCTCTGT
>CAIRSR010000161.1 GCA_903881315.1 uncultured Thiotrichales bacterium | reverse complement strand
TTTTCGCCGGTCGCTGCTAATGCAGTTACATCCTCGGTATCAAGCGAACGTAGTGCGTCATCAATCCGGGTTGCGAGATTATTCTGTGCCAAGAATTCACGGAAAGCGGATGCAGTGGTGGCAAAGCCCCCAGGGACTTTCACGCCAACGCCAGAGAGGTGGCTAATCATCTCTCCGAGCGAGGCGTTCTTGCCCCCAACACGGCCAACATCTGTCATACCTAAGCGATCGAACCATAGCACTTGTTCGGACATGCGTATCTCCTCAGGGGAAAGCAAGTCATACCAGACGTACCATTCTACATGGTATCCTCTGATAATTCTCAACCGGTTTTTCGGTAGGTTCTATGCAACAGCGCACCGTCTTTTTTGTCTCTGACCGTACCGGCATCACGGCTGAGACATTAGGTCATAGTCTATTGACCCAATTTGGTGATATTCCGTTCAAAACGGTCAATCTCCCTTTTCTTGATTCCCAAAAAAAAGTCGAGGACGCTGTTCAACAGATCAACGAGGTGGCGCGCCGCTCGACAGATCGACCGATTGTTTTTAGTACATTGGTCAATCACGCATTACGGGATATTGTTGCAAGTGCGGATGCTGCCTTCTTTGATTTCTTTGGGGTGTTCATTGGCCCCTTAGAAAAGGAATTGAGGACATCGTCTTCTCCCACCATTGGTCGCAGTCATGGATTAGGGGACAGTACTGCCTATGGTGTTCGTATGGATGCGGTCAATTTTGCCATGTCTAACGATGATGGAGCCATTACCAAGAATTATCCTCGGGCTGATATCATCGTCCTTGGGGTATCACGCTCGGGAAAGACACCTACCTGTCTCTACCTAGCTCTGCAATTCGGTGTCTACGCCGCGAATTATCCATTGACCGAAGAGGATTTGGAGAAAAATCGTCTTCCAGCGGCTGTAGCGCCCTTTCGTGATAAGCTGTACGGTTTGACCATCGACCCGGATCGGTTGCAGAAGATTCGTCACGAACGGCGGCCCGACAGCCTCTATTCTTCTTTGCGCAGGTGTCAGTTTGAAACACGTCGCGCAGAGACCCTTTTTAACGATGAGCACATCCCTTACCTCTCAACCACCACCCTATCGGTGGAAGAGATAGCAACGACGTTGCTCGCGAACACAGGCATTGAGCGCCGTTCGTATTGAGGCAACCCTTGGTCGGGGATTACCTCTCTTTTGGTTCTCTGAGAGTAGCTATGTTTGACGTTGTTTTGTTTGAGCCTGAAATTCCTCCAAACACTGGTAACATTATCCGCCTGTGTGCCAACACCGGCGCACGCTTGCACCTCATCCGCCCTCTCGGTTTTGATCTTTCCGACAAACAATTGCGACGCGCCGGACTTGATTACCATGAGTGGGCGACCATCGCTGTGCATGACTCCCTTGCCAGCTATTTGACCACAATGCAGCAACGGGTCTGGGCCTTCTCCACCCGAGGAAAACAACCCTATGTTACTGCCGATATTGCACAAGGTGACGCACTGCTCTTCGGCCCTGAAACCCGCGGACTACCGCTGACGGTGTTGAACACAATCCCACCGATTCAACAGTTACATATCCCAATGGTGCCGGGCAATCGTAGTTTGAATCTGTCTAACGCTGTGGCGATCGCTGTCTATGATGCTTGGCGCAAACATTCCTTCTGTTGTCCTACCCCATCCGGTGATGAATTTATCCAGGCAACCAACCTCTCCCCCAAGGCGTAACCACTGGCACAATCGGGTGGTGATAAAGGCGTTGCAGAGAATTCTCGGTTAGTACTTCCTCGGTACTGCCTGCGCTGGTGGTGCCATCGCCGTGGATCAACAGACAATGATCACAAAATCTGGCAGCCAGATTGACATCATGTAACACCATCAACAATGCGCCCCCCTGATGGCGGGCACGCTCCACCAAATGAGAGATAATACGCACCTGGTAGGCGGGATCGAGATGGTTGAGTGGTTCATCGAGCAAACCTAGCGCGGTGTCTTGGGCGAGGAAGGCGGCTATGCGCAGGCGTTGGCGTTCTCCACCAGAAAGGCTTGTGGTTTCGCGATGCGCCAGATTGGCTAGATCTACCGCCGCGAGCGCTTTGTAGACCAACCCTTTGTCCCGTTCCGTCTCCCAACCCAACCAGCCGAGGTAGGGATAGCGGCTTGCCAAGACGGTCTCCAATACCGTGGTTGGGAATTGGTCGGGTCTATCCTGAAAGACCAGCCCCAATTGTTGTGCACGGGCCCGCCCGGTCAACTGTTCTAAAGGGGCACCCTTCAAGAACACATTTCCCGATTGCGCCGGTCGCAGCCCGGCCAGTGTATGCAGTAACGTAGTCTTACCCACCCCATTGACCCCGAGCATTGCCCAGCACTGCCCAGGGTATAACGCGAGATTCAACCCTTGGCAAACCGTATATCCTGCCACCTCGACACGCAGGGAACCTATTTCGAGGAGTGCTTTGGAGTGACTATTCATCGACCATTGTTCGAGGATTGAGAAATGACCCACATGGATGCCTACCGAGACCTTGCCCAATCCATTCAGAATGGTATGCACAGTGACTCCCGCCTACTCTCGCGACGTTTAGACAAATTGCGCGAGGCGGTACGCAACGGGCGGGATGTCTCTGCAAGCTTAGCGCAGCTAGAAGCCGCTGTGCGGGAATCTGTTCTGCGCCGTGCAACCCGAGAGACCGAGCGCCCGCGCCCGAGTTTTCCGGATGACTTACCGGTGAGTCAGCGGCGTCTGGATATTGCTGCCGCAGTAAGCACCCATCAAGTCGTTATCGTCGCTGGTGAAACGGGCTCGGGCAAGACCACCCAACTGCCAAAGATCTGTTTAGAGTTGGGACGCGGCGTGGCAGGTTTGATCGGTTGTACCCAACCGCGCCGCATCGCCGCCACCAGCGTTGCAACGCGGGTGGCACGCGAACTCGGTTGTGAGGTGGGCGCAGCCGTTGGCTACCAAGTACGCTTTTCTGGGCTAACCAGCCAGTCGACCTATATCAAATTCATGACCGATGGCGTCCTCCTTGCCGAGACCCAAACCGACCGATCACTCTACGCCTATGACACCCTGATTATAGACGAAGCGCATGAGCGTAGCCTTAATATTGATTTCTTGCTGGGCTACCTGAAACGCTTACTGCCACGTCGTCCCGAGCTAAAACTTATCATCAGCTCAGCAACCCTGGATACGGAACGCTTCGCTACCTATTTTAGTGGTGCGCCGGTTATCGCAGTCGAAGGACGAACTCATCCGGTTGAGTTGCGCTACCGCCCCCCTACTGAAGAGGATGATGTAGAACTCTCCGAGCTGATTGCCGATGTGATGGAAGAGATCCTTACTGACCGCTTAGGACGACAGGGAGATGTGTTGGTGTTTCTTCCTGGCGAGCGCGAGATCCGTGAGACGACTGTGGCCCTTTCCAAACGGTCGTTCGATCGGGTGTTACTCTTGCCTCTCTATGCCCGACTTTCGGCGACGGAACAATCGCGAGTCTTTCAGCGGAGCAGTCAGCTTAGGATTGTGCTTGCCACCAATGTGGCGGAGACCTCGCTGACCATCCCTGGGATTCACACCGTCATTGATGCTGGTCTGGCCCGCATCAACCGCTACAGTCCACGATCTCAGGTCAGTCGACTACGGATTGAACCCATATCCCGCGCCAGTGCCGATCAACGAAAAGGGCGCTGTGGCCGCATTGGCCCGGGCGTTTGTATTCGTCTCTACACCGAAGCTGATTTTTTGGTGCGACCGCTATACACCGATCCAGAGATCAAGCGCACCTCATTGGCTGCGGTGATTCTGCGCATGAAAGCCCTGGGGTTGGGTGAACCTGAACATTTTCCCTTTGTTGAACAACCCCACCCACGACTTATCAATGAGGGCTATAAAACCTTGCACGAGCTGCAAGCAATAGACACCGCTCGAGCGATTACACCGCTTGGCCGCCAACTGGCGCGCATTCCCGTCGATCCGCGCATTGGTCGCATGATCTTGGCGGCCTCCCAAGAAGGGGCTTTGCAAGAGGTTCTAACCATTGCCAGTGCGCTTGCCCTGCAAGACCCGCGTGAGCGACCCCTCGCCCATCAAGATGCCGCTGACGAAAAACACCGCCGCTTTCATAACCCGCGCTCAGACTTCCTTGCTTGGCTTACCCTTTGGTCGTTTTATGAGAAGGCGTCCGTGGAGCATCCTTCTAAGAATGCGTTGCGGCGGTTTTGTCATGAGCAATTTCTCTCCTTTAATCGGATGCAGGAGTGGATTGATCTGCGTGCCCAGCTATCTGATGTCGCGCGTGAATTGCAGCTACCCGACCAGCCCAACCCTCCCGCTTCGTATGAGGCGTTACACCGCGCCCTGCTGAGTGGATTACTCTCGCGCATCGGAATGCTGCAGTATCAAGAGCAAGATGAAGCGACCAAGCCAAAGAAGGACGATAAGCGCAAACCGGACAAGACTCCAAAGGAGAAGGAAAAGAAAAAGGTCTACCTCGGCGCACGCGGTCTGCAGTTTTTAATATTTCCCGGATCGGGTGTCTTTAATAAATCACCACGCTGGTTGGTTGCCGCCGAGCTTTTAGAAACCACCAAGGTCTACGCCCGATCGGTCGCGCAGATTGAACCCGAGTGGCTCGAATCCCTGGCCCAGCATCTTGTGCGCCGTAACTATGCTGATCCGCATTGGGAAAAACGGCAGGGGCGGGTCATTGCCATCGAACAGGTAACGCTTTTTGGGCTGCCCATTGTTACCCAACGCCGGGTGGATTTTGGAATCATTGATCCGCCTTCATCGCGTGAAATCTTTATCCGTGATGCCTTGGTGCGCTACGACTACACGAGCGATGCGCCATTCTTTCTTCATAACCGCACCTTGATGAAAGAGATCGAAGACTTTGAGCACAAATCCCGTCGCCGTGACATCCTGGTTGATGAGCAAACTGTACATAATTTTTATGACGAACACCTCCCGGGGCTCGTCTATGACCACCGCTCTCTTGAGTTGTGGCGACAGGATGCTGAACGAAAGGCACCACAGATTCTTTTCCTCGATCGCGAACGACTGATGCGCGGAGGAAGCACAACGGTTACCGCCGAACGCTTTCCTGATCATCTGACCATAGCGGATACCGATCTTTTCTTAAGTTACTGCTTTGACCCGGGAGAGCCCAACGATGGTGTAACCCTATCAGTCCCATTGTCGTTTCTGTCGCGCATTCAGGATTACCACCATGAGTACTTAGTTCCTGGTTTGTTGGCAGAAAAGTTGACCTTTCTTTTGCGTTCGCTGCCCAAACCGCTGCGAGTAAAATTTATTCCAGCACCAGACTATGTGCAGGCCGCCTATGAGGTCTTCGCCGATCCCAGTACTCGCCCAGAAGCTCCACTTACTACCGCCTTCTCTCAGTTCTTACACAAGATTACGGGTGTAGAGATCGCGCCCACCGATTTTAGTAGTGAGATCCCGCCGGATCATTTGCGCATGAGATTCCGCATCATTGGCGATGACGGAAAAATACTGGCCGAAGATCGCAATCTTGCCTCCTTGCGCGATACCTTCAGGGCGCAGGCCGAAGCCTCTTTTCGCCAGCTTGCCACGCACCACTTTGAGCGCGAGTGCGTGACCGCTTGGGATTTTGGGGCTTTGCCAAAGCAGGTTGAACTACCAGGGAAGGGTGTAACCGTTGTGGCCTACCCGGCTTTGCTGGACGAACCGCCTGGTCGCGTGGCGCTCCGCGTATTTGAATCCCATGACCGAGCCATTGTCGCCCACCGATCCGGATTGCGCCGCTTATTTGTCTTGGCAATCCCCAGCCAATTCCGACAACTGGAACGAACCCTTGCCATCGGTCGAGTTTCCGTCCTTGCTCAACCCTACCAAGGTAAGTCGGCCAACCTTAAGCAGGAAATCTTGAGCGCGATCATTGATGCCGCATTCCTTGCCGAGGACGCCGACATCCGCGATGCCGTCACGTTCCAAGCTCGCCTTGTTGCGGGACGCGCCCAACTTGCACCTATCGCCGAAAAGATAGTTACCCTGATAACCAGCATCTTTGCTGATTACCATAAGATTAGCCTTGAGATTCGCAAGGATGCCCCAGTCTATCGCAACTCCTACGAGGATCTGCGCACTCAGCTCGATTTCTTGGTGTACCCTGGTTTTATCGCAACGATACCGCTCGCCCGCCTGTTGCATTATCCCAGATACCTAAAGGCCGCCCTGTTGCGAATCGAAAAGATGCGCGACCAACCCATCCGCGAACGCGAGCGCCTTGCTGAGTTCCACCCTTGGTGGGCACGATTTCAACAGCGACTGGCTACCCCCCATAACCGCGACAGCAACGATCCCGCGTTGGATGATCTGCGGTGGATGCTTGAGGAGTGGCGCGTATCCCTGTTTGCACAAGAAATAAAGGCTGCCGTTCCAGTATCAGCGAAAAGGATTGAAAAGGCTTGGGCAACACTGAAAGACTGACGCATCTATGTTTGTCAGTGTTCCACGTGGAACAGGGCGTGGTTGCGCTCAGTGTTCCACGTGGAACGTGGAGGTGTTAGGCTTGGTCTGGGTGGATCTTGTGGGAAAAAAGGCTGTCTATGATCAGAAGTGCTGCGCCGATAGTAATAGCAGAGTCGGCGACGTTAAAGGTTGGAAAGTACCAAGCGTACCAGTGAACCTGAATAAAATCGACCACGTAGCCAAAGCGGACGCGATCCAACAGATTTCCGATCGCGCCACCGAGAACAAAAACAATAGCGAGTGGCTCAAGTAATGCGCCAGTGTGCAATCTGCGTAGCCAGATAATCAGGACGCCGCTAATTGCGATAGCCAGCGCACTAAAAAACCAACGCTGCCAGCCGGATGCGTCTGCCAAAAAGCTGAATGCGGCACCTGTATTGTGATCAAGGGTTAGGTTAAAAAAAGGCAGCAGTGGCACCACTTGGTGAAAGTGTAGGCTTGCTGTGATTGCCTCCTTGGTTGATTGATCCGCTACAAGAACGGCTAGCGCTCCCCATAACCAGCGCAGATGGGTGTTCGCATTAGGCATAGGTGCGTTTCTCTCCGTTGCTGGTGATATTGCTAACGCACCGTCCGCACAAGGTGGGGTGTTCGGTGTGTGTACCGATGTCGGCGCGGTGGTGCCAACAGCGTTCGCACTTTGCGTGGTTGGAGGGTGCTACCTGTAGCCATAGACCAGCAGCGGCTTCTATGGCATCGTCGGGGTGCGAAGTGGCGGGAAGAACCTGGGCGGCAGAGGTGATGAACACAAAGCGCAGCTCCTCCCCAAGTCGACTAAGGGTTCTTTGTAAATCGTCACTGCACCACAAGGTTACTTCGGCATCCAAGGAGGAGCCGATGCGGCCAGCTACTCGCAGGCCTTCCAAGGCTTTGGCGACCAGCTCGCGTACGGCGAATACCTGATCCCAGTTGGCGCGTTCGGTATCGCGATCTTCATGTGCGCCCACGAAAGAGACCGGGCGCGGATACCAGGTCGTAAGAAATACCGCATCGGGCCTGTCACCTGGGATGAAGTGCCATATCTCATCGGCGGTAAAAGAGAGGATGGGCGCAAGCCAGCGAACGAGTGCTTCTATGATGTGGTACGCAGCACTTTGGGCCGAGCGGCGCGGTAGACTTTTCGCGGGCATGGTATATTGGCGATCCTTGATAATATCTAGGTACAAGGCACCAAGATCCATCGCGCAAAAATTATGGATCTTCTGGTAGATCAAATGGAATTGATAAGAATCGTAGGCTGCGCGTATCTCGTCCTGGAGGGTAAAGGCGCGATCGACGATCCAGCGATCCAAGGAAAGCATCTCGTGAACCGGCAACAGATCACGGCGAGGGTCGAAGTCAGAAAGATTCGCCAGAAGGTAGCGTGCTGTGTTGCGAATCCGCCGATAGGAATCGGCAATGCGCTTTAGCACCTCGTTAGAGATGGCCATCTCGCTACGATAATCCGTTGCTGCGACCCACAACCGCAAGATGTCGGCACCTAAACTGTTGAGTACTTGGTGCGGATCGACGACATTGCCTTGTGATTTAGACATCTTACGGCCTTGCTCGTCCACTGTGAAGCCGTGGGTCAAGACGGCACGATAAGGTGCGGTACCACGCATTGCTACCGCAGAGAGCAAGCTAGACTGGAACCAGCCACGATGTTGATCCGATCCTTCCAGGTATAAATCCGCAGGCGCACTAACACCAGGCCGCCGCTCAAGGATCGCTGCATGGGTTATCCCAGAATCAAACCACACATCAAGCGTATCTTGTAATTTCTGGTAATGCGCCGCATCAGACCCGAGTAACTCGGCTGGATCAAGTTCAAACCAGGCATCGATACCATCCTTTTCAATCCGCTCGGCAACGGCCTCGATCAGTTCCTGGGTGCGTGGATGCAGTGCTCCGGTCGAAATATGCGTGAACAGAGCAAGCGGTACACCCCAGGTGCGTTGGCGTGAGATACACCAATCCGGGCGATTTTCCACCATACTGGTAATGCGTACTTCACCCCACTCGGGGTGCCAGGCTACCTGTTTTATGGCGGACAATGCCTGTTCGCGTAATCCCCTTTGTTCCATCCCAATAAACCATTGTGGGGTGGCGCGGAATATGATGGGGGTTTTGTGCCGCCAGCAATGAGGATAGGAGTGCCGGATGGTTTCGGCGTGGAGAAGTGTGCCGCGTTCGCGGAGTACGTTCAGGATGTGGGCATTGGCATCAAACACAAACTCGCCAGCAAATAGCTCCGTGTCAGGCAGAAAGACCCCATTGTTTCCAACCGGATTGTGTACCGCAAGGCCATAACGCAAACCGACAACATAATCTTCCTGGCCGTGCCCTGGTGCGGTGTGAACTGCGCCAGTGCCAGCATCAACCGTCACATGCTCACCTAAAATAAGAGGAACCTCGCGAGCATAAAACGGGTGCTGGAGTCGCAAGCCCTCTAGGTTAGCGCCTTTGGTGTGCGCCAGCACTGTGTAATCCTCACAACCAAGGCGCAACATCGTGGCAACCAGCAACGCCTCGGCTAGCACAATAGATAACAATTCCTGATCGTGACCAGCTTGACCGTGGGTTGGGGCGCGCACCAGCACATAGTCAAGCTCGGGGTGGATGGCAACCGCTTGATTGGCAGGTAGCGTCCATGGTGTCGTTGTCCAGATCACAACAGAAAGAGAGGCACCAATATCGATATCAGGCCCAACCTGGAATCGTTCTAAGAAGGTAACCCGATCAACAACCGGGAAGCACACATCAATCGCTGGTGAGGTACGATCTTGGTACTCGACCTCTGCCTCAGCCAGCGCAGAGCGACAGTCGGCGCACCAATGCACCGGTTTAAATCCGGCATGGACATGGCCAGCCGCAATCACACGCCCCAGTGAGCGCAAGATATCCGCTTCTACCTGATAGTCCATCGTCAAGTAGGGGTTTGCCCAGTCCCCAAGAACACCGAGACGCTGAAACCCCTGTGACTGCAAGGCAATCTGTTTGGTTGCATAGCGACGACAGGCGGTACGAAATTGGCGGGGCGTTACCTTTCCGCCAGGTTTGCCGACATCCTTCTCTACCTGCAACTCGATGGGGAGACCATGGCAATCCCAGCCCGGAATGTATGGAGCGTCAAATCCCGAAATGGTTTTGGCTTTAACGATGATGTCTTTGAGTATTTTATTAACCGCATGCCCGAGATGAATGCTTCCATTCGCATAGGGTGGGCCATCATGAAGCACAAACCTCTTTCTGCCTTCGCCGGTGGTGCGGATCTGTCGATAGAGATCGATCGCCTCCCAGTGACGCAGCCAAAGGGGCTCACGTTCAGCGAGATTGGCCTTCATAGGGAAGGAGGTTTGCGGTAAATTTAGGGTGTGTTTATAGTCAGCCATAATAGATTGATTTTGTGATTGGATCTTTGTCGGCGCAATGCAGGGTACACTCGCTCATAACTGTTGGTTATGGTAGCATAATTTCACAGGATTTCCGCATGGTAAAAGACGTTAGTTTTTTCTGGCATATATTCTAGAAACTTGATTAGGTCAGCGTTGGTGTCCTCTCGTAAAACCAACACCGAACCACTATTCGGAATGAAATACCCGAGAGGAATAGGGACGGGACTTTGTGGGAAACCACTTCCCATTGTGCTGCAGAAAGCCTGAAGTCGCTTGGAACCTTTGTGCAGCAAGCATTGTGGGTACGAGACGCAAAGAACATACCGGCCTGCCAGAAAAAATAAGCCGCATGGTGGCATTCTGGGTGTGCGGGCAAATCAACGATTAGCTACTGCCACACTTACCACCCGACAAGTTTTAGATGTATCCACAAGGGGGGGATAGGTGCGAGTGTCAGGAGGGCGTTGAGGAGGAATCGGATGCCGTTTTTGAAGTACGAGAGGAGGCTACGCGCCGCTTTTTTTGGGAGGTGTTCAACGGTGGTTTTGGCTGGAAGCCTGTTGATACAGCCCAGTACAG
>CAIRSR010000160.1 GCA_903881315.1 uncultured Thiotrichales bacterium | reverse complement strand
GAGAAACCAATCGAGGGGCACATCATTGATATCTTGGATGGTTCGCCAAGTGTCGCGCGATTGCAAGCGGTTGTGCTCGATAAGGGGCAAGAAGACGGCTTGGGTATTGGTCATGTGCTCATGATCTACCAATCGGGGGATGTGGCAACGGATCCCATCACCCATGAAACCATCAACCTCCCAGAAGAAAAGGCCGGATTGCTAATGATCTTTCGTGTATTTGATCATGTGAGTTATGCTCTGATCCTGGAGGCGCAAAAGGATATGCGGATACTAGATACCGTGCGCTCCCCAAACTACCCGACCAAAGATACCCGGTGATTGTAGCAAACGATGGATGATGAACTGCGGTGTACCCTAGCGTTGCATCGGATCCCAGGGGTGGGGCCGATTTTATATAAAGAGTTCATGGCACATTTTGGGTCAGCGCAGGAAACACTCGCCGCTGCTCCGACATTGGACACCGAGGGACGCATTACCGCGAAGATCCTTGCCCACCTCCAAGCACCCGACTGGGCTGCCGTAGATGCCGACATCGCCTGGGCGGAGAGCACCGGTAATCTCATCGTTCACATCCGCGACCCTCGCTATCCCTATCGGCTCGCCCAGATCGGCGATCCGCCCCCCATCCTTTTTATCCGTGGCGACGTAAGCGTCCTCGATCGCCCCCAGATCGCCATTGTCGGGACGCGCAATCCAAGCCCAACCGGGCGCGATACGGCGCGTTTCTTTGCCCGCGAGCTGGCTACTGCCGGATTGGTCGTTACCAGTGGGCTTGCCTATGGCATTGACGCCATCGGACACGAGGGCGCACTCGAAGCAGAGAATGGCCGCACCGTGGCCGTTGTCGCGACTGGCCTTGACCGCGTCTATCCGTCGGAGAACCTGGCACTGGCCCACCGCATCGCCGAGCGAGGGGCGCTCGTCACCGAATATCCCCCCGGGACTCCGACCATGGGGGCTAATTTTCTGCGCCGCAACCGCATCATCAGCGGACTTAGCCTAGGCACCCTGGTGGTCGAGGCATCTACTCGCAGCGGGAGCCTTGTCACCGCACGCGCGGCATCAGAACAAGGACGTGAGGTCTTCTCGATCCCGGGCTCGATCTATAACCCCCTGTCGCGGGGATGCCATGTCCTGATCCGCGAAGGGGCAAAGTTGGTTGAGAATGCCAATGACATTCTTAACGAGATAGCCCTCGCCAAGGCGGCGACCAGTGTCCGCCCCCCCGCGACGCCAACCCCACCCCTAGATGGTGACTACAAAAAGGTCATGGACTGCTTTGGGTACGATCCTTTGTCAATCGACGCCCTGATAGAACAGAGCGGATTGACGCCAGCCGTGGTTTCCTCCATGCTCCTAGTCCTGGAACTTCGTGGACTCCTTGCTGCCCAGCCAGGCGGCCTCTACACCCGTACCACGTGAGGGTCGGTCATGAAAGAGACAGTACTGGACGTGCTCATGTACCTCTTTGACAACTACATGGAATCCGATGCAGATCTCGGCGCAGATGAGGAATCTTTGCGCATGGAGCTTGTCGAAGCTGGATTCTCCGAAGTGGAGATCGGAAAGGCGTTTACGTGGTTAGAGGGACTTTCCGAACAACAGGGTACTCTACCCATCGACCCCAGTCGCTCACTACGTGTCTACACCGAACCGGAATTAAAGCGTTTGAACGTGGAAGGTCGCGGGTTTTTGTTGTTCTTAGAGCAGATCGGGGTGCTCGATCCTGCGACAAGGGAATTGACCATTGACCGCGTGATGGCGCTAGAAACGGATGACTTCGAGCTGGATCATCTAAAGTGGGTAGTGCTCATGGTATTGTTTAATCAACCGGGCCATGAAGCAGCACTTGCTTGGATGGAGGATCTGGTGTTTAACACGGTTCACGGATATCTCCACTGACGTTGGTGGTTGCCGTTTCTGCCCGCCCGCCTACTGGCGGGTGTTTCGTCTTGTGTGTCCTTATGATTATAGTAGCCCTTAGACTATTCTCGTACCTGTTTGCCGTTTATACAGAAAATCAATGGAAAAGAATCTCGTCATCGTCGAATCTCCCGCAAAGGCCAAGACCATAAAGAAATACCTCGGCACTGGTTTCGAGGTGATTGCTTCTTATGGTCATGTGCGCGATCTGCTACCGAAAAGCGGAGCCGTTGAGACATCCAATGGCTTTCTCATGAAATACGTGGTCAGCGATCGCCACAAGAAATACATCGACGCGATTATCAAGGCGGCTCGCGATTCTCACGCCATCTATCTCGCCACCGATCCGGATCGTGAGGGCGAGGCGATTTCCTGGCATATCACCGAGGTTCTTCACGAACGAGATCTCCTCAAAGACAAACTATTAAAACGGGTTGTCTTTCATGAGATCACCCAGCGCGCCGTTGCCGAGGCCATGGCCAAGCCGCGCGATATTTCTATGCACCTCGTCAATTCGCAACAGGCGCGTCGTGCCCTGGATTATCTGGTTGGATTTAATCTCTCCCCCTTATTGTGGCGAAAGATTCGTGGTCGACTGTCGGCTGGGCGTGTCCAAAGCCCGGCCTTACGCCTGATTGTTGAGCGTGACGATGAGATTGGACGATTTGAAAAGCGTGAATACTGGACTATCGAGGCCGATTGTATCAAGGGCAGTGCAACCTTCGGCGCCAAGCTCCTGCAGTACCAAAAAGAGAAGATAAGCCAGTTCACCGTTACGGAAGACAAACAGGCGAATACCATCCGCGATGCCTTGCTTGCCCGCGCAGAAGGAAAGCTGCGCATTGTCAAGGTAGAAAAGAAGAGTCGGAAACGGAATCCTTCCCCGCCCTTTATTACCTCGACCCTCCAACAAGAGGCGGCGCGCAAGCTCGGGTTTACCACGAGCCGTACCATGAGTGTCGCGCAGCAACTCTATGAGGGCGTTAATATCGGGACTGAGGTAGTCGGACTCATTACCTATATGCGTACGGATTCTACCAATCTCGCCGCCGAGGCGCTCTCGGAACTGCGTGCGTTTATTGCCGATCGCTATGGGAAAGAGAATCTCCCTGAAAAGCCGCGCGTCTACCGTACCACCTCCAAGAATGCCCAAGAGGCCCACGAGGCAGTTCGCCCGACGGACATCACCCGTCATCCAGAGAAATTACAGAAGGTTCTTAAGCCAGAACAATGGAAGTTGTATGATCTTATTTGGAAGCGCACCGTTGCCTGCCAGATGATCCACGCGACCATCCATGCGGTAGCGGTTGATCTAGCCCCTGGTGAGGGGACGGCGGATCTATTCCGTGCCACCGGTGCGACCATTGCAATCCCTGGTTATATATCGGTCTACCAAGAAGGATTGGATGACGCCGCCGAAGAGAGTGAATCGGTGCTCCCCCCCCTCGAGGTAGGCGAGCAGATTGAACTCGGTGCGATTCGCGCCGAGCAGCATTTTACCGAGCCACCACCGCGTTATACCGAAGCCACCCTGGTCAAATCTCTGGAAGAACTGGGTATTGGTCGTCCCTCTACCTACGCATCGATTATTGCGACTTTGCAGCAACGGGAATACGTTCTACTAGAAAACAAGCGCTTTAAACCAACCGATGTTGGCGTCATCGTCAATCGTTTTTTGGTCGAGCACTTTACACGCTACGTCGATTATAGTTTTACCGCAACCCTCGAAGATAAGCTCGACGCCGTTGCCCGAGGTGAGCAGGAATGGATACCGATCATGGAGGCCTTCTGGGAGCCATTCCAAACGCTCGTCAAGTTCAAAGAACAGAATGTAAAACGTCAGGATGTCACCCACGAGGCGCTGGACGAGGTCTGTCCTACCTGCGGCAAACCGTTATCGATTCGTTTGGGGCGGCGCGGACGATTTATCGGTTGTACCGATTACCCAACCTGTGCTTATGCCCGCGACCTCGGTGAGGGCGCTGACGCACCAATCGGCCCGGTTGTCGTAGAAGGGCGTACCTGTCCCAACTGCAATGCAGAGCTGCATATCAAGAAGGGACGCTACGGACAATTCATTGGTTGTAGTGGCTATCCCAAGTGTAAATTCATCGAGCCCCTAGAGAAACCACGCGATACCCAGGTCTCTTGCCCAAAGTGTAATAAGGGCACGCTCCTCCAGCGCAAATCGCGATTTGGTAAGATATTCTTCTCGTGCGCCACCTACCCCGCTTGTGACTACGCGGTGTGGAATGAGCCGATTGCCGAAGCCTGCCCGAAGTGTCATTGGCCACTGCTGACCATCAAGGTCACGAAGCGGCGCGGTACTGAGAAGGTCTGTCCGATTAAAGAATGTGCCTATGCGGTTCCTATGGAAACGGATAGCGCCGCTTCGGGCTAGGCCACCCCTGGTGGAATGGCTGACTGCGTTGGTGCCGTTACGGGCGAGACACTGAGCGAACCGTGAGCACGGGTGTGGAGCGGTAGTGCCTGCTTGGGCTACAATGTCGGCGTCGCTGCCAGTCAAGCAGCGGTTCATCAACGACTGTGATAGAGTAGGCTCCCGCAGGGTGGGCCGTGGATCGGCACGGCAGGTAGGGGCAGAACGAGAAGGATTGCGTAGGCTGCCCGCTTAAACAAAGCGCAGCATTGACCGAATTGCGTACGATTACAATAGCAGTGTAGCGAGTAAGGCTCGCGACGATACGTCCGTTGTTTCCCTATGTCTAACCGGTAACGAGAGGCTTCTTATGAATATCAATGCACTAAAGAACGTCGGCACTATCGATCGCATCCTGCGGATCGTCGTTGGTCTTGTCGGTATTGCCCTGGTATTCCTCGGCCCCCAGACCGCATGGGGATGGCTTGGTCTCATCCCGTTACTCACCGGTTTGCTCAGTTGGTGCCCGCTGTACAACCTCATTAACATGAATACCAACGAACACCACCACTAATCGGCAAGCTCGTTGGGTAAAAAGCGCATAGCGCGTTCACGCACGTAGGGGTTATGCGCTCCCCTCACGGTCGCCTAGGCCAGACCTAGGCGGCGGTTGGTTGCACCGGTTGTGTTGATCTCGTCGTCCTCGTCCGTCAGACGCAGTGCCCTAAAAAACGCCGCGAACACGATACCGCCCCTTTGTGCAACACGCGACGAGGGGTTGGGTTTGTCGATCCGCCATCTTTTTTATTTCGCCTACTCCGTTCGCGATACCGGTCGCTACCGACGACCGCGCACAAGCAACTGTTATCCTAGAAGTTCCTACTGACAGCCCGTCACCGCTATCGAATAACGTCGATGGCGCATCGAATAATAACGATATTTCCATCCGCAGACATTGCTGCTAGCATCCCCCCTGCTCAAACACAATGCTCGGGCGCGAGCGTGTGATGCGGGATGACCATGGGGCAGGCTTCAGCCTTTCGCCAGACCTCCCCACCAGAGCCATCAACCTTTTCTGTCAATTGCTAAGCGTGCGGGAGCCACACCATGAATCACGACGAACTGAAACTGCGGGCGGGTGTTGCTCTTCCCGAGGTTCGTTTTATGTTGCAGGAACAACGGCGCGCCGCCGCACGCATAATCCGCGATATCGACCGCATTGCAAAGCGCGAGGGAGAGATTGAAGGCAATGATTGCGAGGGGTATCTGCTCCGCCAGCAACACGATCGACCACGCCACGTTGCCTTCATCGACGGTGCGCGCGGCATCGGCAAGACCACCCTGCTGTTAAAGATCGAGAGCCTAGTTCGTTGTTTAGGCACCGGTTGGTATGCAATGGATCGCCGTTCCCATAATGAGTCGGTGCGCTCTTCGGGGGGAGACCATCAGCAAGAACGGTGTGGCCGGGAAAACGTGCAGCGAGGCTTGGGGCCTTGTGCCGAGACGGATCTAAAGCGTTGTGTGGGTGGTGATCGGCATGCGGCGGGGCGCTGTGACTACACGGAGCTAAAGGCGCTGTTTTGCGAGAAGAACCATTTTAACGTAGAGGAACATCTCGGCATGGAGGTCGATAGGCTCCTCACTCCGGTGAATATAAAGGGCCGTGAGCGCAGTGTTGCCTTTGCCCTGCCGGTTATTTTCCCAGACGATATGGAGGTCTACGGCAACACCATGGAGGCGATATTCGCCAAGATGATTCACGCCCTGACCGAACGTATCCAATCGCCAAGCGTTGGGGAAGAGTGCCACACCAACAAAATGGAAAATATCCTAAATAGCCTCAAGGACGAGGTGGCCCAGGGTTGGTATTTCTCGCGCCAATTGGGGGCCGAGGCCTTGCTGCGCGACAGCTCGGATTTTAATGACTTTATCCGCCGCCGCACCGATGAGGCGACAAAAGGCTATCGTCGCATAGCAACCTGGCGCTGCTGGCTCAACGTGTTTCTCAATGCCATGGGCTGTGAATTATTGGTCATCTCTATTGATGACACCGATATCAGCCCGGCGTTGACCCACGATATTCTCCAATCGTTGTTGATATACCTCGATCATCCACGCATCTTTACTGTCCTGGTCGGCAATCTGCGATCGATGCAGTACAGCCTATTGGAACACTCGTTAAGCCGCCTGCGACCCGCCATCGAGACCCTGGGCAGTAAGGATGGGGCGATCGCGGTCGAATGGCGAAACCATGTCAGTCATCAGGTGGCAGAGTACATCCTGAAGGTGTTGCCCTGGTCACATCGTTATGATCTCACAATGACGGGGTGTGATGATGACATCGCATTTAAAGCGCCCCCAGCGCGCCCAGCTACCGGAAAGAAAGCCGGGGACGATGATCCAATAAAGAATTGCCCTGGTGCCTATATCAGCAGCGCCCCTTGTTGTCGTTGCGAACAAGAGCCAAGCGAAAGAACACTGAAGGACATTGATAAACAAAAGAAACTAGAGAAAATACGCAGCCGGTATAGCAAGATAACATCCATTGGGTTGGGTGGCTACGAGCCAGGTACAGCAAATACCTTTGATATCTTTGTTGATGAACTACTAAACCGAGAACGAGTCGATTTCTTTTGGTTCAAATCACAGTCTCATAAAAAGTTTCTTCTCCAGAAGAGTAAGCAGGGCGGGAAGACCGATCTGCATGCTGATAATTATCTTGCCTTGTGGCTGCTCAAGCACGGTTACGAGAAGCTAAAGCTACGGAACATGAGGCACATTATCGATTTCAAAACAGCGATGGAGTCTGGCGATACTGCGGGCAACCACACCGAGAAAGCTGGAGTTGTCGATCATCTGCATCGTCGCGTCGCTGAGGCCCTGTTCTATAATCCGGCAAACACCGAACTCAGCAGTCTATTCCGTGATGATGACAAGCGGTTCACTCATTGGCTTGCACGGCAAAGGATATCTTCTCAGTGGCGAGGGTCGCGCCACTTTAGGATCAACGAACAAACAATACCTGAACACACCTATAGTTTTGATTACCTCATGTTCCATCTTGATCTTGGTATTTCCTATCCGGTATGGGAAAGTGACGAGGTTATGCTCGATCCAAGACTATTGCCAAAACCGGACGGATTTAATACCTACCCACAAGACTCACTGGTTCTTTTCTCACATAAGCAATTTATCGCACACCTGGATGAACGGTACGGGGTTGCTAATGTTTTGAATCATCCCATCGTTCCGGCAAACTGTATTTATTTTCGCGATCTTTGTGATTTACCAGACATTGCCTGGAAAAATGAGACGGATGGTAGCAAGGATGGCAAGAATACTATGGGTAATTTTGAGGCGAGAATCAAAGATGAATGGCACACGTTCTTCTCTTTTACTGGGTCAAAATCCACACCGGATCATACAAAGAATGTTGCCGGGTATATGGTTCGTGTTATCTTTAAGGGCCTTGAAAAGGCATTCTTTATCTACGATGAACCAACTGGTGCTATGACGCGCCACTCATTGCTGTGGTGGGAACACAGCAACAGGATAAAACGCAACGATGGCAATATTGACATTACCCTGGCGGACAGAACACCTTCTCTCAAGGTAGGTGATGATGTCCGAATCCCGAAAGACAACTACTATCCGGTAGACAAATACTACCGTGGCATCGTGAATGACGTACGGTGCGCTTTCCATGCCTTGCGTATCTACGATCGAGGTAACAGAGACAATAAGTATATCGAATATCGGCGATGGCGTATCGACGATCGGCGATACCGCAGCAAAACAGGATGCCTCAGACTGCGGCATCCCTCAGGCCGTGCGGTATCTTTAGCGATCTTCGTGGCGGACAGCCTATCGCTACCTTAGGGTGTTCTTGCTGGCGTGGGTTGTGCGCTGCAGAAAATTCTTTTGTTCCGCAGACACCTGCCGATTCTTTCTGGTGGTATGCAACCCGACAGTAAACAGTATCTACAGAAATGCTTGCCGAACCCAAACAGTGATTCTTGGGCATGGAATACTTTCTTCGGTTTTGTAGAAAGAGAAAATTTTCCCAACCATTGCGGACTACTGAGGGTAGCGCCTAGATGAATATCTTTACCTTTTTTCCGATCCGATTCTCTCCGCAAGAACCCGAAAGCCTCGCAACGGCAGTCGAAGAACCCTCTCTGTGCGAGAGCCTAGATCCACTCAATGCGCTGACGCTTGGGATTGCGCGTTTCCTGCTCTCTCTTCTGACGATGTTGTTTATCGATTCACACCCGAGTAGTCTGGTGCCGATTCATAATTACGTGGGCGTGTTACTGGGCCTTTACTGTGTCTATAGTGCGGTTGTTCTGGTGGTTCACTATTACTATGGCGTGAGGAAACAAGATGTCGTCCTTTATTGGCTAGATGCGTTATTTGCCGGCGTTATGATACCTATCACCCAGGATGTGAGTCATGTCTTCTCGGTAATGTTTGTATTAGCTGTATTTCTTATTTCCCGCACCTACCAAGGCACAGATCGCCACTACAGGATGCCAATCTTACTCATAGGTGTTGCGTTTTCTATAGCAATATCTGAAAGCGACAGCCTTGATTTGCTGCCTCACATTAGTTATTTTGTCACTGTTGTCAGTATCGCCATCTATTGGGGCAGCCATGAACTTACCCGACAGAAAAGGATAGAGATGATCCATGATATCAACATGAATTGGGATCCGCGTTTCGGGCTGAATCGCACCATTGGGGAGAATCTAAACCGTCTCTTGGCGTTCTATCAAGGGGATTCGTGCATCCTCGTGCTCCCGCACCCAAACCTAGCCGACCAATGTGTTGTCTACAGTAGTGTGGCTCGGCAGGAGCCTGGGCACGCCGCGATCCGCACCGAGATGTCGCAGAATGCCACGGAAGTTTTATTAAGCCTACCAGAAGAATATTCCGCCTCGTATTGTTCTCTCACAAGGCATTGGTGGAGCCATCGCAAACACTGCCATCTTTACAAGGCTGGCGCTAGGATGCGCACCAGAGAAGGTGATGAGGAGCATATAATAGCGAGCGCTAGTTTACTGGACGCGAATGCCTTTATTACCGTTCCCTACCGCCAGTACGATGGTACGCATGGCAGGTTCTACATTACGGCCAGTACCTGTACGTTTCTGAGTAATGATATTAAATTTCTGTCCCATGTATCGCGGGTTATCTCCACCATCGTGGATAATGTTCATCTTATGGAAAATTCTTTAGCGCAGTCTATCCAGGACGAGCACAAGAAGATCTACCTAGATCTGCATGATACCACCATCCAGCCCTATATCGGTCTGAAGATTGCTATTGAGGCGTTGGCGCGTGATACCGATGAGGATCATCCGCTCGCGAAGCGTTTAGCAGACCTGGTCGATATGACGAGCACAACCGTGCGCGATCTGCGTAGGTTTGCCTTGTCGATCAAGGAAGCCTCGCTAACGCCTTGTGAGTTTTTATTATCATCCGTAAATCGGCTGGCGGATCGGGTTGCCAAGCACTACGGGATTCACATTGAGGTTCGATCGGGGATGTCGATGCCGATCAAGAGCCAGCTCGCCGCCGAGGTCTTCCAGATCATCTCAGAAGGTATTAGCAATATCATGCGGCATACTTCAGCAAAAACCATCGACGTACATATTCGCTGTGAGAACGAACGGTTGCTCTTGGATATTACCAATCAGGTGCCGCATGATCCCCGCCGGTCAGTGATGGGCCGTTTTGTCCCCCGCTCCATCCACGAACGCGCCCTCTTGCTGGGTGGCAGTGTGTCGGTTGAACCCAACAGCGCGGGTTACACCATTGTGCGGGTTGTTGTTCCTATAAAGTAAAGAACGGAGTAGCATCCACCCATGCCCGAATCAAGCTTATGTGGATCCGCTCGGATCCGAATCCTGCTGATTGACGACCATCGCAGTGTCTCGTGGGGGCTAGAGCGGCTTATCGAAAGTGAAGGGAACGATATGACCGTGGTGGGTAGCGCCACCAACGGTTCTGATGCCCTGCGGCTACTCGATTCTGTCACCGCCGATGTCATCCTGCTCGATCTCGACCTCGGACAGGAAAGTGGCTTGGATCTGATACCGCTGCTTTCCGCCAAGTCAAAGGCGCGGATCCTGGTGCTGACCGGCCTGCGCGACCAACTGGTGCATGACAAGGCCATCCTCGCCGGTGCGAAAGGGGTGATTGAAAAAACCGCCTGCGCCGAATCCATCCTGAATGCCATCACCAAGGTTCATGCCGGAGAGATGTGGATCGACCGAGGCGCGACCAACCGCATCCTGCTCGAACTATCCCGTAAAGAATCAACCTCGCGCGATGTCTGTCCAGAGGCGCAGAAGATGGCGACCCTCACCGACAAGGAACGGCTGGTCATTGTCGCGATTACCACCCAGGTCGGGACAACCACCAAAGCCATCAGCGGCTCGCTGTTCATCAGCGAGAGTACTTTGCGCAATCACCTCACCTCTATCTATAGCAAGCTTGGGGTCGCGAGTCGGCTGGAGCTGTTCGCCTACGCGGGCAAACACAACCTGACCGCGCCCAAAGACTAATCCCCCCTCGCAAGACACCCGCTCTCTCTCCCTGCGGGTACAACTGAGCCCGTTTGTCTGCCCCCTACCCTGCCTACGAGCACCCTCGGCCTTTTGTTTCTTCGTGATATCCCATCCCTATCCGTTACACCGCCTTTCTGATCCAAAATCCATCCATCGGACAATCTCCTGGCAAAACCGCATGGGAGCAACCCCTGCAATAAATACACTAGGAGAAACCTCCTACGCCTTGCGTGAGTAACCTCCCAGACAATCAATCATTGTTCTGGTCGCTTGCTCCTATCAATTGGCGGAGGTTCGTCCTTAGGCATCATCTGCACGTCCTGCAATACGGCCATTCTCACCGATAAAAATGGCCTTGCGTCTGCTCCCCGCACTACTCCATAAATACCGACTACACCTCTTTGCTCTTTGATCATCAATACCAACCAGGCAATCTACTCGGAAAGCTGCGCCACAGCGACCTCTAGGGAAAACCCTCTATGACAAACCTCCTGTTCATCACAGGAGGGATCTACCGAGAAAACTCTAATTCATTTGGTCGCTTGATCCTATTAAGAAAGGGAGATCCTTCCCGTGTACAGACCAATTGGCAGGCCTATGATGCGTTCACCTGAAGAGAAGCAAGCAACGAGTAACGTGACATGACCACGACAGATCCACCAACGGATCATGAGAAGAGAACCAGCAGTCGGATATACACGACAGTGCCGCTCTCCCTCGGTGACGCGAAAGGGATCTCTCGTGACATTAGTGCCTCAGGAGTCTTTTTTGAAACGGATGTTGCCTACGTCGTTGGCAGTGAGATTGGCTTCACCATCGATTTCGACGCTGCCGGGGTGAAATTACGGTTCAACTGTCAGGGCACCATTGTCCGAGTAGAACCGAAAGATACCAGAAGGGTGGGCGTAGCTGTCAGGATTGTCAGTTCGAGTATGGAAACCATCGATTGATGTTTTGCATTCCTCTTCACTCCCAGAAATCGAGTGAGAGTAGACCAAGATATTTTTACCAGTGTGTAGTGAATAAGTGGCGCTTGTCGCCAACGATAGCCCCAAATCGCAGATGTAGTGCAACAGTTTTAACCTAACCAATAGAGAGAAATAAAAATGAAATTCACCACCCCGAAGTCATTCAACAAGAGCGCCACGCTGTTGGTTGCAGGCGCGAGTATCGCCATCCTTCTGTCTGCCGTCGCTATGCCTGCCGCAGCAGTCACGCCAACACCAGATTCAGCGACCATCTATCAGGACGGCGACACCAATAATGCCCTGATTGATCAAGCTGGCGTCGGCACCAGTGCCGCCACCGTTGGCCAGGGCTACGCATTGGCCCCCCTAAAAGCAGGGTCGGCGAGCGGTAATGCTGCCACCGTCAACCAAACGGCTGCCTCTGGCACCACCGAGACCGTGACCGTTGAGCAAGACGGCAATTCCAACGCCGCCATAGTGACCCAAGGCGTTGCCTCAAAAGATCCTAAGGGTGTCAGCAATACGGGCAACCTCACCGCTGAGGTTAAGCAGATCGGTGCTAGCAACAAGGCCAACATCACCCAGACCGGCGGCGGCGACGCCAATGTCAGCCAGACCGCGAGCAGCACTGCGGTCGTCAATCAATCCGCTCTCTCTGACAATGCGCAAGTTACCCAGACCGGCACCAGCGACGTTGTTGGTTCCATCACCACCGATGACAAAGGCAACGTAACCACAAGTGGCGGTATCGTGCAAAGTGGCGCGAGTGAAACGGCCAGTGTCACCCAGAGCGGTGCCAATGACTCTGCTGCCGTCACTCAGGTAGGTGTCTCTGATACGGCGACCGTTACCCAGAGCAGCACGGGTTCGAGCAACGCCGCGACCGTCCTCCAGGACAGCACCGGAGCAAGCAATGGTGCTAGCATCCAGCAGTTAAGTACCAGCAACAATAACCAGGCCACCATCAACCAAAGCGGCACGGTCTCTGCCGACTCCGCCACCATCAGCCAGAGTGGCACGAGCAACGCGAATGGTGCGATCATCACCCAGAACGGCTCTGGCTCACACAACAGCGCCGCCATCAACCAGACGGACAACGCGAGCGGCGGCAGTACAGCCAATGGCAACACAGCCGCAGTCAACCAGGGTGACACAAGCTCCGGCAATGGTGCCACCATCAACCAGAGCAACACCAAGGGTAACGCTACCATAACCCAAAACGGCGCTGCCAGCGGTGACACCGCCACCATCACCCAGAATGGCGGTATCGCCACTGGTGGTACAACCGGTGATAGCGCTTCTATCAACCAGACGGGTTCCACTGAAAATGCCACCATCACCCAGAGCGGCAATGGTGACCACGACACCAACATCGCCCAGAGCGGCAGCGGCGCAGTCGCAACCATCACCCAGACGGGTGACCTGGATGCCGCTACCATCAAGCAGACTGGTGCTAACGACAGCTCCTCGGTTACGCAAAGTGGTAGTGGGGCCCACAACACCAGCATCACCCAAAGTGGCACGGGTGATCACAATACCACCATCAATCAGAGCGGTGCCGGTGACGCCGCAACCATCAACCAGAGCAATACCACCGTCAATGCCAATGCCCAAGCCAACGTCACCCAGAGTGGTCTCAATGACACAGCCAGCTTGACGCAGTCTGGTACCAATGACTCCATCGGCACCATGAGCGCAGACAAGAATGGCAAGGTCACTGTCGTGCCTGGTGTCGTCCAGAGCGGCGCTACGGACTCCGTTACCGTCATCCAGAGCGGTGACTCTGACTCCCTCGGCATAGCCCAGAGCGGCGACAACGCTGCTGCTACTGTCAACCAGAGTGGTGCAACTGACCACACCACAAACATCACCCAGGCGGGCGGCAGTGACACGGCGATCGTCAACCAGGCTGGCAACAGTGATACGGCGAGCGTCAATCAGACCAGCACCGGTTCTGGTAACACCGCGAACATCAACCAGACCAAAGAAGGTTCTTCGGACTCTGCGAGTGTTACCCAGAGTGGGAGCAATGACACTGTCGGCAGCAGCACTGTCGCCGGTATCACCCAGAGTGGCGCTAATGACGTTGTCAGCATCACCCAGAGCGGCAGCACGGACTCTGCCACTATCATCCAGAGCGGCAACTCGGATCACAGCACGAACATCACCCAGAGCGGGGCCAATGACGACCTCAGCATCAACCAGAGCGGGACGAGCGACTCGGTCAGCATTACCCAGAGCGGTGGCACGGACTCCGCCACTATCGCCCAGAGCGCTGGTCATGACCACAGCACAAACATCACCCAGAGTGGGGCCAATGATGGGCTGAAAATTACCCAGGGTGGCTCTTCTGACTCAGCGAGCGTCAATCAGACCAAAGACGGTTCTGGTGACACCGCGAACATCAATCAGACCAGTACCGGTTCTTCGGACTCTGCGACCGTAACCCAGAGTGGGAGCAATGACACTATCGGCAGCAGCACTGTCGCCGGTATCACCCAGAGCGGCGCTAATGATGTTGTCAGCATCACCCAGAGCGGTAGCACGGATTCTGCCACTATCACCCAGAGCGGCAACTCGGATCACAGCACGAACATTACCCAGAGCGGGGCCAATGATGGCCTCAGCATCAACCAGAGCGGGACTAGCGACTCGGTTAGCATCACCCAGAGCGGCGGCACGGACACTGCCACTATCACCCAGAGCGCTGGTCATGACCACAGCACGAACATTACCCAGAGTGGGAGCAATGACGGGCTGACCATTAGCCAGGACGGTGCCAGTGACAAGGCAACCGTTACCCAGACTGGGGCTACCGACACGGCAATCATCGCGCAGAGTGCTGGGAGTTCTTCTGAGACGGTGACTGTTACCCAGAACGGCGCAAATGCCTCTGCAAATGTCCGCCAGTATGGTACCAGTGATTTTGCGGTTGTCCTGCAAGACACCAACAGCAAGTACAACAGTGCAGACATTGAGCAGGATGCAGCCAGCAAGGGTGCTACCGCGACCGTCAATCAGTACGGGGTAGGTGGAGCGGGTACTGCGATGAACGTAGCCTTCATCACACAGAACCAGGCCGTGGGCGGTACTGCCACCATCAATCAGTATGGCAATGGCAGCAACTCCGCCACCATCAAGCAACACTAAGATGGTGTAGGTTCAGGATGCCCTGCAACGGGGCTGACAGTCGGGAAAGACCGACTTTCCAAACAAAAAACTGTGGACTCTGCACAAACCGTGTAGAGTCCACTTTCTCGTTGCGATGATTCGCTGGGCGGGTTCCAAACATGTTTCTGCTTGTACTCTTGTTCTGGAGTGTTGCTAGCATGGCCGAGCCTTCCTTTGCTGTCCAGATGGGCGTCACCTTGGTTGATAACCAGCTCCTCGTTACGCCACAGGTCAGCACCGATGGCCCCAAGGCGAGCCTGCACTACGAGCTACACGTACACAAGAAAGGCCCATCAGGAACCACCACCACCCGCCAGGACGGCACAGTGACCATACCTACCAGCGAGAGTAAATCGCTCTTGCGCTTGACGCTTCGCGTTGCTCCGACCGATACCTATTCCATTAACCTCCAGGTCTTTCAGGGTGAGAGATTGGTCGCGCAGGGCGCGATCCACTACCCGCAATGACGAGCGCCCTGCAACGACTCACCCTGATGATAGGGCTTCTCCTCGGTAGCGCGGCTTCCTGCGAAGAGCTTGAGGGCGGCCAGGCACTCAAGGGACAGAACCTGGAGGGTGCCCCGCTTGGTGATGTCTCTGGCACTGTCGTGGATCAAACCCTGACTGTGTTCGGTCATGAGTTCTCGCGCTTCTTCGCCACTGCCTGGCTCGATAACCCCGAGTTTGCTGAAAAAAATCTCGTTATCTTCGAGCGGCCTTCTGCGGCCTGGGGCAACCTGCTGTGGATCGAACACAACTACCAGATGGTGTACCGAACCTTCTTAGGGCCGCGTCGCACCGACCTCAAGGCAATGGCTGACCAGGCGGTTGCTGTGGTGTCAGGAAAGATTGTCTCGTCTGATATCAACGAACTCATCATCGACCCGGATCTGGCGAAGGATGAATTATCCAAAAAAAGTGATCTATGAGCCTCTGCTCAAGGGAGTAAACCATGAACCACCCCGTAGTGTTTATGATCGGACTTTGTGTGCTATCACCCAACCTGGTGGCGTCACCATTGACCTATGCCCCCGTTAATCCTTCGTTTATTGGCGGCAATCCCGCCAATGGCGGCAACCTCTTAAACGAGGCCAACGCAGAAAACAATATCCCCAATCCAAACACAGGGAGTACGCCCCAAACCCCGTTGCAGCAATTCAGCAACCAGGTACAGTCGCTAATCCTGAGTAGGGTGGCAACCGCTGCGTCCTCGCAGCTTTTTAACGCGAGCGGGCAGCTAATCCCGGGCACCGTTCAGACCGAGAATTTCCAGATCACGATCGCACAGGTGGCAGGTGCGGCAAGCGGCACCTTGCAGATTACGACCGTAGATAAATTGACGGGCCAGACCACATCCTTCCAGATTACTGGCCAGGGCCAATAACTACCCCCATTCCGAGCGAATATCGATGATCCTATTCAGAATCAGCACCCGTGCCTTGCTCCCCATCACCGCCGTTGTGGTGCTCCTGATTGGCGGTTGCGCAGCCAGCAGCCCGGGGGATGGTTCACGCGCCCCACAATTAACACCCATTACCCAGTCCTACCATGATCTCGTACACCTGCCACCACCAAAGGGAAGGATCGCCGCCGCCGTTTATGGGTTCCGCGATCTGACCGGTCAATACAAGGCGTCGCCCGAGAGTTCTTTTTCCACCATCGTGACCCAGGGCGCGGCATCTATGTTGGTCAAAGGGATGCTCGACTCTGGCTGGTTCTTGCCCGTAGAACGGGAGAATCTGCAAAACCTGCTGACCGAGCGTAAGATCGAACGCTCGGCGGCGCAACAGATGAAAAGCACCGTACCCTTACCACCGTTGCTCGTGGCCAAGGTGATGCTAGAAGGCGGCATCATCTCCTATGAGAGCGATGTAAAAACCGGGGGCTTAGGCGCGAAATACTTCGGTGTTGGCGCATCGGGACTCTATCGCACCGATCAGGTGACGGTGAGCCTGCGCGTCGTGGATCTCCAAAATGGCCGCGTTGTTAGCAGTATCTCGGTGACAAAGACCATTTTGTCGCAAGAGGTCGATGTCAATATGTTCCGCTTCGTGAAATTCAAACGCCTCCTCGAGATAGAGGGCGGCTATTCAAGTAATGAGCCCGCCCAGATGTGCGTGAACGATGCCATCGAATCCGCGCTGGTTCACACCATCGCCCGCGGCATCCGTGATGGCCTGTGGTCGTTACAAAACCCAGAGGACATCAAATCGCCGATACTGGCCGAATACCTCAACGAACAAGACAAACTGATCACAGACCCGACACTAGCCGCGCCGGTTGCCCTGCCTGGTCAGGCCCAGTTGGCCCCAGTTGTTCCACCTGGTCAAGCCGCCCAGTTGGCCCCAGCCAGCGTTGTCTTGCCTGGTCAGAATCAGTCGGTTCCCATTGCTGCTGCGCCTAGTCAGGGCCAACCAGCCCCAGTTGTCCCGCCTAGCCAGAAGCAGCCCGCTGCAACCAGCGTTTCCCCCTCTGGTCAGAAGAAACCCACCAACAACGGTTCGTAAGACCGTGGCTTCCATACCGTTATCCGTAACACGCCTTAATCTCCAGCCCGTGCGGCCAACCCTGCTGAGGCAAGGGGCCGAGTGGCCAGTTGCTCCGCGCCAGGGAAATCCTCCTGGAGGTTACGCAGAAACCCCTAGGAGGAACCTCCCTCGTCGACTAGGACTAGCCTCCCAGTAATCGGTCGTGGATTTGGTTGTTTACTCCTAGCAAAGCTGGGAGTTTTGTCCCGCGCATCCCCGGGTAGGTAGCCGTAGTATGTTAGTACAGCTTATGGATGCAAGCGCTCGACGAGACAGAGCGATACTCGCGATTACGCCACAGACAAGTGTCCGGGTTTTACGCAATACCGACGGTCTGTGCGAGTAGTGTCAATCCCGACTTCGTCATCCTTATTGAAAAACGAATGCACTTATGAAAAAACATGTCCTGTTGGTAAGCAGCACCCTACTTGTACTGTTGTCAGCAATGGTAGCGGCGGGGACAGCGGATATCTACCAGAATGGCGGCATCAATGACAGCGTCATTGATCAGACCGATGCTGGTGATTCTGTCGCTACTATCCTGCAAGGTTCGGAAGACTATCAAGCAAACGGTAACTCGGCCAGAATCTCTCAATCAGACGCGGGCAACAGCGCGGCAATCGATCAGTCGGGAAACGAGAATATCTCTGTTTCTATCGATCAGAGCGGTACCAAAAACAATGCCACCATCAACGAGACCGGTTCGTATAATCTCGGTGCCAGTATCGACCAGAGTGGTATTGGGAATAGCGCCACCATTTCTCAGAGCGGTAACAGCGATACCGCCAGGATTCAACAGAGTGGCAGCTATGGCGTGGCCGATATTACCCAATCGAGCGCTGGTGGTTATAATACGGCGGATATTCAGCAGGGCGGTACTTATGGATCGGCAACTATCGCACAAACTGGTTCTGGGCACGATAATGTTGCTGACATCCGGGACGACGGAACCGAAGATGTCGCAACCATCAGCCAATCTGGCACAAGCTATAGCAACAGCGCGAGCATCACTCAAGGTGGCTCCTATAACAACGCCAGCATCACACAAAGTGGGATTGGTTTCTCCAACACGGCCACGATCACCCAGGTTGGCATGAATAATACGGCGGCGATTGCCCAAACCGCTGATAATAATACTGCGCTCATCAGCCAAGGTGGCGATCACAACAATGCGAGCATCACCCAGAATGCCTCGGGTAACTACGCCAGCATTACCCAAGACGGCAGTAGCCTAACGACATCAATCACCCAAAGCGGGATTGGCGGACGCGCCATCGTCGTACAGCACTAATGCCTCTGGTGGGTGGCGCTGCTGTACAGCTACCGCGTTTGATAGGCAGCGCTGTGGACGCAACCCGTTGGTTGCACTGGTAAGTCGGGGGATATTTCTGCTCTACACAAAAAACAGCCTCTGCTCGTTATCAACCGAGAGATCGCGGTACGTAAAGCAGTGGCACACGGATGCGCCACCCCCGGTACCTCGCACGGGTAGAATAGTACCTGCCCTTTTTGCTAGGATTGCACCCTTCTCCTGACGCGGTGCCTCATGCCTACCTATCGCTCTCGTACCACCACCCACGGTCGCAACATGGCCGGTGCCCGCGCCCTCTGGCGTGCCACGGGCATGACCGACGCCGACTTCGACAAGCCTATCATTGCCGTTGCCAATTCCTTTACCCAGTTCGTCCCTGGGCATGTGCATCTGCAAGGTCTTGGTCAATTGGTGATACAAGAGATCGAGCGTACCGGTGGGGTTGGTAAAGAATTCAACACCATCGCGATCGATGACGGCATCGCCATGGGCCACAGCGGTATGCTCTACTCCCTCCCGTCGCGGGAACTGATCGCCGATTCGGTCGAGTACATGGTCAATGCCCACTGTGCCGATGCCCTGGTCTGCATCTCGAACTGTGACAAGATTACCCCGGGGATGCTGATGGCAGCGCTACGGCTCAACATCCCCACGGTCTTCGTCTCGGGTGGGCCGATGGAGGCTGGCAAGGCCGAGATCAAGGGCAAGGTGCGTCACCTCGACCTGGTTGATGTCATGGTCGCTGCCGCAAACCCCAATGTTGACGCCGCCGAAACCACCCTCTACGAGCGCTCTGGGTGCCCGACCTGTGGCTCTTGCTCGGGGATGTTTACTGCCAACTCCATGAATTGCCTGGTAGAGGCGCTTGGTCTCGCGTTGCCCGGCAATGGCTCGCTGCTCGCCACCCACGCCGAACGTAAAGCATTGTTCCTCGAGGCCGGGCGCTTGATTGTGGCACTTGCACGGCGCTGGTATGAAAACGACGATGCGTCTGTGTTGCCGCGTCACATCGCCAATCTTCACGCCTTCGAGAACGCCATGAGCCTTGATATTGCCATGGGCGGCTCGACCAATACGGTGCTTCACCTGCTCGCTGCCGCACAGGAATGCGGGGTTGATTTCACCATGGCCGACATCGACCGCCTTTCGCGTCAGGTGCCAAACCTCTGCAAGGTTGCGCCCTCCTCCGCCATCTATCACCTAGAGGATGTTCACCGCGCCGGTGGGGTAATCGGCATCCTTGGCGAGCTAGACCGAGGCGGTCTGCTCCATCGCGACGTGGGCGCCGTCCACGCGCCGACCCTTGGTGTGGCGATCGACCATTGGGATGTTGCTCGCACCAGTGATGAGGCGGTGCGACAGCGCTATCTCGCCGCCCCTGGTGGGGTCGCCACCCAGACCGCGTTTAGCCAGGCCAAGCAATGGCCAAGCCTCGACACCGACCGCACCAGTGGCTGCATCCGCGACATGGCCCACGCCTACAGCGCCGATGGTGGGCTTGCTGTTCTCTATGGGGATCTCGCAAAGGATGGCTGTATCGTCAAGACCGCTGGGGTAGACCCGAATTGTCTCACCTTTCGTGGGCCCGCGCGGGTCTTCGAGAGCCAGGAATCCGCCGTAGCGGGCATCCTCGGCGGTCAGATTAAGGCCGGGGACGTGGTCATTATCCGCTACGAGGGGCCACGGGGCGGGCCAGGGATGCAAGAGATGCTGTATCCCACCAGTTATCTCAAGTCGCAGGGGCTGGGCCAGGCGTGTGCGCTCATCACCGATGGCCGTTTTTCTGGCGGCACCTCGGGGCTTTCGATCGGCCATGTCTCGCCAGAGGCCGCCGAGGGGGGCGTGATTGCGCTCCTAGAAGAAGGCGACATCATCGAGATTGATATCCCAAGGCGCATCCTCGCGACCACCCTCTCCGAGGCGGAACTCGCCAAACGACGCCTTGCCATGGAGGCCAAGGGGGCAGCCGCTTGGAAGCCCGCCAACCGTACGCGGTTGGTCTCGGCGGCGCTACGCACCTATGCCGCCATGACTACCTCTGCGGCGCGAGGTGCGGTGCGTGATGTCTCACGGATCGAATAGCATGATCAAGATGAGATACCTAGGCCGAGCCGCACTACTCTCTACTGTGGTGCTGGTGGTTGGCTGTACCACGGCACCAGAATCCGATTCATCGCTCGGCAATGGCGGCGACCACATCTATCCGACGGATCTAAAAACCGTCATCAATCATCTGGTGGATGAACTGCTGGCCAGCCATGCCGTAGCGAAGAGTCACCCGCAGGTTGCCTTTGCCGAGGTCAAGGACAAAACCAGCAACCATATCGATGCGCAGGCCTTCAGCAGCCAGATCCGTGATCAACTCACGAAATCGGGAAAGGTGCGGCTTGTCGCCGACAGTGCCCCCGACAATTCGGCCACCAGGGTCGTCGGTGGGAAGATTGTTCATTACAAAGAAAACGGCCATCCGCCGGTGCATCGCTTTGCGAAACTCACGGCGTCTAGTTATCGACTATTGGGGATTATCGCCGACTCCCCGGCAGGCAAGAGTAGCAATGCCGCCAAAGGGCAATATTACCGCGCCACCCTCAGCCTGCTCGACGTGGACAGCGGGGAATTGATCTGGATCGATGAGCAAGAGAACGTCGGGCGTTTGCCAGCGCGGTAGGGGATGGATTGATAGGTTGGGGATCGTCGGCAATATTGCTGTTTTTGTAACGGCCCTCGACCCTCTTGGTAGCGGCGGGCATTCGCGCTTGCGTATCTGTGATGCCGCAAACGCAAAACTCAAGAAAGCCCCGCGCCTGATCTTGGTTCTGGATAGTCGTCATTGATCAGGATGGGTAACTCCAGGCCACAGCGCCGCAATTTATCAAGACGCGCCATTACCTGCGGTCGATTGAGAGTGGTGCTGAGCGCTTGCCAAGCGATGGCATATTCGTTCTCGATGCGCGTCCCAAATACACCTGGGTTGTCGGTATTCAGGGTAATCCGCAGGTCGTCCTGACTCTCACGGATGACAATAGCGAGCGGCAGATCACTCTCTTTGTGGAAGGCACCGACCCGCATATTGGAGGAGGGATTGGCCTCGACGACAAGCCCCTTGTCGATAATCTTCTTGAGGACAGCCTGCTGGGCAATAGCAATCTCAGCGTTCAGATCCGTTACAATCGAATCGAGCATAACGGGCTGGTTTCTATTGCTACGTATCACGGGATCATAGAGTATGTCACGCCAAAGCTCTTCCGTCTCATCCTGTTCTGGATAGAGCCGGTCACGCCAAAGCGCTTTCGTCTCTTCCTTCTCTGGACGTTTCTCGCCCGCGAGAGGGCCGTGCTGACGCAGGATAAATCGATGCAAGGACTCGATCGATATGCTTCTGCCATACAGGTTTCGGCATTCCTCTTCGAGCCAGAACTCAATACGACGGATAGCCGAGGAATAGTTGGTGTTCTGCTTGATCAGCAGATCGTGGAGCCAGATCAGGCAATCGAACTGTAAACCACGCGGTATATGTACCGCCTCTCCTCGGACAGCATTGTTTTCTTTTAGATCAACCCCCAGGGCAAGTGCGTGACCAAAACTGTCACCCGCCCGCATCTTCATGCCTTCGATGGCACCATCGATTTGGTACAAGCCATCGAGGGGGTGAAAATAGTCTTCTCCGGCATGAAAGGTCAGCCCCAATTCCGGCAGGGCCTCGGAGGGCCAGGACAGATCCCGATCGGATAACCTCCGCCAGTGGGCATATTCCTCGATAGTACGCACGTCGGGATTCTTTAATTGATCGTGTGCGTCTTGGTCGCCACGTAACAGGTTTACATGGAAGGAGAAGATATTAGCCGAGGCATCACGCTCCATACCACATACATCGATCCTGGCAATCTTCTTGGCAAGTTCAGGGCAACGATGACGAAAGATGTGTAATACGGCGGCCTCTTTGTCGAGCAGACGCCGCAAGCGCGAGAGCGGAATCCCCTTATTCAAAGACTCAAACTGCTTCTCACCTTTTGACAGACTACGTTTAAAATGGATGGCAAAATGAATACGGAGACCGCGTTCAGCAATCTTGAGTTTCTTCTCTAATTCTGCCCACTGCCTGAGGAAGCTAACATACCCCTCAAGGGTCTGTTCTGGAGAGATCCGCACTTCAAGCCGTTTCAATTTGGTATCGGCCAGCATATCCAAGCGATGGGCATAGTCACGATTGAGTAGGCGTTGTGAACGCTCGCGTTCCCAAGGCCGTGGTTGCGAAGAAGGCTTTGCCGCGACAAAATACGTGCTGTAGAAATAGGGCAGGCCAGGGCTGCGATCAAGGTAGGATTGTTGATGGTGCTCCAGGAATAGCCGCTTGGCAGCAAGATAGGTGTCTAGTTCACGGAGCAGCCGAAATCGATCCGCCTGCTGTTCGTCCTTGTTTTTGGTTTCGATCGCACGATACCAGGCCCCCGTCAACATCTGTCGCTCTGGTTGCAGGACTTTGCTCAAAGGAAAGGCATAGGGTGCCTCCGCACCGTCCTGTGTGAAAAACACCGGGCTCACGCCACGCTCTTGCGCCAACAGTTGCCGATCTCGATCTGTCCCCGCCCATATTCGCTGGGCCGTTTTCATCTGTGGTAGATCGCCGACCCGAGAGCCCTTACGAGTATAGGTGGGTAGCATCTCAAAGCGCACCTCTTTCATCATCAATTGCTGCCAGACGTAGGGCACCGGCACGCATCCACCGAGGTGTACGTGGAGATCACTCACGCCTGGGTTCAGCAATTGCAACAGATCCGGGTCACCGAACCGAGCGACCATTGCCCAACGGTCGAGTTCAGCCACAACCCGGCGCACACTGCGCGCCTGTGACGGCCCCAAGCGCTCCGCAAGTTTTAATGCGATGAGGCTGTCGGGGTCGTGCTTAGCGGTAAGCTTCAACCAGCGGCTAAACGGCTCCGCCATGATGAGCGGTTCACCGTCAGAAAACCGCACCGTGACCTGTCGATGCAAAAGCAACGCCTGGTGCCAGGCCACCAGATCAGGGTAGTCCTTGATGAAGAGTTGCGCGGCTTTATCGATATCCTGGTTATGGTAGTGGCTATTCTGCTTACAGAACCATTGGCAAAACTCTGGCAGGTGCCCTTCAACGCCATCAACCCCTGCACTTGCCTTGACGGTGACCCAGCAGCCCTTCACCCGCTCAGGCCAGCGGATCAGCGCATCCGCGATCTCAGCGTAGATCTTGCTTGGCTTGCGATCAAGAGATTGGCGGTCGTTAGTGGTCATGGTTGGTTAGGGACTAGTGGGGGTAGCGGGGGGGGGGGGGGGGG
>CAIRSR010000159.1 GCA_903881315.1 uncultured Thiotrichales bacterium | reverse complement strand
TGCCTCGTAGCCATCCATCACCGGCATCTGGAGATCCATGAAGACAACATCGTAATGTTGTTCTTCATCCAGGATACTCTTGATTGCCTCTTGGCCATTCTCGGCGCGTTTCGTTACCACCCCGGCTCGCGCCAGAATCCCTTCGGCTACCTGCCAGTTGACCTCATGATCCTCGACAACCAACACCTTCATCCCGTACAGGTTTATCTCCGATCTAAACGCGGCTGGGGGGGCGAGCGAATCTTTCTCATAGTAGAGATCCGGCTCAAGGATATCCATAAGATTATTGTACAACAGCGACGGTGTGATTGGCTTCAGCATGAATTTCCCAATCCCAAGGTCAATACTCTGTCGCACCACCTCTTGTGAGTTAAAAGCAGTCATCATGATAATGGTTGGTTGCACCAGGTCTGGGTCGAGCAATATCTGCCGCGCTGTTTCCAGTCCATCCATGCCTTTCATCTTCCAATCCAATAGCACTATCTGGTAGGGGGCCTGCTGATTGGTTGCCTTTTCTAGTGCGAGAAGGGCATCCTCCCCGCTGTGAACCGCATCCACAGAAGAGACAATGCCTTGCAGAATACCCGCCACAATCTCACAGGCATTCGGATTGTCATCGACGATTAAAATGCGTATACCCTGTAATGTCGAAGCGAATCGCAGCGGGTTACGCTGTAATGCCTGTGAGGATTTAGCAAAAGCAACGGTAAAACTAAAGCAACTGCCTTGGCCAAGTTCACTCTCAACCCATATCTTCCCGCCCATCATTTCCACCAAGCGCTTGCAGATCGCAAGACCAAGGCCAGTGCCGCCATAGTGGCGGGTAGTCGAGGTATCTGCCTGGGTGAATGCCTGGAATAGCTTCGCAATCTGTTCTTGGCTAAGGCCAATGCCTTTGTCCTGTACACTGAAAAGCAAGGTAGTGTATTGGTCGTCGGACTCAATCTCGTTTATCCGAAAGGTAATGTCCCCCGTTTTTGAGAATTTTACTGCGTTGCTGCCGAGATTAATCAGTATCTGCTCTAGCCGGAACGGATCGCCAACCAGGATCTGTGAAATCGACCTCGGCATGTCGAACAATATCTCCAGTCCCTTTTCCTCCGCATCGAGTGAAATCATCGCGGAGACCTTCTCCATGATATCGCCTAATTCAAAGTGTACCTGTTCTAGGGTTAGTCTGTTTGCCTCGATCTTGGAGAAATCAAGGATATCATCAATAATTCTCAGCAATGATTGACCGGCGGTTTGGATCTTACGCAATTGGTCGCGTTGATGAGGGTCAAGTGGTGTTTGGGAAAGCAGATGCCCCATACCGATGATAGTATTCATCGGGGTTCTGATCTCGTGGCTCATATTGGCCAGAAATTCGCTTTTGGCGGCATTGAGTTGTTTTTCTTTCCGGGCAGACAGGATCTCGGTTATATCACGGAAGACCAGTACTTCGCCGCTCGCAACCCCATCCTCAATGAGTGGGGTCGCGGTAATCTCGGCAAGACAGGGAGTACGGTCGCGTCGCCAAAAGGTTTCGACATCAGAATGGACGATAACGCATTGGCTCAGTTTAACGTGGGTCTCACATTGCTCTCTCGGGTAGGGCGTTCCATCAGGATGGGAATGATGACAGAGGTCATGAAAGATCTTGCCGCTCATTTCTTCTGTTGACCAGCCGAGGATCCGGCTGGTCGCTGGGTTAGAAAAAATGATACGGCCATCGTGATCCAATCCACAGATCCCTTCGCCAACCGTGTCCAGAATCAATTGACTTCTTTGGTGAAGAACGCTCAGTTGGATGGTGCGTTCTTCTACCAGATGTTCGAGGTGTTTGCGATAATGCAGCAGCTCTTCATTGTTGGTCACCATCTCACGCGCGGTAAGGCTGATAATCTCGGCAACCTGTGCAATCTCGTCTACGTGTTTTCCCTGTGCCTGTGCAAGATGCCACTCCATGCTGGGAGTAATGCGCCGTGACGTGGAGAATTCTTCTATCGCACGGCCCAGTGTGGCAATTCGCCTACTCTGGCGGAGGAGCCAGAAGCCAATCGTTCTTGCGAAGATTACCCCCGCCAAAAATAAAATGGCAGCAATCTCCTCGACGAGCACCCTAAGAGAGACTGGGCGGGCATGAGGAAATGCAACGCAGAGCCGAACCAGATCCCCTGCCTTGTTCGTCCAAGACAAGTCACGGGTTTCTTCCGGCGTTGTCGCAATACCCTGCTGTAGGCTCTCTAGTGCTGCCGGGCCCACAGAACTTGCAACGGCTCTATTGTGATAAAATAAAGTAAGGGTGATGTGTAATCCATCCATGTTGTACAGCAAGCGGTTGTCCATACTGAAAAACACCGTGATGCGGCCAGTCTCTCTCTTTGCCCCAAGCCAGATAGGTTGCTGAAAGAAACGATAGAGCTGTCCGGTCGGGTTATCAAGATAGTAGCCACTCTCTTCGTTAGGCTGGAAAGGAATTGCCGCTGGGGCAGGATTGTCTCCGAAGGTAAACAACCTTTCTCCCTCCCTGGACTGAATGATAAAATACTGAAAACGCTGATCAGTGCCCTGAACAACAAGAAACGCGGCCAGATGCTCATTGACCAACGCAGGCTGTTCGAGTATTCGACTAAATTCGATGCTCCTCATGAGATCATGCGCCGTTCTTTTCCAATCTTCGTCCGTTTGCAATATCTTTGTCCGGTAAAGAGACATTAGAGCTGCTATGTGCTCTTGCGCGACCTTCTGTAAGGCAGACGTATGGAAATAGACCATCGTCAGTACAATCAACGCACCCAGCAGCGTGATGCCCAAGGCCAAACGCAGTACTGCTTGTTTGGCAAAGGATTGGGTCATGGGCTACGCCCAGCCCATTGATCATAGACCATATCTTCGAGACGCAATGGTGGCAAACTCGTGCCGCCACTTGTGTGGAAGAATAGCTCTGTCTCTTGTAATTGGGCCGAGGAAAATCGGCCATTCTGACTATAGGCGCTTGGATATTTGTGCAGACAAAGGATAAGCGAGTCCCGCTCTAGTGGGTCGGTAACGCCAAGGGTCTCGGCCACTTGTTCCGGCGTGTGGTGCAGAAGCCAGTCCAGGCTCCTCTGTAGCATAGCAACCACCTTTGCTACCTTCTCGGGGGTTTGTGCGATTGTCTCATTACGGGTTAGTAATGCCGCATGGAGAAAATGTGCGCCTTTTATGCTCTGCACAGTCTTTGGTTCTGCCAGATTCGCAAGAAAAAACACGAGCCCTGCCGCCTTCAGGCGCGAAGCAAAAGGCTCATTCCCAACGATAGCGTCCGCTGTACCCGATAGAATGAGCGCTGAGACAGAGTGCCAATTCTGGCCCGTAGGGATAATATGCACCGAATCAAAACTAACCCCATTGGCCTCGAGTAGCAATCTGGCCAGTTGTTTAGAGGCGGTGTCTCGAGAAGATGCGCTTGCGTTTACGGCAATTACTCTCCCCTTTAGGTCGGCGATACTTTTTACTTGATCCTGCAAATCCGTGCGCACCATGAGCACAAAGATTGGCGCGTCATCTATCGGTGCAATGACCATCACATCATCGCCTGCCAGCCGCGCCGACATTGCTGCGGGAACACCAGCGATGGCAAAATCGGTATTACGAGTCGCTAGATCGCGGAGAGAGGCGGCACCGCTGCCGGTATAGATTATCTGCAACGCGACCCCCTGCTCTCGATCGGCCCCAATCTTGGGGATCAGATCAATGGGCAGAAACGACAGGGAGCGCGGCCCAGGTGTGCTAATGACAATACGCTCCAGTGCGCTTACCGGAAATACCATCAGCAAGCACAGCACAGTAGCCAAAGCGAGCGTACATCTAACATAACATGTCATCACATGAAATCCTACGCTGCCCTATTGGCAAGAAATGCCGCCGTAAAACGCGAGAGATCTTGGTAAACCATGACATCATCGAGATCCTGTACCTTGCCGAGCGTCTCCTTGCCGTTTCCGGTGAGAACAAGCACTGGTTTTCCACCAGCAGCACGCGCTGCCTGTATGTCGCGATGAGAATCCCCAACACAGGCAACGCCTTCTAGGCGAATAGAAAGACAACGGGCAATATCAAGATACATCCCGGGCAATGGTTTGCGACACTCACACTTTTCCCACGGGCCATGCGGACAAAAGAAGATTGCTTCGATCCGGCCACCCAGGGACGATAATTGTCTCTCTAGTTTGGCGTGGATCTGGATTAGCGCGTCCATGTCAAACAGTCCTCGTGCCAATCCGGACTGGTTTGATGCAATAACAACACGATGACCCGCCTGGCAGAGTTGTGCAATTGCCTCAAGGCTGCCCGGGATTGCGACCAATTCCGCAGGTGACTTGATATACTGGTCGGAATCGTAATTAATAACCCCATCACGATCAAGAATTATTGTGGCCATTACTATGCGCTTGCGCTGTGTAACCACCCCGCTCAACGAGGTAAACGCGAGCGATGTGCACGAAGTAAGAGGAGACAAAGGGACTGTGAGCGAGGCTGACCAAAACCCGGGCAGACCAACACCCACGCTATCGTTTTACTACATTCGATAAGATCAAATCAAGCATGGCCTTTCCGGTAGACTGGCCGGGGAGTCATTTGTTCCCACCGATAAGCCGCCTAGAATTCACAAAACAGTTGGATGCCCCACCGGCTACTGCGCGACAGGCCGCACTCCTGGCCTTCAGATCGATACAGAGCACACATTTCCCGACGATTGGGTGACAGAGCACCACGGACACGGTGCGACACAGATTGCCCGTTGCGATGCTGATGTAGGGTTCGGTGATGTAGCGTTCTAGGCCGCCATCAAGCAGGCTGAAGAAATATTCTTTACTGGCGTGATCCGCGCCATGGCTGGTCGGTGCAAAGAGGTGACTGCGTGAGACGCTAACCTCTTGGCCGAGTTGGGTATTGCCTACCTGGATACCATTCTGATCCAACAGATAGCTTGCCTCTAGGCTTAGGTCGCGGCGCACCAGGTTGGCTAGCGCCGTATCAAATCTCTCTGGCTCACTTTGCAGTAATAGCTTGCGCCCTTTTTCAAGCAGGTATTGAATACGGTTGCTCTCGAGCCGGCGGGCGCGCATGGCGCGAACTGCGGCGCTACGCAGCCGATTGGCCGCCGCTAACATGCTGGGTTGTATGGCCGCAAAATCGAGCGTGAGCGGCGCTTGCGGGCGACTAAAATAATATCCCTGAAAAAATTCAGCCCCAAGGGTTGTGCAGGTATCCACCTCGGCAAGGGTCTCGACCCCCTCGGCCAGCACCAGGCTACCGATGCTTTTACACAGGCCAACCAACGAGCGCATGGTCTCCTGCTTCAGAAAATCACCATCAATGCCATCGATGAGTTCTCTGTCTAGTTTGATAATGTGTGGCCTTAATTGAATAATACGGGGCAGATTACTGTGTCCTGCACCAAGATCGTCCAAGGCGATGAGGAAGCCGAGGCTCCGATGGTGCTCTACAAAACGCTTTAGGGCAGCAATGTCCGCCACCTTGCTCTCGTTGATCTCAATAACAATATCGCTTGGGTTTAAGCCCGCGCTTTGGGTCAGAGACAGGATCGCACCCGATCCGACAATGCCGTCGTCGATGATCGAGGTCTCGAAGTTGAGAAACAAGAGGGGGCGCGGTTTCGCGAGCGCCCGGTAGGCCTCCATGGCCTTACGCCGACAGAGCCTGTCCACCTCTAAAAGGTGACCGGCCAGAGCCGCCTGCTTGAACATCTCGCCTACGTTCATGGTTCGGGGGCGTGCCAGCGCCTCAAGCCCAACAACGGTCTTCTGCTTTAATGAGATGATGGGCTGGAAGTGGATGTCGAGGGCTTCTTGACAGAGTAAGTCGTCTAATGGGGTCATGGTAGGCGCATAGGTGGCGTGATGAAGCCTATTTCCTATGCAATATCTGTGCTAGATCGCACTTGCCATCGCACCGCTTTGCGGTGGGGCGGTTCATGTTACCTATGCTCTGTTCTGGGCTGAAAAAGATTGACTAGAACGCCAAAATCTTTGGGGTAATGCGCCTCTCGACACCTTGTCATCCCCCGGGTAGTTCTGTTATACCGCTGCAAAGGCTTATCCTCGTTCTCGTTTGGCGAAGACTATCCAGTAGGAGACCTTGTCCCGTGCCAAGAAAACGCACGGCGGCGCTTGCGGCCTACCTACTCAAACCGTGCACTAGGCACACATTTAAGGACACAAACATGCCGCACAGTTATGAAGAGATTCGTGCGACCACTCTCGATATTCTGGCCAACCGGATAGCGTTTCAATACCCAATCCAGCGGCCACCACCAAACCAATACGAAGGTTTACGGGTAGCCATTGTTGAGACCTTTGCGAGACGTGAGGGGAGATTGCCCAAGAATCAATCTATCGTGATGTACCAAGAGGTACAAAGCGACCGCGACGACAATGACATCCTGCTCGAGGTGTTCTGGGATTTGTTTCGGCAGGGGATCATCACCCTCGGATCGAGCGCTGGCAGCCCGGCATTCCCGCACTTTCGCCTATCTAGGATTGGCCAGCAGATCATTGAGAGCAAAGAGGTCTATTTCTTTCATGATGTTCTGTCCTATGAACAGGCAATTCGCAAAGAGGTACCCAATAGTCATGACATTACCTTGGTATATCTGAAGGAAGCTGTGCAGGCGTTTTATAGTGGTTGTGTCCTATCCTGTTCGGTTATGCTCGCTCTCGCCGCCGAGCACACCTTTCTGCTCCTGTTCGAGGTGATAGAGAAGAATCGCTTCCACTCCCCCACCTACAAAGATGTTGCTAAGCAAAAATCGATTATCGCTAAGATAAGCAAGTTTCGCAGTATCTTGCTGGAGAAAGATCTTGAGGCTTTACCTCAAGAGATTGCCGCAGATCTAGATACCTGCCTTTCTGGTATTATTTCCATCATCCGAGAAACCAGAACCCAATCGGGTCATCCGACCGGAACCATCGTTCACCGCGAGCAGGCCTTTGTTTCGTTACGCCTGTTTATCCCCTATAGCAAAAAACTTTATCAACTGATGAACCATTTCGCGGCCAGATAGATCTCTTTGGGTTTCTAACGGCAGCGTCGCACTGCGAGAGCCTTGGCAAGCTTTTTCAGGTTGACACTGGGCGGTGCGCGGAAGGCTGGTTCTGCCACCGATATTGCGCCCCGTCGTCAACTGTGATGCAAGATAGCAGCATGATAACGCATTGGCGGGAAAGGTTTCCCAAGGCGCTCTGTGCGGAGCGGAACGTAGTGTGAAAGCGCCAATCGCATTTCAGATAACGATATCAACGACCTGGCGTGAGATATCAACGTAATCTGTATAAACCTTAGCGTTGACATGCGTTTCCAGTAACTTGGCGAACTCGTCCCTAACCAATATTCCGATTTCTTTAGTTATAGGAGGCAAGCAATCGATATTCATAACTAACTGCTTTGACGTGATCTCTATCTTGCTCACATCCCCGTTCCGCCAGTTCCATTTCCTGCACAAGATTAACCCTTCGTCATCGGCGTATATGACCTCACCTTTTTCTGGGTGAGTAACCTTATCAGGTTCACCTAAAGGCACAAACCTTTCACACCCCTGAGAGTGCATCAGGTTTAAGTTACCCGTAGTTACTGCAATATCATCGCCACCGCATGGCAATACGTATTTCAAAGAAATATGGTTCATTAAAGCCACTACAGTATTTATAAACGGCAATCCTTGACCTTGCTTTATTCTTGTCAACAAAGATTTCACAGAAGGATAATAATCAGTAGGTGACGACCCAAAACGGAGATGCGCATTATTCCAGGCGATAACCTCAGGCGATGAATCAATGTCGAGGTCAACCCTCCCGTCTATTGTATTCTTTAGTAACTTTCTAACTCTATTATTTGACTTAGCAATATCGCAGTCCTTAATCACAACAATACCTCTCATAAAATCTGGGTACTGTTCGAAGATTGAATCATGGATGATTATTTTTTTCATTGGTATATTCACCTATCACAGTTCTTTCTTTTTCAGGTTCTTTCGTATGGTGGATATGGCTGCCAAGTGCTTCACTAAAAGCGCACGGTCATATTTTATATGCCGAGAGAATTTCTGGCAATGAAAACACCCATCGCACCCGTTTAAGCATTCAATTGTCCCGCTAACAAAAGGTTTAATAAACCCCCCAAGGTCACAACTGTCTAACTCAAAACGAAATGGTCGGATGTTTTCGTCGGCGAATGATTCGTACTCGCTTGAGTATAGTCCCTGAGTATCAATATACGAGTACAAATTACCACTGCTTTTCCCCTTTGCATAGGCCTCGATCATCTGGATATTATCCTGCGTTGACTTCATGCGCCCTGAGAGCTTAATCGCATCCACCCCGATCTCTTCAAAGTAATGCAAATCCTCTGGCCGGTACCAATTAGATTTTAATATTTCCACCGGATCCTTTAGACGCAACTCAGAGCAGTATAGCTGTGAGAAATCCGGAATATCGACGTTAGATCCATAGTCCATCGACTGACTATTAAACATACACTGATGATATATATGGTAAGGACAGCCAATGATACATGGGTCGTTGACCAATACTTCGATCTCAACATTTCTGCGCTTGCAGACGGGAACGACTTTACTTAGCAAGCGAAAACTTCTCCCATGGAAAAAGTCTATTATAATCCGATTCACGCCGAGATCAATCCATCGCTCAACGGCGTGTACCGATGAGATTTTCGAATTTACTGACGCGCTTACTTGTAACTTCTTGAAGTTACTCAATATTAATTCCACGAAATATGGGATAGCAACCGTAACATAATCGATTCCTAGATTTTCCAACCGCTCCAGATATTCAAAGATCAATGCCCTGCCTTGAGGAGACCATTCGCTACCACCAGAATAAATTGCATTAAATAGAACATTTGTCTTGAGTCCGGCCCCCCCTATATCAGAGACAAGCGAATCAAACTCGTCCTTGTCATGACTCATTGGGATGAGCTTTGCCGGTCGCCCGTGGCCTACTGGATTAGTTTTTGTTGATAGATATATCTCCTTAACAGGGTATTTCGTATCCACACCACCATTAATTGTTACTATTTTGTTTATAAACTCATCGCGCAAGCCATTAGATGGGGCTGATATCCACATACCATGCACCTGACTGTGTTTTTTAAACTTTAATGTGCTGGCTTCTCTTTAAGGGGTCTGCGAGCCTGACCCTCGGCGCCTCTTGGCATGGCCAAGAGGTTGTTTTTTGCCAGAAAACGTAGTGCTGCGACTCTTGACATGGCCAAGAAATTGTTCTCTGCCAGAAAACGGAGTGCGTTTCTTCTGAAGCTCAGCATCGTTCTCAAGCTTATTAAATATATCCTTTGATGAAACATCGTTTTTGTCCCAGGTTGCCGTCATTTCAAAACCGCGACTATTAATATCACTTCCCCTTCGGTAACAAAGCACCGAAGTCTCGCTATCTATTTGAAATAGACCGTATTCCACATAATCCAACAGTTCGCCCAAGAAATGCGCAACTTCATCATGGAATAGATAATACACAAGCACCTTGTCCGATTTTTGCCTTTCCATTTCATTAGCGAATTTTAACGTATCTGCATTCTTTCCAATGAAAAAATACCTTGTGACAGGCAGGCCACCACTAATTTTCTTCTTATTTACATCGTAATACATACCGAGTTGATCTTTCCACTCATCAATCACGCTCGTAAAACCCACGAAACGGTACTCGGTCATTTCCATGAATTTAGTGATCACTATTAGATTATCGTAAGCATTTTTTACAGTGAAGCTGTCTTTCTGATGTATTGAAAGAAGACGATCCCAATAGTGCCGTGTGAACTTCCGTAGTGCAGGCGGCATCTCTTTCCTATAATATAAGTCATGACATTTATTAAAATCCTGACTTATCAAGTACTGCAGTTTCCCGATATGCTCAGCGCTGTCCTGCAGAGCTTTGTCTAAATGAGCACGGTGTGCGCCCCACTGTTGATTCATTTCGCTAATGATACCAGAAATTGCGCTTTCTAGTTTGGGATGCGTTTGGTCGTTTTCACCACTACGAATCTGCAATGATTCTGGGCGAATCAGTAGTATGATGACGAAAGCACATATTATCAAGGCAAGCACCAAGGTCGTCGCATAAATAATATTCCTACGTAGGTCAGGTTGCGCTTCCTGCCAAAACACCAGAAACATACCCCCTGTCACTAATACGATCAATCCGAACAGAATCAATGGAGTTTTAATATGTCTCAATATATCGGCCTGGTTCGGTATACTCTGGCCAGAAGCTTCCTCTTTTGTTTCTTCATTATTATTCATGCGGTATCCTCATTGGTGGGGTACTAACACAAAATTAACCGTTCCAAAGTTCATTCACCAGATGATGAGTGGTGTGTGTCAGGAAAAGCTCATTTCCTCAGCAGGGAAACAAGGAAAGGATCCGACCACGCGCGCCCGCCGACCATTCATGATAGAGAGGTTCTTCCTTCTAAGTACGCTGTATACTAATGAGAGACTCTTATCGCGGATATGGCCTTCGCATTCAATAAAAAACGCATAAGCCCACTGCTTAGAATTGCTTTTGGAGGGGATAATTTGTTGTTTAATCCAGGTAATATTAATACCTAGATCAGCAAAGAGATTTAATAGTCTACGCAAAGTACCAGCATGAGATTCAATTTCCACAAGGAACACTGTCTTGTTTCTTTCTTCTCTTTCAGGTAGACACCCTGAAGAAAGAATCCAGAATCTGGTTGAATTATGTATGTGATCGTGGAGGTTATGGATAATAATTGGGATCTTATATGTTTCGGAAGCAACAGAAGAACCTATGGCGGCATATTTCCGGTTATCGTTAGCCATCTGGACAGCAGCGCTAGTGCTTGATGCCGGAATTATGGCATAATTGACGCTATACTTACTTTCAAGCTTATCGATTTTCTTTTTGCATTGAGACAGGGCAACTTCGTGAGAGACAATATGTGTAATTTTTTCGGGATCCGCTGCGTGTGAGATGAGGTTCATTTTGACTGGCAAATATAATTCGCCAATGATTTGGACATCAGCAGCATAATACAAAGCGTTAAATGTTGTCTCAATAAACCCGTGAGCGATATTTTCAATAGCGATAACCCCATAATCACAACAATGATCTCTTTCTTCTGAACCAACATTTCTTAGGCCCCGCTTAACATTTTTTGGTATAAGGTGGGCTGGAGTGTGAATCAGTTCAACATCATTGCCAAAATAACGGACGGCAGCTTGGTGAGTAAACGAACCTGGGGGCCCAAGGTAAGCAACCTTATTCTTTCTCATATAATTACAAGTCCTCCGGAAATTATTTGATGGTGGTAGATTCCTGCATGTACGAGCTTCAACTAACCGTTGTTCGCCAAGGGGCGCAGAATGGATCGTACAATCTGTGGTCGTTACTCTGATTCACATTACACACCCAGGTTTCCAATCGCCCCCTAACCACTGCCGTTCCTGAGACACACCAACGGCCCGTGGTGCTTCACAGGGGGGGTGACCGAAGAAGAACCACACCGCGCTAAACTCCACGGGGTCAATGAACCCGCTGGAGGCACACTACAGAAGGAGATTGCGAGTTGTCTATAAGACGAAATTCGATTTTGCAAAAAAAAGGGCGACGAGCATCAAGCCGAGGTGCGATTGGGCTGTGCGATGGTCTGACAAGCGGAAACCCGCATAGGGGTTTTGGCGGTCTTAGATCGTATGTAGGGCAGTTGGGAATTCATTTTTGCAAACAACTACTTATGGATGAAGGAGCGTGGATGTTGGCGTCCAACTCAATGTTTTCCGGTTCATGCACCATCCTCAGCATCAAAACCAGTCCCGCTCTACTCTGAACCCCGTTTATTACGAAGAGCCCCTGCGAGGACAGGCTAAAACAGGAAAATGTTTAAGCCTGTCTCCCGCATCATTTCGAAAGGGCTACTTCCCCGACACGAGGGTGCCCACCTTGTTGATGGTGTCGGTATTGAACAGACCATTCACCCCCTGACCCACCGGTGTCGGGCTGATCGGCGCGTTCAGCGGGGATCCATTCGTGTCGAAGCCTGCCAGCGCCTGCACCATCTGCGGCACCATACCGTTGCTACTGGTGGCTACGCTTGGCAGCTCAGTCTGCGTGGCGGACTGTTCGGCGCTAACACTCCCTAGCGCAACAACCAGGGTGGCGGATGGTGATTGCGGAACGGTGGCAGCTCCGTGCAATGACTCGTTTGCCAGATAGTGGTAAGAAGGCAAGCCGCTCCAGTTACCACCCTGCCCCACCGGGAAGCTCGTCGGCAACACAACGAAAGGCGCGGCAAGCGTTGTGCTGGTAACGCCGGGAATGGTTTTCAGTGTCGCCAATTGGGCAGAGGTCAGCGCTCCCAGTTGGGTACTCGTAAGGGCATTTGCCTGGAGAGGTGTCATCGACCCGAGTTGGAATGTGTTCAATGCCCGCACATCCGCTGTCGCCAGC
>CAIRSR010000158.1 GCA_903881315.1 uncultured Thiotrichales bacterium | reverse complement strand
TAAATGTTTACGTAAAAGTTGGAACACCAAGAACTTATGACCCACGAACAGAATTGAATATAGAGGTTTTCTAATGAACATTTTAATTTTTGACACAGAAACAACCGGACTTTTGCCGAAAGAGAATTGCAAGAAAGAAGAGTTACCAAGAATCATAGAAAAGGGAGGGATCTCGGGATTATCGTTGCTGTGGTGCTCCTTTCTTTCGTGGTCTTGGTGGTGGCGGATCTCGCGCCTAAAACAGCAGCAACCTTACACCCTGAAGGAGTGGGATTGGCTGTGGCTCCTGTTTTGTTACCGCTGGTGTGGTTATTTGCTCCGCTGGTGAGGTTGCAGAACGCCTTGACGAGAGGTCTATTGCGATTGGAGCAATGTACACCAGCCCGTAGTAACGGTGGTGAGGTGCTTTCTCAAGATGAACTGCGATCGGTGGTGAATGAGGTGACCGAGATCGTTCCGCGTCGCCACCTGCGTGTATTGGTGGGGCTGCTGGAGCTAGAGAATACCCGGGTGGAGGACATTATGGTGCCAAGAGCGGAGATTGTTGGTCTCGATTTAATGGCACCATGGTCGGAATTGTTCACGCGCCTGGTTACAACCGAGCATACCCATTTGCCGGTCTACCGTGAGAATCTCGATCAGATCGAGGGTATTCTCCGGGTGCGTGAGGTTCTGCCGCTGTTATCCCGTGCCGACTTTGATGCGACTGCTTTGCGGCGGGGTTTGCGTGAAGGTTATTTTATTCCGGTCGGGACTTCATTACATGCGCAGATCCTGCACTTCAAGCATCATCGTCAGGAACTGGGCCTAATTGTCAACGAGTATGGGGACATTCGCGGTCTCCTGACACTCAGGGATATTCTCGAGGAAGTTATCGGGGAGATTAGCGCAGAGTCGATCCATGAGTTGCATGATATTTATGAAGAGCATAACGGCAGTTATTTGGTGAATGGCGGCGTAAGCGTTCGGGAGCTTAATCGTCAGATGGGCTGGCAGCTTCCAGTGGAGGGCCCAACAACCCTTAATGGCCTGATCCTGGAGCAAATGGAGTCAATCCCTGCTGTGGGTAGCCATCTGCTGCTGGCGGGTTATCCGATCGAAGTGGTGGAAAGTGGCAGTAATGCTGTCAAGAAGGTGCGCATTACGCCACAGTTGCGATCGTAGAGCAGTAGTCGCCGAATTAAGGAGAGGAGTTGTGAAGAAAATACTGGTCGTCTTTCTCTTCATGGTGCTAGTATTCCCTTGTAGTATCAGTATTGTCAGGGGGCAGGAAGTTGCTACGCCCGCGCAGGATTATTCCAGAAGCGTGGTGCGTGAGGTGTTGGCGAGCGGTCATCCTGGTGATGCCGAGGGTCGCGTACTAGAATTGGTGCGCTATACGATTCCGGCGGGGGCCAGTCTTCCACCCCATATCCATCCTGGCATGCAGATTGAGCGCGTTGAGTTTGGCGTGCTGACCTATTGCGTTGTCAAGGGCTCAGCAAAAATGACGCGGGCAGATGGGACAGAAGAGGAGATCCAGGCTGGACAAGCGACTATCCTGCGGGTCGGTGATTCGCTCACTGAACCGGGCGGTATGGTGCATTATGGCAAAAACGAGAGCGCGAGCCCCACTATCCTTCTTTCTGCCGCGCTCTTCGACGAAAAAAAACCAAAGGCAATATTGATGAGTCCCGCCAACCCTTAGAGATGTTTTATGGATCTGCAGCTTGCAATAAAAACCCACGCAGAGTGGAAGATACGCCTCAGAGCTGCCATCCAGAAAAAAGAACAGCTCGACGTAATAATGATTTCAGCAGACAATCAATGTCCGTTGGGCAGGTGGTTGCATCACGAGGCAAAAAGAAAGCATGCGCAACTGCCAAGCTATCTGGCGTGTGTGTTCAAACACCGAGACTTTCATCAGTGTGTTGGGGGTATTGCGCAGCTTGTCAATGAAGAAAGGTATGTTGAGGCAGAAGAGTTATTGGCAGGCAACGAGTATGTGGGGCGATCGAAGGCTCTGCGTACGGCAATCCAGGCATACAGAAAAGAGGTCGTGGTGCGGGACGCTTCTTAAGAATACTACAGGGCATAGTGTCTGAGACGATAGGCCTCGAATACCGATGATGCCCTTATTATAGCGCAATCCTGTCGGAGGCACTGATGTGGGTTATCGGTATCGAGAAATATGAGAGGTGAAGTCTTGAGTGATGCTAACAGAACAGCATTGTGTTTGCGTCCCTTTGCGGTGTTGGCGGTTCTTTCCAGCCTAGTGGCAGGTTGTGCGCTGGATAAACCATTGCCGCTGACTGAGTCGGTGGATGTGAAAGCACCAGCGTCTGCTAAGGAACTCAACGAAGCGGATAAGCTTGCGATCGAGGCGGTTTCTCTGATTGCTGAGGGTAATCTAGACAAGGCTTCTGACCGTATTAATCGAGCCTTGTCACTCCAGATTAATCGCTCCTACTATCATTTGCTGAATGGTCTGACCTACCATTTGATGGCGTATCGAGGAGAAAAAAACTCCTTTGAGCTTGCTGTTCAGGGTTATCAGTTGGCAATTCAGTACGATGCCTCTAACTGGTTGGCCTATTATTTTCTCGGTCGTCTTTATATTGATACGGGGAACTTTGTCAAGGCGCGGGATACCTTGGCGACGGCCCTTATCTATCGGCCCCATGATACGGAGGCATTGTCTGCCTTTGCGTATTCCGCCTATCGTGCAGGTTCGCCAGACATGGCGGCAGGTGCATTGCAAGAGGTAGAGCGATTGAAAGGTGCTGCGACGGATCCTAGCGTTATCCGTAACAGCGCAGCAACAATGGCGGCCCTTGGTGAATTAGATAAGGCGCGTGACTATCTTTCTCAACTTGAGAAAATGAAAGCGGATGTCCATCTCGTCGATCAGTTAAAGAGTCGGGTGAGTGATTGGGAATATGTCTACAATGCTAAGCCGAAGGTAATTCCGGTTTTTGGCAGTGACTTTTCTGGTGGTGGTTTTGGTGGCAGTAGCGGAGGATTTGGTAGTAGTGGTGGCTTTGGCAGTAGCGGCGGTTTTGGTAGTAGTGGTGGTTTTGGTAGTAGCGGTGGTTTTGGTAGTAGTGGTGGTTTTGGTGGTAGCGGAGGATTTGGTAGTGGTGGGGGGTTTGGCAGTAGCGGCGGCTTTGGTGGTGCTGGGCGGGCGGTGACGACGGTGCCTGGCTCAGAAAATAAGATGGTCGTGGTTGATGTGGTGATGATCCATACCGAAGAAACCTTGAGCACTTCTAAGGGTATCAATCTGCTGGACGGGCTTAGTATCCAGTTTGGCAATGCCTTGACGAGCCCCATGACCCCTGGCTATAGCTTCACGAAGACGATTAGTAGTGGTAGTAGCGGTGACAGCACAGCCACCAGTATTACTCGTGCGGTTACTATTCCGGCCATCAACTATACGCTCAATATTGTCAATTCGCAGGTACAGCGTGATGAGATATTGGCACGACCTACCTTGATTGCGCTTGCAGGCCAACCATCGCAATTCTTCTCGGGTACAGAGATGAATGCGGCGGCAGTCTCTTCTGGCACGGTTGGTGGAGAGTCGATTCGACTTGAGAAACAGATTGGGGTTAGCCTGTCTGTTATGCCCGCCTTTCTGGAGGATGGCCGCTTGCGATTGGCAGTATCGGCGGAGCGTACCTTCATCAAACCACCAAACAATGATGTTTCTTTTAGCCTGAAACTAGAAACCAGCAAGAATAAGATCGACGCAAACGTGATCATGCGTTTCGGTGAGACGTTGATATTAGGCGGACTCTCGGAAAAAGAGAATGAGAACACCAGGAATGCAACCCCTGGTCTCGAGGATATACCGCTAATTCAGTACCTATTTTCCCGCGAGGTAAAGAGCAATTTCCAGAAATCGGTACTCATCCTCCTCACCCCACGACCGGCGCAGTATGTTTATCAGCCAGAAAAGGCTCGTGAGGAGTATGAAAAAACCCTGTCGGAGGACGAGCGCCCGTTAGCTGCTCTGCGTACCCGCTATGCGGATTGGTTTAAACCCTACCCGAATTGGGCGTCGGTGTTTCATCACTTGCAAGATAGCGGCATCTATCGTGAATTTCGTACAGGGGATGTTGACCTCGAGACCTGGACGAATATGCGCAATCTGCATGATCGTCTGATCCAGCTCAGAGACTTTCTGTACTATTGAGAGATAGATAGATGCCAATCGTTTTAAAAGCTATAGTGAAGCGTTGTGTGCCCCTTATTGTGGCTATGTTTGCTGCTGGACTTTGTTCCTGCGCAAGCGAGGAGCGGCCGTCTGAGGTCTTTCGGGAACTTGCTGTCTCGCAAAAGTTATGCCGAATGTGCGATTTGCGCTATGTTGATCTGTCGAAGCTTGATTTATCTGGGGGTAATTATTCGGGATCATACCTATTTGGCGCTAACCTGTCGTGGTCAATCCTCGACAGGGGGAATTTCGAAGCGGCAACGATGGACTTTAGCAGGATGGAGTGGTCGTCGTTGGATGGGGCAGACTTTAGAAATGCCTATCTTGAGGATGCGAGCTTATTTCGTGCAACATTCCATAATGCTAATATGAAAATGGTTAATCTATCCCGCGCCAACCTAACCAATAGCGATTTGCGCGGGGCTGATCTTTCGACCGCTACGTTAGAGGAAGCGATACTTTCTTCGGCAGAGTTATCGAACACCAATTTTCGTAATGCTAATCTACGTCGCGCCAAATTGGCGGGTGCGCAGTTGGCTAATACCAATTTCCAGGATGCGGTGATGTATGGTGCCAATCTACAAGACGCTAGTCTTATGGGGGCCATCTTTATTAATAGTTTGTTGAAGGGTGCCTCGTTTACTGCCGCGATGATCTCTCATACCAATTTTAGGAATGCCGATCTGCGCATGGTTGATTTCCGGGGGGCGGTGCTTGACGTTGTAAATCTTCAGTCTGCTGATCTACGGCGCGCTAATTTTACTGGTGCGCGGATGAAGAATGTTATCTTGCGTGGGGCCCAATTGTGTGGGGCGATCATGGCAGACGGCAGTATTGGTGCCTGCGCCAAGCCCGAGGATGCGTGGAATGAACCATCGGCCCCGCTTCTTGCGGCTCCGCAGGTCAACGTAGTCCCAATTTCGCCAACCGATCAATCCTCGCAGCCCCCATCGGGCTTTTCGCAACCGTTATCATCGCCGAATGGTGGGTCACTGCCGATTACGCCCGGTCTTTATCGAGAAGCGCCTGGCTTTGATGCCAAACAAAACCCCGAAGGAACCGCGCTATGAATTTTTTCCTCCGTCTTGTCGCAGTGCTACTGCTGATTATAGTATCGGCCCCGACGTTTTCTCAGGATGCGGGTTCGGTGGGGCCGTCTGCGGCTGATTCCCCCGTGGTGGTGGCTCTGCCTAGCAACCTGTACGGCAGAACCGAGGGGGGGGTGCCTGCTGGTATTGTTGCGGAGGTGGTCGATACTGTATTGACACGCATGAATCGCGCCCATCATTGTGTCGATATGCGCACTACTGACGCGATTCAATCGCTGAAGGAAGGAAAGGTGGGCGTTATTGCGGTTCTGAACAAGACCTCTGGAACACAGAGTGCTGGACTATTCACCGCCCCGATTATCACGGAATATAATGTTGTGGTAGTGCGTAAGGGAGAGAAGTTCCAGATGTCTAAAGTCGAATACCTAAGTGAAAGAAATTTTGGGATCCGCGCCAGCAATCCTTATCAGCATCCGAATAATGGCTTTGCGAACTTGAAACGCTATGAGTCTAAGGGGGATATATTGCGCTCGCTGATTCTAGGAAGGATTGATGCGGCAATCATCTCTAGTTTGTCTGATATCTACGATTTCCGCACCGAAGGGATAATGAGTAAAGTAGATATCCTGGATCGGGCGGTGGGCACTGTCCCGATCCATGCGGTGCTGTCGAAGGATGCCTTCTCGCAAGAGGATCTGGAAAGTTTTAATCGGCATCTCGCGGCGTTACAGCAAGAACCTCTGTGGAACACCATCTCAGAACGAAATGGTTTTGGGGATTTACTCCACAAATGGCCGCTGGTGGATGAGTAGGGGGAGTTAGGTGACTTGAGTGGATACGGCGTGCGCATTTGTCCGCGCTAGAAAAGCTCATCAGAAACCCACAGGCCCCTTCTCCGCGAGTGGAAAAGGGGCCTAATCAAAAGGCAATCTACCCGCTAGAGCGACTAGAAATTAGCAACGACAGTAGAGTAGCCGATATCTAAAGAAGGGCCAAACTTGACATCGTTGGGTACTGGTGGGGGTAAGGGGATGATACCGATCTCGCCGACGACAGCTACTCCAGGTACTGCGTAGGCGGCATTAGGCAGACTTGTTGGAATGCCCCACGACAAGCCCACCGATATGCCTCCGTCTAACGCCGCATCAAACCCAAGACCTGCAGCAGGCCCGCCTTGCTGGCTGGGGGGATTTGGTGCCCAATAGACCGCGACCGACGCGGACGCAGGGTCTAGCTGTGCTGCTAAGGAAGCCCCCATCGATTCGACGATAGAATAGGTGTAGTGACCGTTTGTCTGTTGGGTGCTCATGGCGAAAGAGGGCACTGGTCTAGTTTGATTCGGTTTGTAACTTGTTGATTCTTCCTGGTGCATTAGATGTTTTTCTGGAGCATTAGAATCTGTTCCCAAGAGAAG
>CAIRSR010000157.1 GCA_903881315.1 uncultured Thiotrichales bacterium | reverse complement strand
CAGATGCCGGTGATGGATGGCTACGAGGCAACCCTATTACTACGCAAACACTTCTCGAAAGAGGATCTGCCTATCGTGGCAATGACCGCCCATGCCATTCAGGCAGAAAAGGAACGGTGTTTCGCGCTGGGGATGAACGATTATGTGACCAAGCCGGTCAACGTAAAGGCCTTATATGCTTTACTTGCCGATCTGCGCCGAAAGGGATCGCAGAGCACAGTGCCTGGAATAGTAGCAACTACGCCAAGCATCACCAGAAACAATGACGCAATCCTGCCTCCGTCGCTGCCTGGCATTGATCTAGAACAAGGTTTGCAACGCCTTGATGGGGATGAAGCGTTATTAGCAAAGCTGATTGTGGCGTTTAGCAAACATTACGTTGGCGTTGATTCTTCCTTTTTACGCGAGATGCTTGCGGCAGGAAAACTCGATGAGGTGCGGCGTTTCTTGCATAAATTAAAAGGTGCCGCTGGCACTATTTCCGCGCAGGCAATACATGATCTTAGCGCGGCTTGCGAGCATGAACTCGCTGAAACCGGCGCTATCGCCGAAACTCGGCTACGACGCCTTGGTGAGAAGCTGGCTAAGGTACGCGAGGCAGAGCAACGTATCGTTGAACATTTTTCTGACGCTGAGCGCCGCGCCAATACACCAGCAACTGTCACGACCATTCTTCCGGCGGGATGGGTAGAGGATCTGCGGAAAGGTTTGTCTAATGGAAATTATGGCGTCATTGGGCAATTTCGTTCCCTTTTACCAGGCCTGTGGGAGCTTGGCATTGATCAAGAAATAGCCAGCATGAAAGAGGCCATTGAACGCTTTGATTTTAGCGCCGCTTTGACGTGGCTGGCCCAGATCGACGAGATCTTGAGGAACCGAGAGGTGCGAGACCGTGAGTGAAAACAAACCAAAACCCACGATCCTGGTGATAGATGATGACCCGAACAATCTTCTCGTCTTTGGGGAATTACTGAGCGCAGATTATCAGGTGCTGGTTGCATCCAATGGCGAAACAGGTTTAGAGCTGGCGCTGTCTCAGTTTCCGAACCTGATTCTGCTCGATGTCATGATGCCGGGCTTGGGAGGGTATGCCGTCTGCACGAAACTAAAAGCCGAAGAGGAAACCCGGGATATTCCTGTTATCTTTGTCACTTCCATGTCGAATACGCAGAATGAGAGCGAGGGTTTTCTTGTCGGCGGGGTCGATTATGTGATTAAACCCGTCAATCCGATCACCCTGCGAACGCGGATCAAAACCCACCTCGAACTGAAAGAAAAGATCGACACACTACGCGCATTGGCTACCACCGATTTCCTGACCGGTGTTGCAAACCGCCGTCGATTCGATAAATTCCTCGCCCGCGAGTGGCAACGCTGTGTTCGTGGCGGATCAACGGCCCTCTCGGTCATTATGCTGGATGTTGATTTCTTCGGGAACTATAACAACTATTATGGGCATTTGGCTGGTGATATTTGTTTACAGCAGGTAGCGATGACGCTCCAAAAGATCTTAGAGCGCGTAACCGATCTGGTGGCCCGCTATGGTGGCGAAGAGTTTTGCTGCGTTATGCCGGGAACCCCGTTAAGCGGCGCAATCCACGTTGCCGAAAAGATCAAAGAATCCATCGCCGGCCTTGCGATCCCTCACCAAAAGTCTGAGGTCTCGCCCTTTCTTACGGTCAGCATGGGGGTCGTTACCACAATCCCAACCATGCCAGGTTCCCCGTCCGATCTATTGAGAGAGGCGGATCGTCAGCTCTATCTCGCAAAATACATGGGACGTAATCGATTCTACTACGAAGAACTAAAAAACATTGATCCATAAGCTTTTAGGCCCGTAGCGATCCCCTCTCCAAGGTCTGCCCCACCCAAAAACCAGGCAGGTATCCCGGTGCTTCCGTCGCTAGTCGTCTTTGAGTAGCGTGTTTTTTAGGAAAGACCTGTTGCAATCCCCGCCAGGTGCCTCTACACTGCGCGTCGCCTCGGGTGTTCCAGAACTGGTTTGGTCTATCCGACCAAACCCAATATGCTGCGTTTTCATAAGGGCTGTGTGGCCCTTAACGCACGCATTACGGAATGAAACGGGAAGTCCGGTGAGTCCACGCAAGTGGCCAATTCCGGCGCTGCCCCCGCAACGGTAAGCAATGCACAAGACGCACCCCACAAGCCACTGCGCAGGTCGCGGGAAGGCAGTGCGTCCTGACTCTTGATAGCCGAGAGTCCATTGCAAGCCCGGAGACCGGCCCGCAGGTACTACTCCAAAACCTATTACCGCGCGGGCGTGCGCGGTGGAGAGATACCTCATGTTCCGTCATATTCCTACGGCTAAGCAGCCGTTGTTTGCTATTGCCTTTTTTTTAGGTTTTACCATCCCACCCACCTTTGCCGATCCAGTGGCGTCAGGCGCAATCCCGACCGAGGCATTACCCACTGTGGTCGTGACGGCCACGCGCACGGCTCGCACCGTGGATGAGACCCTTTCATCAGTCACTGTTCTGGATAAAAAGGATATTATTCAGAGTGGCGCTTTCACCGTTCCGGATTTGTTGCAAAATGTCAGTGGTGTTGATTTCTCTCGCTCCGGTGGGCCGGGTGAGCTTACCGGAATGAGCCTGCGCGGCACCAATTCAAACCATGTTTTATTATTGATGGATGGTATTCCCGTCAGCGCGACCACAACAGGTGCGCCGTCTTGGGAATATCTGCCGCTGGTGGCAGTGGATCGGATTGAGGTGGTGCGTGGCCCGGGTTCGAGCCTTTATGGGTCATCCGCGATAGGGGGTATTGTCCAGATATTTACCCCGCGTGGGGAAGGCCCACCAAAGCCAGAGATTTCAGTGCGTTTTGGATCTCTCGCCACGTATCAGGTGAATGCTGGTGTAACAGGCGGCGAGAACGGTACGCATTACAGTCTGGGGGTTGGGCAATTGTACACGGCGGGGATTGACCCCATGGATGCTTCTCTGCCGCACATCCCTTATGGCGGGGGCTATCGCAATTCGTCTTTGCAGGTACACCTTGGTCAGCAATTTGACCATGGCGAAGTCAATCTTCATCTGCTCCGTGCTGAGGGGAGAAGCGGATATGACAATTATCCAAACTACAATCCGCCCACCTTTACGCCAACGCCGAGCCCTCCAACCAGCGAGACCTTTCTCCAGCAGGTCGTTGGGGCTGATCTTACGCTTTCTCCACGCACCTTCTGGAAGACAAAACTCACCCTTGGCGAGTCACGCGACGATCGCAATGATGTGCCCGATGTGGGGACACCCTATTACTTTCATACCCGTCGTGAATACAGCGCCTGGCAAAATGATCTCACGCTCTCACCCGATAATCTGCTGACGCTAGGTGTCGATCATGAGGACGATCATGTCGGTTCGGACACCAATTTTACGCTGAACTCGCGGGGCAATACTGGGGTGTTTCTGCAAGATCAGGCAACCTTTGGTCGGCAAGATGTCGTGGTGGGGGTGCGCCATGATGACAATGATGCCTTTGGGGAACACAGCACCGGAAATATCAACTACGGGCTGCGCCTCACGTCGCGTTTACGGTTTATCGCCGCTTGGGGGAGTGCCTTCCGTGCGCCAACCTTCGACGAATTGTATTATCCAGGATTTAGCAATCCGAAACTCCACCCAGAGACCTCGCACACCGCTGATGTGGGGCTAAAGGGGATTGCCGATTGGGGGAAATGGGAAATCCACGCCTTTCGTACCGACATCGGCAATCTGATCGCGAGCAACGCGCCGCTATATATCCCGTTTAATCTTGAACGTGCACGGATTGATGGCGCTGAGATCAGTGCAAATACTCGGGTTGCTGGTTGGGACTTATCCGGTGCCTTTACCCTCCTCGATCCGCGCAATCGTGACACTGGCGCAATTCTGCCACGCCGCAGCCGTCATACCCTTCAGCTCGGGGCTGCGCGACAATTCGGGGCGATGCGAGCACAGCTCACGGTATTAGACCAGGGTGGTCGTTATGACGATACCGCCAATACCACGCGGCTTTCTGGTTATACGCTGGTGGGAATCGGTGTTAATTATGCACTCGATCGCCGTTGGAGCTTGGAAGGACGGGTGGACAATCTGTTGAATACCCATTATGAGACTGCGGCCCCGTACCAATCCCCGGGTTGTACGGTTATGGTCGGTATCCGTTACGCACCACGTTAGGTTAAACCCGGGATTGCTACCGCGTTCGTGATCATCTCTCGAGAAACCCCCTTCCCCGAAAAGGGGAGGGGCGTTTTATCCAATCATCTGCGTTACTCTGAAAAAGATGAGGGGGGCACCTCGCGCAGTCAGCTTAGGCTATTCGCCACCTTTGGCGCGACAGGCGAGATCGGTATCGAGTGTTACCCACGAGATACCCTTTGCGACATAGGCAAAGAGGCGATGGAGTAGCGGGTTTTGGTGGTAACAATGATTGTATAAAGGAACCAATTCATTCCCAAGGTCGAGCTTGGCCCAATAGCCGGTTTGTCCGCTCTGAAACTCGGTGGCACCCTGACGTAGCGCCCAAGCAACCGCTTGCTCCCAGAGACGAAAATACAAATACCACTCGCCATCAAAGCGGTAATCAAGGCCGATGAATTTATTGATCACCCGCGAGCCAATCTGCAAGCAGAGCATGAACGCCACCAACTGGTTGGTTTCACTGTGGCGTAATAAAACAAAATGAGCCACCTCTTCGGCGGCAATCTGCTGAAAGAACTGTGGCGTTAGTTGCTCGAACTTGGTTTTCCCTTTCTGGTAGGTCTGCCAGAAGAGTGCGAATATCTCTTCACGGACAGCCGCATTCGGGTTTTGGAGCACCGTTGTCTGAAGCTCACCGAGGGCACGACTGCGACGCAGTTTTTTGCGCAGCCGATAACGACACGGCGAGGTCAGTGTCTGCAGATAGGCATCAAACCCCCCAACCGGCAGGGCGAGGTGCGTGCCTGGGTAACTCACCACCCGAAACAGCGCAAGCGTACTCTGGAGCGACGAGAGGGTAGTGTCGTCCGCTTGCGAAAAGTCCTTCCAGACGATCATCGGCGCACGGAACTCGCGGGCGCGCCGCTTGAGCGCCGTTTGGAGAAACGGGGCGACCTCGGCGAGGGCGACCCCAGGCAGCAATCCGACTGTGCCTTCATCGCTACACGGAGAGCCGACAAACAGGGTGCGCTGATAACGTAGGCGCGGCAACACACCTCCGGCAAGCCGCAGCAGGTGCGCGATGGTGGGGGGGGCGACGAGATCGATCGGCACATCCATGAGAAAGGTGGGGGCGATACCAAGCGCCTCGCCATCGCGCTCAAGGATGGCGTAGGCAAAGCGGAATTGGCGCTCCAGCGCACTGTGCTCGAGCGTTCGATACCACCAGCGACCCTCTAGGGGGGCAGGGAAGCAGTGCGCCCACAGTTCGGCGGGGATCTCATCCGCGCTTGCAACCCAGCGGATCTCCATCAACTCAGCCCAACCAAAATCACACCGCCAAGGATGAGGCAAATGCCCAGCCAACGCTCAGGGTCAATCTGCTCTTGTAGCCAGAGGCGCGACAAGACCACGATAAAGACAAAGGACACGCTTCCCGCCGGGAAGGCTAGACTGACATCCAAAAGCCTGAGCGCCATCGTCCAGAGCACCGTCTCTACCGCGAAAAAGGCAATGCCGAGGGCAACGACCCGCTGACGCCACACGTAGTGGAGAAAGTTGACGGCACCTTGTTGTGAATTGGCGCGATCGGCCCCAATCTTGAAGCTAAGCTGCCCAAGCGCCTCGAAAAGCATGGCCAGCGTGACATAGCACAGTCCCACCAGGCGCGGGCTCATGGCTGCACCAATGGCAGTGGTGGTATGGCAGTGGTGCGGTAGCTGGTGCGGCTGATAAACCAAACACCGAGCAAGATGGTGGCAAGACCCACAAAGCGCAGTAGGGAGAGCGGCTCATGGAAAAGGGCCGCCGACGCCGCGTTCACCGTCACATAACTCAGTGCAGTGATCGGTTGCGCGTAGCTGAGGTCAGCGTGGGCCAACACCACCATCCAATTCAAGAACTGGATGAGAAACAGCGCAAAAGTCACGTACAACAGCGGAACCGCAAGGAGAGCTCCCACCCCCGCCAAGAACTCGGTCGTTTCGGGCACTTGCGCGACCGCCGCCTTCCAGCACAACTGGGTCAGGGTATCGAGGACAATGGCAAGGCCGAGGCCGAGCCAAACCAGTCGGTACTGGCGGGTCTCAGCGTTTGGTGCGGGATTGCCTGGGTTCATGCTCGCACGGCCTCAGTGAGGCAAACGACAAAAGGGGCCCGCGACACACCGGCGGCACGGTGGCTCGGTGTGCATGCAGAGAGACGCGCTACGCTATCGTCAAGCTTTGCATTGTAGAGGCAATCTGCATCCAAAACCAGGGCAGCGCCAAACGCCTGTCAGGAGTAAATTGTCGGGTTCCGGATGATTGTATGGCTGTTTAATGAAAAGGTCGGGTTTTTTGCTGTACCACTGCT
>CAIRSR010000156.1 GCA_903881315.1 uncultured Thiotrichales bacterium | reverse complement strand
TGAAGGGGCGCAAGCGCTTGCGAAGTTGAGTGCGCTCACCACGCTTAACCTATCCTACAGCGGAATCGGTGATGAAGGGGTACTTGCGCTTGCGAAGTTGAGTGCGCTCACCACGCTTAACCTAGACAGCAACGGAATCGGTGCTGAAGGGGCGCAAGCGCTTGCGAAGTTGAGTGCGCTCACCACGCTTAACCTAGACAGCAACGGAATCGGTGATAAAGGTGCGCAAGCGCTTGCGAAGTTGAGTGCGCTCACCACGCTTAACCTTTACAACAACAAAATCGGTGCTGAAGGGGCGCAAGCGCTTGCGAAGTTGAGTGCGCTCACCACGCTTAACCTATCCTACAGCGGAATCGGTGATGAAGGGGTACTTGCGCTTGCGAAGTTGAGTGCGCTCACCACGCTTAACCTTTACAACAACAATATCGGTGATGTCGGCGCACGAGCGCTCACCAAACTCGCCGCTCTCACCACGCTTGATCTGCGAAAGAACCCGATTGGTGCGGAGGGCATCACCGCGCTGCTCGATGGTTGGCTGGCGAACCCGAACGCGCAGCGCCTGCAAAGACTACATCTCGGTGGCACGGACGCCACAGATCTCCCCCTGCCGCTTGAGGCCCTCAACTCTGGGGATGCGCAGGCCATGCTCGCGGCTTGGCGCACCCACCGTGCGGCGGAGAAGGAAAAGCGCCTGCTCCCCCTTGAGGAGGCGAAGCTCCTGGTGGTGGGGAGTGAGGCGGTCGGTAAGACCTCGCTCATCCGCTTTCTAAAGGACGGTACGCCACGCGACCCGAATGAGATAAAGACCCCCGGGGCGGCGCTGCATGAGCGCATCAATGTCAGCCAATGGCAGCCTGGGTCGATCAAGATCAATGTCAATATCTGGGATTTCGGCGGCCAGGAGATCTTCCACGGCACCCATCGCTACTTTCTCACCAAGCGCAGCCTTTACCTGTTGGTGCTGGAGGACAGGCGCGAGGACGATAAACTCATCTATGAATGGCTAAAGACGATTGCGAATCGCGCCGAGGACGCGCCGGTGATTGTCGTCATCAATAAATCGGACAACGGCGAGCAAAAGCTGTTGCTGGAGGAGAGTAAACTACAACGCGATCATCCGCAGATTGTCGCGATTGTGCGCACCTCTTGTGATAATAATGACTACTCCAGAAAGAAGATTAGCGAATTGCGTGCGCGGATTGTCGTGACGCTAAAGGAACACCCAGCCCTAAAGGAGATCCGCGACCGTTTCCCGCCGAGCTATCTGTGGGTGAAAGAGCAGATCGCAGCGGCGGCGCGTAACAAGAATATTCTGCCGCTGGTGGATTATGAGAAGCTTTGCGGGGATGTGCCCAAAACCGAGCGGGTGAGTGAAACCGAACTCGCGGGCGCGGATGAACGGCGCGGCCTGCTCCGCCTCTTGCACGACCTCGGGGTGGTGGTGGCCTATGGCTTTAACCCGGGCGATCTGGAGGTCAAGCGCAATACCGTGCTGCTCGACCCCAATTGGCTGACCGGTGCCATCTATTCTGTCCTGACGCAGGTTGAGCTGATTCGGCAGAAGGGCATCTTTCGTCGAAAACAGCTTAGTGATTGGCTTGATAGGGACAAATATTCGCCCGGGCACCATGAATATATCCTAACCATGATGCAGGAGGATGATCTCGGGCTGTGCTTTCCCTTGCCGGGCAGTAAAGACGAATTTCTGGTGCCCGAGGGGCTGCCGGTCGAGGGGCCTGATTATCAGAATTTCTGGGGCGGGAATTGTTTGCGTTTTCGCTACCGTTACCAATTCCTGCCGAGGGGTTTGCTCCCGCGCTTTATCGTCGAGGCGCACACCAAACTCACCGAGGCCAAGACCTGTTGGCGATCGGGCGGGATGTTTGCGGCGGCGAATTGTCAGGTGCTGGTGAGCGGTGATAAAGATAAGCGAGTGGTTGATATTGGCGTACAGGGGCCACAAGCCTTTCAACGAGCGGCGCTGCATGTGATCTTAAGTGATTTGGATCGGGTGCATGGCCTACATGGCGATCTCGGTGCGGAGGCGCGGGTTCCTCTGCCGGATAGGCCAGCGGTGGATGTGAGTTATACCCATTTGACCGGATTGGAGGAAGAGGATGGCGGTGCGTATCGCTTTAAGCCGGAGGGCGCTACTCGCAAATATGCGGTGAGTGAATTGTTGGATGGCGTGCGTCTTGATCTACAGAGAGAGAAAGATATGTCAAGACCAAAAGATGCGACCATTATTAATATGAATATCCGTGGTAACGCTACCGTCAACAACCAGACGGGGGATGGTGCAGTAAGTAATCAGGTGCAGGGTTCCCAGATCAACGGGGGCATCTCAGGGGGAAACGTGGCCGTTGAAGGCGACAATATCATCACTACGCCGACCAAGGGAACCCAGAAAGACGGTCTGTTGTCGAAGGTTGTGGAATGGGCGAAGTCCCACTTAGATAGATTAGACAAAGAATAGACGCCATTCGGCACCCAACCGGTGGGCGGCCCTGGTGAAAGTGGCTGCTAGATATTGTGCGCTAGTCGCAGACAGAATGGATTCAACAAAGTAAAAATCAAAGCATCAAGTCAAAGCATCAAAGTAAAAAGATCAACCCCACGCAGCAGCCCCTTCCCCTGGAAGGCGGAAGGGATTTAAATATCAAGTCAACGGATCCCAAGGCCAAGGATTACACCAGAACCGCCGCCATCACCCCCGTCTCTTCTTCCCCACAATCCTCCCCTCAATCGTGAAAAACCCAATCATCTCCTGCAATCGCTCCGACTGCGCATTCATCTCCTCCGCCGTAGCCGCCAATTCCTCCGCAGAACTCGCACCGTGTTGCGTTAATTGGCTCAACTGGTTCATCGCCGTATTGATCTGTCCAACCCCCGCCGACTGTTCGTTGGAAGCCGCCGCAATATCCGCGACCATCCCCGCCGTTTTCTGAATGCTCGGTACAATCTTATCGATCAGCACCCCGGCTTGTTCCGCGAGGCTGACACTATTCGTCGCAATCTCTCCAATCTCCTGGGCCGCAACCTGACTACGCTCCGCCAATTTACGAACCTCCGCCGCTACCACCGCAAACCCTTTCCCCTGTTCACCCGCCCGCGCCGCCTCAATCGCCGCATTCAACGCCAAAAGATTGGTCTGATACGCAATATCATCCACAATCCCAATCTTATTGGCAATCAATCTCATCGCCACCACCGTTTCCTGAACCGCCTTGCCACCCGCCACCGCATCCGCTGCCGCACCCGCCGCAATACCGTTGGTAATCTTGGCATCCTCACTGTTATGATCAATCGAGGCCGACATCTGCTCAATCGTTGCCGTTGTCTCCTCAACACTCGCCGCCTGCTCACTCGATGATTGCGATAACGATTGCGACGCGCTATTCACCTCCACCGAGGTGCTCGCAAGGGCCACTGCCGTCTCACGAACCTCTTTCATTACAGCAGATAATCTCGTCATGGTGTTATTCAGCGTATCCTTAAAATCCTTAAGCTGTCCATGATATTCCCCACTCACCTTCTTGGTCAGATTGCCTTTCTCCATCTCAATCAGCACCCGCGCTGCCTCATTCAGCGGACTAATAATGCTCTCTAACACCTGATTCAGGCCCGTAACCAGTTTCTTCCAGTCGCCCTGAAAATGCTGGGCATCAGCGCGTTTATCCAGTTTACCGGCGGCGGCGGCCTGGATAATCTCGTCGGTCTCACCAAGCAAGGCATGAATGGTGTGGCCCGTCGCATTCAGATTGGCGCGAATCTCATCAAACTCCCCAGGCCACTGCTCTTCTACAGGTTTGGGAATATCGCCACGACCAATCCGCTGCACCAAAACAACCGCGCTCTTTAGAGGCCGAGTAACACTCAGCAAGATCCAATAGGCAATCCCAAGCGCAAACACAAGCGATATCCCGCTACCAATAGCAAGTAGCAGAATCCCACTCCTCTCATGTGCAACTGCCGATTCTCCCGTTAACTCCATTTGCTTCTGCTCATATCCAATCAACGCATCCCCATCGCTCTCATACTCCTTCTGCGCAGCCGTCACCCCTTCATACAATAAATGGGCCGCCGCATCCTCTTGGTCATGATTCTTTTGTGCGGTAGCTACCCCTTCGTGGGGTTTAGCGGTTGCGTCATTCTGGTCATGATTCTTTTGCGTGGTAGCCACCGCTTCGTGGGGTTTAGCGGTTGCGTCATTCTGGTCATGATTCTTTTGCGCGGTAGCCACCGCTTCGTGGGTCTTGGCCGCTGCGTCATTTTGGTCATGATTCTTTTGTGCGGTAGCTACCCCTTCGTGGGCCTTGGCCGCTACGTCTGCTTGGTGATTCTGTACCATGGCGAGGAATTGATCCTGCACCGCGATATAGGCATTGCGATCCGCACGCATCTTGCGAAGAATCGTCCGCTCCTCTTCCGCTCGCGCCAGCTTATCTAAACTATCGAGCGTGTGACTCGTTTCTTCGCGGGTATCGAGAATAGCGGTTATGCCTTGCTTTATCTGCTCGGCCTCTTTCAGGATCAGGATGTCGCGGGAGAAGCGGCTGGTGTCATCAATCTGATTACCAATCTTATTGGCCAGCGCCGTTTTCGGGGAAAGGTCTTTAACAACCCGATCCACTCCGTCCTGAACAACATCAAGGCTATGCCCCCCAAGCCAAGCAATCCCGCCGAGCAAGAGCAAAAGTAGGCCAAAACCCCCCAGTAGCCGCACGCCAATCTTTAGGTTCATGATTATTCTCTCTGAGAGAAATGGATTTGCAATCTTATACGGCTATCCCTATGGTATTCGCAACAGTAATGCTTATCAAGCTCATCCGGTGGAGATAATGACCCTTATCACCCAGATGGCCTCTTGCTTGTTAGCAAATGGCATGAATTTGATGATGGACTTAGGATAAATAGAATGAATAGTGTGGTGGGTTTAGATTAAATGTCGCTTGTTCTCTAGGGGGGTTTATTTGCCATTCCATGAGGAATGTGGGGGGGCAGGATTCCACCACAGCGGGTGTCGTTTGGTATAGAATAGGTGCGAATCAATGGGATGAGACCTATGCCGAAAAACGACACCAATAGCCGTGAAAAACGCCGTTCCGTTGTTTGGGAGTTGCTGGTGATATTGCCGAAGCTCGCGTTTGTGTTTGTTGCGTCACTGAGTTTTTTCCTCACCATCCTCCCTGACGACTTTACACGCTCCGTCAGAACCCACGCCACCCCCCTCGAGAGTGGCGGCCTACTCACCGCGTGGTCTGATTTTCTGGTTACGCATCATGTGCTTACCCAAGAGATGGTGCCACACGGGCAGGATGACCTGCGATCAAAGGAGACCTTGGGGCGGGTGGTTGATGAGCAGCGCCTTACCATTCAGCGGTCGCCACGTTATTTTCCGTTGATTGGCCCGTGGCTGGCTGCGTATGCGACTGCGCTTGCGCCGGTTCCCTTTGGATTTCAGCGGCTTGGGCACTATGCCTGGGGTGGGGAGGTGATTCAGATTGATGAGTTGGAGGTGCCGCCGTCGTATTTGGGTGTGCCGTTGACGCTGGTTGCGTTTTCGTCGGGCACTTTTAGTGTGAAGGAGGCGCGGCCCTTTGGTTCGCTTGATCTTTTTGCGGGTGATACGCAAACCTTGCTAACCGGACATGTGGGTGAGGAGGTGGAGCGGGAG
>CAIRSR010000155.1 GCA_903881315.1 uncultured Thiotrichales bacterium | reverse complement strand
CCCCGCCCCTTCGGGGCACCCCTCCACGGGAGGGGAATGGGGGAGGGGTTTTTACTTTTTACCTGCCATCGTTTTATGTGACTCCCGCTCTACCAGACCTGTTTATCTGGGGGGGGCGCGTTTCTTCAGGGTAGCGCCAGTCGCAGGCCAAGGGTAATACTGTTCTCGATGATACTAGAGAATTCTCGTTTTACCCCACCGCTATTGACCACCCCCATCAGAAAGAAGGTCAGTCGGCTATCGAGGGGCTGTTCAAAATAAGCGGCGAGTGAGGCACTATCGTCGGCTAGGTTGCGGCTTAGCATCAAGCGCCAGTAGTCATCGCCATCCAACAGATTATTTTGCCAGACGAGGTGCAGATAATCTTTATTTAACAACGGTGGCGCGTCCAATAACGCCAGTGCGGCGGCGGGGATAGCGGTCGCAGCACGCGCGAAATAGGCGCTACTCTCCGCCTTACTATAGCCGTGGCCATCATGCAGAACCTCTGCGCTCAGGCTCTGGCCATTCTCGAAGGTTACGGTGGCACCGATGAGACCCACCGAGGCCCGTGGCGATTCCGCACGCAGGGTAAAGGGTTCGGCAAGGTTGGTTGGCGACAGTAGCACATTGGGTCGTGTGCTAGAGGCAAGTTCGCCATACAGCAGCCAGGCGTCGCTCATGGTTTGTTGTAGGTGGGTGCCAACGAATAGCGAGCGCTCCGCTGGTTTTGCGAGTACCAGGCCGCCCGTCCAGTCATCCCCCCGCACGTCGCCGTGCAGCAGCCAGGTGTTGCGCCAGGGGTCGGGCATCAACCTCGGTAGCGCGTTGTGACCACTGTCTTGTACATAGGCAAGGCTGAGCGCGTGGCTGCGGTCTGGCGTCCAGACCATTTTTGCGGCATCGACCCCAGAGAGTTCGCGCAGCGGGTTAGCGCGACCATTATCGAAATAGAAAGGGCTTGATGGTGAGCGAAACTGCGCTGGCCCCCAGTTCATGACCTCGCGCCCAACCGAAAGCGCGAGGTTCTCGGGGAGAACCGCACGGGCCTGCCATTGGCTGAGATAGCCGCGTGGGTGAGACAGTCGAGCGGCGTCCTCTGGGGCCGAGAGGATGGGCCGCAGGCTCAGACGAAAACGCGGGTCTTCGAGGCGCAGATTCAGGCGTACCTCACCGGTCAGCGAGGAATTGCTCAGGGCTGCGAAGCGGTTGCCCGGATTCAGCACACTGCCCTTGGTAAGCGAAAGGAATTCCGGGTAGGCGTAGAGCATTGCGTCCGCGCTGCCCTTCCAGGCCTCTTTCCGTGACTCTTCCGCCGCTACCGCTAACCCGCAGCAGAAGAGCAGAACCAGTAACAGTGTTTTTCGTTTCAGGCGCGGGCTCAGTCGCCTCACTGCATCTGACCCAGTTCAAATTCAGCCGGTGCAATGGCGCGAACCACCACCGCACCGTAGTGCATGTCGGTATCGGAATCCGTCAGGGCATCGCGGATCACCATGCGGCTTACGAAGGGGATGTGCTTGCCCTCGTAAAGGATCTCTTGGTTATACTCAAAACGAGCGGACTTGAGAGGCTTGCCCGAGAGGGAATAAAACTCGGCCTTGAGCGATACCTCGCGTCCCTTGGCGACCCAGAGCCGTATCTGATCATAGGTGGTGCGGTTGTGACGGGCCTTGAGATCTAATACATAGCAGGCCTCACCCTCCAGGGTCTCCTCACCTGTTTGGGTGGCCGCATAGTCGGCAGCATAGTTGGTGGCGGCAATATCGCCGTTCGCCGCCTCGCCCGACATGCGCTGGCGCGGGGAGATCGGGATTGGCTTCGAGAGACCGGGTTTGGTGAGCCACATATTGCGCCCCACCTGGAGGAGCTTCATGCCACGGAATCGTGCCGGTTCGATGGTTTCGGCAACACTTGCCTCGTCCACTGCCCGCACCTCTAGGCGTTGCTCCTCTGAATATTCAGAGCCGTCACGGGATACTAGGCGAATCTCCCAGACGATACCCGGCATTCCCCCACCACGCGCATGATCGGAGTGCTGCAAGATCGTTTGTGCGTCGGGCACAGGCGGTGCCGAATCAGCGACGGCCAGGTTTGCGCACAGGAGCAGCAACAGCGCGTACTTTATCGAGGCAGGTTTCATCGTAGGCATCTTGTCGTGGTGAAAAGACTAAACATGGCCAAGGGAATCAATAATCGGCTGTCGAGCGGCACGCCGAGCGGGCAACCAGGCGGCAAGCGCCCCAACCCCCGCCATTGCGAGCGCGGTCAAGACCATACTCATGACATCAAGATCGACCAGCAAGGGCACCGGCCCGCTCTGGTTGGGCGGCACGTAAGAGATATTGGCAGCGTCGATGGCATATTTGACGGCCAGCGTGAGCAAGAAGCCGGTAATACAGCCGAGTAGGGTTAGCAGGGCGGCTTCGCCAACGAACAGGCGAACGACCCCGCTCCGACGCAGCCCAATCGCCCGCAGGGTGCCGATCTCGCGGGTGCGCTCCACCACGGTCATGCTCATCGAATTGGCGATGCCCATGATGACAACGGTTAAGACGATACTGAAGATAAAGCCAAAGATCATGTTAAACATGCCGCGCACCTGCGTGTAAAAGGCGGACAGCTCGTTCCAGGTACGGATCTCGACATCAAAGCCTGCCTTTTTTAGCGCTTTCAGGAGATGCTTGCGCGTTGGTTCGGTTTGCCGCATATCATCGAGTAGGATGGTCAAACGGTCGGCGCGGCCAGGGGCGTCATACAGAGACCGTGCGAGTTCAAGCGGCATAAAGGCATAGAGATCGTCGGTATCAGCGTTACCACTGTTAAATAGCCCGCCCATCACCACATCCACAGCGTTGGCTTGACCGGATAAGGTATTCGACAGTAGGCTCGCCCGCGTCCCGGGCTTTAGGCGGAGCAGCTCGCCAAGCCCTTGCGCCAAGGTAATCGTATCCGGTTTGGTTGCGTCGAGGGCTTGGGTGCCGAGCATGGTGTGTTTGGTGCCACCGTCATCCACATCCCAGGTCATGAGGCCCGCCTGGAGCTGTTTCGCGGCGGCGGGGTCAAGTCCTTCGGCAACAAAGATGGTGCTGGCGCGTCCATTGGAGATGATCCCCGAGAGGGCGAGGCGTGGCGTTATCAGGGTGACATGGGGGTCGGCCTTGGTCAACGCGGTGATGCGCATCACCTCTTCGCTGGTCAGCAGATAGCGCTCGGGGTGGAGCTTGCCTTCACGGTTCATGCCGCGCTTTGAGAGGGTGAGATGGCCGAGCAATTCCCCATAGATGGCGTGATTCGATAACCCCCGATAGATGTTGTGGGTATAGCCAGCAAACAGGGCAATAGCGGCAAAACCAAGGGCAATGGCGAGTAGGTTGGCCAAACTGCGGCGGCGGTTGCGCAGCAAGCCGCGATAGGAGAGCGTCAGGTATTGCATTGCGTCACCTCATCCTGTTCAATCCGGCCATCGCGCAGCAAGATGCGGCGATCGACATGTTCCAACAGGCGCGGGTCGTGGGTGGTGAAGACAAAGGTGACACCATGACTGCGATTCATCTGGCGCATCATATTCACCACCATGTGGCTGTTCTCGGAGTCGAGGTTGGCGGTGGGTTCGTCGGCCACCACCAGGCGTGGGTGGATAGCAAGCGCACGCGCAATCGCAACCCGCTGGCGCTGACCGCCCGAGAGCCGATCGGGACGTGAGCCCATAAACCGTTCGAGGCCGACCTCGGTTAGGATCTGCGCGGCCTGGCTGCTTGCCTTGTGCGCGGACATGCCACCGATCTGTAAGGGTAGCATCACGTTCTCGAGCGCAGAAAGCACCGGCACTAGGTTGAAGTTCTGGAAGACAAAACCAATGCGATGACTGCGAAAATCGGTGAGGGCGTTGTCATCCATCAAGCAGACCTCGGTGTCATCAAACCAGATCCTTCCCGCGCTTGGTTCATCAATCAGGCCGATGAGGTTCATGAGCGTAGACTTACCGCTACCAGAGGGCCCCCAGACCGCGAGAAACTCCCCGCTATGGATGTCGAGGGACACACCAGCGACAGCCTCGACCAGGGTTTCACCAAGATGAAAACGCCGCCGCACGTCACGCAGACGGATCAGGGGATAATCAGTTTCGGGTGACTCCATAAGACTCTCTATGGGGCTGGTGGAACTGGCTTACGGCGTCGCGACTCGCCGCCGTTTGCCAAGAATACCAAAACTGAGTGACAAGGCGGTGACAGAGATTGCGTCATGCCCCACTCGTTGCCCACGATAATATCCTATTATGGGCGCGGGATGGTTGTGGGGGCGTGATGGACGATGGTAGTTGGGGCAGTGCCTGGCGTGCTGGGGGGCATTCTGGGCTACCCGCTTTGGCATGGTGCCGCGACGGGGGTATCTAAACGATTAATAGCGCGACCACCCCTTGCATCCTAAAAACAGCAATCGGATGCCGGAATCTGTGTTTTTCGGGAGAGCGCAATATCCAAAGCGGCTTGTAACGAATCACGGAAACGAGAAAAACTCGGCATCTCAATCCGAGTAGGGTCGATTCGGCCTGATCGGATGAACTCGATTTGTTTTTCCGCTGGCGGGTATTCGCCAAGAAGCGCCTCTAACTGTTTCTTTGGGGAGTTCGGGCTCGCATCGTTCCCCGAGACATCTTCAAGTTTCTCGCACTGCTCGTATGGTGGTTCCAGCAACGCGCACAGCAACCATGCCTCGGACTTTGGGCGTGGAACCATGGGGACTCCGGTTCCGAATTCAGCAAGTTTGAACCCAAGCACCATCGATTCGCATTTTTCCGACCACTCGTCGCGTGTCCTCGTGCCATCAGCATCACGAAAAAAAACGGCTATTACGGGCGCTCGCGTCCTTTCCTGCTCCGATTTTGCCAATTGGCCCAATATCTGGGCACTGCGAGCGAAGAACTTCTGGCCCTTGCCCTGTTTCAGACCAGGAAACAGCATGGGGCCGACCTTTCCTTGTCGGGCTAGATCAGATTCTCCGACGAACATCACGCAATCCGCGCCCAGTGTCTCATTCTCCAACAACGAGTAATCAATGCGCTTTTCTATCAGGCGATCGACAATGTAGGCCATTGGGCCAGGTGTATCTTTATCCCCTATGTCGGTTGCGCCTTCACCAGAAAGCATGAGTTTCACGGTTGCAGGCCCTGCTGTCTTTCTGCTTCCGCCGCCGCCTCGGCGAGATCAGTATCTACAAAAACCTCACCAGGCCCTAAGAGTTGTAATTTCCGTTTTGGCTCATCTAGTTCAAAGAAGCGTCGAGTACGTATCTTCCCTTCTCGGGTACGGTAGCACAACACGACCGCACGACAGGCCACCTCGTCGGGCAGATAGTTTAGGATCATGGGGCTGTGCGTGGTAATGATGATCTGTTGCGGGGCCGCTAACAAATGACTAATCAATTTCTCCACGATCGCCGGGTTGATGCCGTTCTCGATCTCGTCAAATAGCGAGCAACGGTAATGCTGCCCCTTCCCCGAAGTGCTTAACGGCTGGCCGCTCCCCGTTTGGGCAAGGATGGCCAGTACGCGCAACATACCATCGTTCAATTGATGTGCCATAGTGACTAATGACGAACCGTAGGCATCCGGGTATGCTTCGCGCAGCCGCAGATCCTTCCATCCGGCCTGTAGCGTAGTTGTGTGCCAATCCTGAACCTGTCCATAGAAACCCTGCAAGGTCGTGAGCAATCGCACCTTTTCTTCTTTGGGTAGACCATGGAGATACGCGGACAAGCGCTCGCCGCCATAGCCCACGTCATCCGCATCCTTGGCGCGCTTGTGCATCAAATGTGGTGACAGCATATCAAGAGACCGCAAATGACTGGCAAATTCCTTCAGATCACAGATAGCTGGATGAGTCCCTTTGGTGTTGAGCAACGACAATACTGATCCATGGAAGGTAAGGCTAGAGAATGGGATCTCGACAGACTCCCCTCTAGCATTAGTAGCGAATGATTCGTTTCGGAGAAGCCCTAGGACAACCTTATCCTTCTTATCCCCAACGCGGATGGTTTCCCTGGTGCAGCGTAACTGGGTGACATTGAAATCCCCCGTCCATTCCACGGTTCCAGATTGGGGAAACTCGAAACCAAGCCGAAAGTGGATTACCTGTTTCTTGAGAAAGCGGCTCGTCAGGTCAGAATTCTGCCATTCGCGCCGACGTAGCCACTCATCTATCCTACCGATGGCGAGATGACCGAGAAAATCGAAGGCTTGCAACAACGTAGACTTTCCCGACCCATTGAGGCCAATAAGGCAGGTCAACTGCCCGAGGTCTTCCGGCAGTGAGAAATCTACCAAAGACTTGAAATTATCGATGTAGAAGTTGCGTAACAAAGGCAACCCAGGGAGGCTGGTAAAATTCATGCCGAGTCTAATTCCCATTCTGTATTGTCAACAGATGATCTGTTACCGTGCGCTATTTGCTGCCTCTTTCCGCTGTCCTGGTTATTTCTGGCTGCTTCGCGTAAGAACCTCTTGCAACTCCTTTTGGTTAGCGGTGATGATCGGGGCACTGGTCTAGTTTGATTCGGTTTGTAACTTGTTGATTCTTCCTGGTGCATTAGATGTTTTTCTGGAGCATTAGAATCTGTTCCCAAGAGAAGCCATTTTCTATAACACCTAAGGCAACTGCGGGGATTTGTTTTATT
>CAIRSR010000154.1 GCA_903881315.1 uncultured Thiotrichales bacterium | reverse complement strand
CGCTGGGGTTATCTTATTGATTACTTCGGCAGCCGTATAACCCAGCATATGCTCGGCACCGACATTGAATATCTGGATCACCCCTTTCGCATCGGTTGCAATACTAGAAAAATTGGCACTATTAAAGATGGCGCGTTGCAGCGCCCCCGACTTCAATAGTTCTTCTTCCGCCTGTTTGCGGGCAGTATTATCAGTGCCAATCAGGAGATAACCAATAATGGTATCGTGGGCATCACGAAGTGCTGTGACCGAAACAACCGCAGGGAAACGACTGCCATCCTTGCGGATATAGGTCAGCTCATAGATATCCTCAATACTGCGTGATGCCTTAAACACCAGCGCCTCGAAGCCGGGGAGAATTGGGGTAGCAAGCTCGACGCTTAGCGCACGAGCGCGTGCGATGACTTCTTGTGGGTCAGAGATATCCGCTGGGGTTATCTTATTGATTACTTCGGCAGCCGTATAACCCAGCATATGCTCGGCACCGACATTGAATATCTGGATCACCCCCTTCGCATCGGTTGCAATACTAGAAAAATTGGCGCTATTAAAGATGGCGCGTTGCAGCGCCCCCGTCGTTAGGAGCGCGGTATCCGTATTAGTACGGAATGTGGTGAAATGACAAGTATTTTCGGACATGACCAACCTCGAATAGAACGGTAGTGAATGACAATGAGACTGCCGTGTCAGTGCTTGCCGATTCCTTCACCGGAACTAACCGACATTCTTGGGCTTGAGTGAAACACGAGTGCTCTCGAACGGCCTAGGCCGATCGTTACCGTTTGGCCAAGCCCGTGTGATCGAAAATCAGTTTGTGGAATTTACGGGGCGCGTGGGAACCCTGCAGATTGCTTATCGCCGTCTACAGGACGAATAAAAATGCACCGGAAAGGGCTACGGAATCTGCCCACGCAGAATTCGTATGGTCGGGAAGTGTTGCGAAGACGCCGCATTCGGAGACGGCGGGTACATCGGTAAGGACAGAACCGTAGTCAAGGTGTCAGCAAGAGCCTGTGGTACACCGAAAACTGACACCTAGAGCAAAGGGAGTAGGGAGAAAAGAGCTTGTGGGCCTCAGCAAAGCACCCGCAAAACACTCGCGTCTCGTTCGACGCAAATGGACAACGGCAGATGGCAGTGCAACACAAGCAGTTGTAGCGAGCTGCAACAACTAGCTTGCACCCCTTCTACCACGGATGCGACTTATCTGTCAAGCGACAAAAAGGGGTGCGCGCCTACTAAAACCTCTGCGCCCTTTATAGGGTGGCTGAGCGGTCAAAAAAGGGGGGCAAGCGTACCTTGTGCGTAGTCTCTTCACTGGGTAATGCGTTTTGCTGCATCCCGCACAATCTCTTGACCTTCTTTTAAGAGTTCTTGGTATTCTTCTTTGGCGCTATTGGCATCCAGCGCCGACATTTCGCGCGCCTTTTCTAATTGGCTTAAAAACACTCGACCCACCGCATAGGTTGAGGCACCGGCCAATACCGCAAGGCTCACCCCTACCCCAACACCAGCCGGAGTAGCCTTGCCCGCGCTCAGTCCAATGGTGGCAAGTGCGCTTGCGCCTCCTCCCGTTAGGGCAAAGAGAAACGCACGCGCCTGGCGGAGATCAAACTTGACGCCGTACTCTACGCAGATCTCGCGCATCATTTTGAGTTGCAGCGAGGTCATGAATAGAAGATCAATCAATGGCACCGGGACAATGCCCGCCCATGCACCCCAGAATACATGATCATAGATGATATTATTGGCGCGGAAGCGGTGTTCTTCCTCGGCGGTTATCGAATCATACTGTGGCATAGGCTTCTCGTAGATGGTTCTGGGTTGTAAAAGGGATTGTTTCACCGATTGCACTAACGACAACTGAAGAATGTTTTATCTGTGGCCGCAGTCATGAACCGAATTCACCAGCGAGGGGTTCTTCTGTGTCCTCTACTCTCTGGGAAGCAGCCAATTTATCAATGCGTCGGCCATCCATTGCCGCCACCTCAAAGGAATAATTGCCGCAATCGAAGCGATCCCCTACATCTGGGATTTTACCAAGATAGGCAAGGGCGCAACCCGCTATCGTGGTATATTCCCCCTCGCTAGCGGGAACCCCCTTCAGGCCGATGATATCTCGCGCCATATCAAAGGCCAGATCGCCATCAACCAACCAACTTCCATCCTTGCGCTTGAGCACCTGCGGGTTGGGATCGGCGTCTGGTCTTGCTAAACCCCCAACGATGGTCTGGAGGATATCGGTCGCGGTAATGATGCCCTGTACGCTGCCGTATTCGTCCACGACAATGGCCAAGTGTAATGGCGAACTGCGCAATACGTCCAACACCCCTAATGCCGGATTATTGCCGTGAATAACCACCGCCTCGCGCAGTGCCGCACGAATATCGAGGGGTCGACCCTCAAGGCACTGATCGAGCAGATCCTTGGCCTGGACAATGCCCAACAGGTAGTCTAGATCTCCCTTGGCGACCGGAAGACGCGAATAACGGCTTTCGCGTAACTGGAGCAACAGGCTCGCCGCGTCATCCTCAATATCCAGCCATTCAATGTCGGGCCGAGGCGTCATGAGCGCCCGCACCCGCCAATCGGCAAGACGCATCACGCCGGTCATCATGTCGCCCTCGGCGGGTTTTAACGCCCCCGCTCGCACCCCCTCGGCGATAAAGGCCCGCACCTCTTCTTCGGTCACCGTTTGTGGGGCTTTATGGTGGTGACCAATCAGTCGAAGGGCGAGATAGATGGATTTTTCGAGCAGCCACACCATCGGCGCAACAATCGCTGCCACCATCCACATCGGCCAGGCCACGACCACCGCGATGGCCTCAGGCTTGGCAACCGCAAGCTGCTTTGGCGCAAGCTCAAACACAAGGGACAGATAGCCAACGGTAGTAATCACCGCAACGAACGCTAAGGGTGCGGCCATCGGCCCAAGTGTCGGCGCTACCGTGAGCAGCCAGCGCCCCACATGATCAGAGAGTGCCGCGCCCGAAATGGCCCCGGTACAGATCCCAACCAAGGTGATCCCAGCCTGCACTGTCGAGAGAAAACGGGCGGGCTGTGCGGCCAAAACCAAGGCCAAGCGCGCACCGCGATGGCCGTTCTCGGCCATGGTGCCCAGTCGAACCTTGTGTGACAACATCAAGGCAAGCTCGGACATGGCAAAGAAGCCATTCAGCAGGATCAACGCAAGGAGGATCAATAGCTGGATCCCAATCGACATCGGTGGTCTATGCTCCAGAAATAGCGATTGTCTGAATAACAAAAAACCCGAGTAGCCCTACAAAACCCATCCTCATCGGACGGCAGAGCGCCACAGCCCAAAGCCCCCGCAGAACCACCACACCACGATGCCCCGAGACGCAACACCGAGTCAAACCAGGATCAACACCGACGTTCTCTACCACACGGGCGGACTCGTGGGGCTAGTCATTCTCATCCTTGAATTGTACGGGATCTAGGTGGTGGCGGTGCAGCAGACGATAAAATTCGGTACGATTCCGCTTGGCGAGTCGCGCCGCATTGGCCACATTGCCACGGGTGAGTCGCAGCAAGCGCACCAGGTAATCGCGCTCGAAATCGGTTCTTGCATCCTCAAGCGACGGGATATCCTGCGGTTCACCACGTAAGGCACGCCCGACCAGCAAGGGCGGGATGACCGGCCCAGTCGAGAGCGCCACTACCTGTTCGACCACATTGTAGAGCTGTCGTACATTGCCGGGCCACGGGGCCTGCACCAACAACTCCAACGCCTCTGGTGCAAACAGCAGGTTCTCGTTGCCATAGCGCTTAGAGAGGGTATCGAGAAAGTGATCGGCCAGCAGCAGGATGTCCTCTGGCCGTTTCGATAAGGGCGGCAGATGGAGGGTCACGACACACAAGCGGTAATAGAGATCCTCGCGGAAACGGTCATGGCGCGTTTCGATCTCGAGGTCACGATGGCTTGCGCAGATGATGCGCACATCAAACGGTACACTCTGGGTAGAACCAACCGGACGTACCTGGCGTTCCTGCAACACCCGCAACAGTTTAGCCTGAAAAGAAAGCGGCATATCGCCGATCTCATCAAGGAACAGCGTGCCGCCGTTGGCTGCGACAAACATACCCTTGTGGCCACTGACAGCACCAGTAAAGGCCCCCTTGACGTGCCCAAACAGCTCAGATTCCAGCAGGTTTTCGGGGATCGCTGCACAGTTTAGCGCGAGAAATGGGCCGTTGGCGCGTCGCCCCACCTGATGAATGGCGCGCGCCAATAACTCCTTACCCGTCCCGCTGTCACCATGGATGTAGACGCTGGCGTCGCCCTCGGCCACCCGCCGCGCCTGGGACAGCACCTCCTCCATGGCGCTACTCCGGGTAATAATCTCGGGGTGCCAGACCAGGGCGGTAGTCTGTGGATCGGGGGTACGCAGCCGCACGGCAGCCTCGATCTGCTCAAGCAGCAAACGGGCGTCGAAGGGCTTGGTCAGAAAGCCAAAGATACCGCGGCGGGTGGCGTCTACCGCCTCGGGGATGGTGCCGTGTGCGGTGAGGATGATGACCGGCAGGGTCGGATGACGCCGACTTACCGAGTCGAACAAGGCCATCCCATCCATCCCGTCCATCCGGAGATCGGTGAGCAGCACATGGGGGCGGAAGGTTGAGAGTATACCCAGTGCCTGTTCGCCACCCCCGGCTGCTGCTACCTCATAGCCCGCTGCCTTCAGGCGAATGGTCAACAGGCGCAACAGGTCGGGGTCATCGTCCACCACCAGCACCCGCGAATGGGCGGTGGGGGGCGGGACGTCAGTGGGTTTTTCGCTCATCCATGCTCTTCTCAATGGAGGCTAGGTCTTTGAGCTTGCGGCGTAATTCCATCGCCTCGTGATGGGCGGCGTCGCGCTCCTCGCGCAGATCTTCCAGTTCCCTTTGTAGACTATCCAAAGCGTTATCTGTGCCGCTCGCACCCGTTGTGGCACCAGACGCCATCATCCGCGCCCGTCCCCGGCGGTGTGACAAGGCGTGTGTCTCACGCTCGCGGGCAAGAACCAAGAGCACCCGGATACAGCCTCGCGCATCGGCTGATCGTTGCCGCCCAAATTCATCCAACAACCGCGCGGCCCGACTGGCGTCCCCTGGGCTATTGCGCCCCAAGAGCATAGCGGCCAAACGTGGCCACACCGTTGGGTCAGAAACCGCCGCCCGCTCAACCCGCGCCAGACTGCGCACCGAGGGGCGGGACAAGGCCGCAGCGGCAAGCATCTCCTCTTCGTTATCGTTTTCTGGTGCGATCTGAGCGTGGGTGGTTGGCTCGTCGCCCCGTGTCTTTGTCGGTACGACCTTGTTTCCCGCTGCGGTACTTTCCGAGAGCGGTGCCTTATTAGGCTGCGTGACCAAAGCTCCGGTGGGCATAGGGGTGGCCTTGACCTTTCTGCTCACCGATGTTTCAGTAGTCTCGCTTTCCGCCGTTGGCGCTACTGGTTTGACCGCCTCACCCGTAGGCGCTTTGGGCGACGTACTCGCTGCCCCCACCGTTGGCGCTACTGGTTTGACCGCTTCACCCGTAGGCGCTTTGGGCGGCGTACTCGCTGCTCCCACCGTTGGCG
>CAIRSR010000153.1 GCA_903881315.1 uncultured Thiotrichales bacterium | reverse complement strand
GTGTTAGCAAAAGCACAACAAATCAAGGGGTTGCAAAACAAGTCCGACAGGCTGCTAGGGGGGCTGGACTATTGCGTACAAACACGAAGATTAGTAAGCTTAGCTGAGAAAGTACCGTTGGAGGCAGAGGAATGAGTTTCAATAGGCTTAAATTCAAACAGTTAGTTCATTATGTCTGCGATAAGGCCGTAGACCCGTCCGTGCTCGGCTCAATTAAGCTGAATAAAGTTCTGTATTATTCGGACATGATTCACTATAAAGTGCATGGCAGTTCGATTACGGGAGAAACGTACGTTAAGAGGCAGTTCGGCCCGGTGCCGCGACATATACCTTCAGTCATTGCAGAACTCATTCAAGAGAAGAAGGTGATGCGCGGTAAGGTGGATCACTTTGGTCGGATGAAAAATGAATATATTGCAGTAGTTGATTGTGATAAAACGGTGTTCTCCGGTGAGGAAATCTCGCTTATTGATGAGGCGTTCGAGCATGTATGTCTGAATCATACGGCTACGTCGATTAGTGAAGAGACTCATGGAGTGATATGGCAATTGGCTACGATGGGTGAAGAAATACCATATAGTACAGTGTTTGCTGCAAATGTTGGAGAGATAGATGAGGATGATATCGAGTGGGCAAATCAAATCCTCCAGGGTGTGCGGGAGGCCGCATGACGAAAGCAAGGACGATAAGGGAAGAGCAATCGGTAGAGTCAGTAATCGATGATTGCATAGCCCGTTGTCCTAGGGTAGAAGAACTGTGGGAGGGGTGGAAATGGAGGTTAAGCAGAGGCCCTACAAAAGATGCTACGGCAATAGACGAGGAGCGTGGCATTTGGATGATAAAAACACCCAGTGACAATAGTCATTACGGGCTCCCAACTATCGCGATCCTGTACAGGATTACAGCGACCGAGGTGGATATATTGGCAATTAAGTGCAACGATTCGAATTGAGGTTGTCGCGGAACCTTTCCTAGACGCCAGTTACCAAAACCTTTCAGGAATCAATGCTTAAGCCGATCTAATGCGGCGCAATCGTGTGGTCTGACGAGGTTTTCGGTGAGGTAGAGCGCAATCAGCACCAATGGCAAGGTGGATCAGTGTGGGTGTGGCGGCGGATGAAAAATATTTTTTGCGCCCGCGCCGTCGGTTATTCCAGCAAATAGAGCTAACCTGTTGATTCCCTTCGCGCTTACGCACCGAAAGTTCTTGTAAAGGGCTGTTGACAGCCGTCAAACACTTTTGTAAATTATCGCTATCGTTGGAAATTTTCGCAAGACAAGCGTTTTCCGTTGGCCCCACCTGTGCCCCAGGGTACGTGGGGCTTTTTTTTGTCCAATCTTGTGGTGGGTGGCCATGAATCACCAAATCGATTGGGAAGGGATTGAGCACGAATATCGGCAAGGTGCTGCGTCAATACGCGAGATGGCGCGTCACTATGGGTGTGCTGCGAGCACAATCTCGCGTCATGCAGAAAAGCATGATTGGGCGCGCGCAGGAGCGATTGATTGGGCAGGCGTCGAGCGCGATTATCGTGCCGGTGTATCCCCCGAGACGATTGCCAATACCTTTCGGTGCGAAATCGCGGCAATCCGTACTCGTGCCGAGCAGAAAGGGTGGCATTGTCACCAATCGGCAAAGAGTGTACCAGCCGATACTGTAATCCACCATCCGTCTGCGAATCATTATGCCATGCCGCAGGAGACTTTCTCGGTCAATGCGGATTCCCAGGCGAATGTCGTATTGCGTCATCGCCAGGATATCCTGCGTCTGCGTGTTTTAGCGGATGAATTGGCGCAGGAATTGGCGTGTGCAGCGCTGGATTCCCCAGCGGCGCGTATTGATGGCGTGAACAAATTATCAAGAACCTTAAAGACCCTGATTGCGCTTGAGCGCCAGGCCTTTAGTCTGGACGCACCGGTCGTGCCGAGCACCGGTCTTTCTGCGGAATCCTCTGAGGTATTGCGACGTCTCAAGGCAAAACTGGAAGAGTCCCTCGAATGACCGATCCGGATGTGCTGGCGTTGCGTGCGCTCAATATCAATCTGGGTCGGGAGCTGGCGCTGCGGAAACTCGCGGACTATGCCCCCTACAAAAAACAATTCGACTTCCACACATTTGGCGCACAATACCGCGAGCGCTTGTTTCGGGCGGGTAACCAAACTGGGAAGACGCTTGCTGGTGCTGCTGAAATGGCGGCACATCTGACCGGCAGATATCCAGATTGGTGGACGGGTAAGCGTTTCCGACAGCCGGTAGCGGCTTGGGCGGCTTCGGTTACTGCGGAATTGACGCGGGATGGTGTGCAAAGGATGCTGCTGGGTCGGCCAAGTGATCCCGGGACGGGGATGATCCCGTTGGCCGATATCAAAAATACCACCAGCAAGCGCACGATTGCCAATGCAGTTGATACGGTGATTGTCAGGCATGTGACTGGTGGTCAATCGACCCTAACCTTTAAGTCATATGAACAAGGGCGTGAAAAATTCCAGGCCGAAACCCTCGAGGTCGTTTGGTTTGATGAAGAGCCGCCGCTCGATCTTTACATAGAGGGAATTACCCGCACCAACAATACCAAAGGGATCGTCTATCTGACCTTTACGCCATTGTTGGGGGTGTCTGATGTCGTTGCGCGCTTTTTGTTAGAGCAGTCGGCTGATCGTGCAGACATCAACATGACAATTGATGACGCTCTTCATTATAGCGAATTCGATAAGGTTAGGATTGCCAATAGTTATCCGGCCCATGAGCGGGATGCCCGTGCCATGGGTGTGCCAACGCTTGGGAGCGGTAAGATATTTCCGATTGCTGAGTCGAGCATAAAGATTGCGCCATTTGTTATTCCGCAATATTGGCCAAGAATCAATGGTCTTGATTTCGGGTGGGATCATCCGACTGCCGCTGTGCAATGCGCCTGGGATAGAGACGCGGATTGTTGGTACGTTATCAATGCCTATCGACGCAAAGAAGAGATCCCCCTAGTCCATGCTCACGCAATCAAGGCGTGGGGGACGTGGGTGCCCACGGCCTGGCCGCAGGATGGATTACAGCATGATAAGGGTAGTGGCGAACAGCTCGCCGCCCAATATAAGACGCATGGTGTTACGATGTTGCGTGAACATGCGACATTTGAAGATGGAACGAATAGTGTTGAGGCAGGAGTCATGGAAATGTTGGACAGGATGAAGACGGGACGATTTAAGGTGTTTGAGAATCTTCATGAATGGTTCGATGAATTCCGGTTGTATCATCGTAAGCAAGGGAAAATCTTTAAGGAGCGCGATGATCTGTTATCGGCAACACGTTATGCGCTGATGATGAGGCGCCGGGCAATGACTCGCCCGATTCCTCGTGGTAATGCGGTTGTAGCCGAGTGGGAACCTTTTGATGTGACAGTTGGCTACTAAGGAATGACGGGCGAAAGGAATACTCTTTTTGGTAAAAATCCCTCTCTCCGCAAGGAGAGGGGGCATTTCCAGATTATTTGGCAGACACTGCGGAGGAAGTCTGGTGTTGTTGCGGGATTACGGTGGTCTTGTTTTCTTTAGCGTCGGGTTGGTTCTGTGGATTGGGCGGGTCGGGTACGGTAATAAGGGCGGCGGGAACCCCGCCGACACAGGTATAAATGCCGTAGCCTTCGGGAATCCCTTGGATGTTGCCAATGCCGTTTTTGATGGTCTCACGCGCCTTATCGAGGGAGGTTGCAACAATGACCACCTCACCCGCTTGATTCTGGCGTTTACCCGAACAGGTGACAACGCTAATTCCGGGTACTGGGTAGGCGGTAGTCAGATAAGTAAAGATGATTCCTTGCGGTGTTTCTTCTGGCCGCGCATTTGCCTGAGGTGAGATCACCTTGGTTTTACTAAAGGCCTTTATGCCGTTTTTCTTGACGGCGATTGCGCTGATCTTGCCGGGCGCGATATCGATCAATACGGCACCAATATCGGAAGGGTTGTTGTTGGTGGTGGTTTTGGTGGCCTCGTTATTGTTTCCGCCACGATTAGCGTAGGTGCTTGTTGCAGATCCTGCTTGGCCTGGGTTCGCTCCGCTGCTGGCAGAAAGATTCCTTGTTACGGCCTGCATCTTGGCAGAAGCAGCTTCATCGTCTGATCGATACTGAAGATATAGAATCAGCGTGACAAGAAGAACGAGCAAGGTTATTACGATGACGGCAGTAATGGTCTGTTGTCGATCAGAGGTCTGACCCAGTTGTTCATGCACACGCTTGTAATATGCGCTGAGCGCAAATCCAGTCTTTGCCTCGTCATCAGCAGATGACGATCCCCGTTTCTTCTTCGGCGCGTAACTGGGTGTCCGCGACGCGCTGTAAGGCCAGATATTGTCATTCTGGTTATAACCAGAGCCGAGGTTCGGCTGGTAATTCTGGTCACGAGTGCGACTGTGTCGTAATTCGTCATTGGACATGGAATACACCTATTCGCTGGGAGCGCCACCGAAAAAACGAGCCGCCTAAGCGCTTCTGTTAGAACACCATCCGGAATATGTGGTAATGAGGGCGTGGCGTAGCCGTCTCGGCTAGACTGTCTACTATGCAACAGATACATCCTCTTGTAAATCAACTGATAACTATTTCACACATTTTGGCTTATCGGGCCTGTCCATGCTCGGTTGTGGTCGTGCCTTGGTCTGGGCGTGAATTGTTTAGGGGTAGTAAGAAATAACGAATTAGCCAAATCTTTTGGAAGACCTGGCTGATAACCTTTTTGTATTGCCAATGCCAACCTTGATAGGTTGCGTGCAGTGCATCCGTGGGAGAATCATAATGCGTAAGATTGAAATTTCATCAACCTGTGTTTCTGCCAATAGCGCAGGCTTTGCGAGTGCGGTAACGGGTGGGGCGTGGGCCTTATCGGTAACGAGGCCTGGTGATCATCTTGCTCATCAGGTAACGATTCATAATAACACCGCAAACGATCACAGTGCCACTACGGCGACAATTGTTGGCACTGGTGCGGATGGCGAGGTCTTGTTTGAAACGCTGCATTTGCCTGATTCGAGTAGTACGGTAACGAGCGTTAATTATTATGCAAGTCTGACGAGTGTGACGCCTGGTGCCTCGATTGGTGTTGATACGATGTCAATTGGTTGGGCGGTTGCTGCGGTATCGGCGTGGCATCCTTGTGCGCTCGGGGTGCAGGTGTTTACTGTAGGCTTTGGTTGTAGTGTTCAGAGCGGTACGCCTACGTATACGGTACAGCACTCCTATGGTGATGGTATCGGATTTAATCATGCTACTGTCGTTGAGCAGACCGTAAACAGTTCTGGTTCCTATGGTTCTCCCGTTGCAGCCATTCGACTTTTATTTGGGGCAGCGGGTGGGGTGTCACTCGCGGCTATCCAAGTAGGCGCGTAGTTTCGTCATGAGACTCGGTGTGGTCTATATCTGGATTCTACTCGGGTTCCTGGCCAGCACTCTTGCGTAGTAAATAGTCCGCATGTTCATTGCATCCCATGTCACGAAGGCGCTGGATGACCCGTTTCATTTCATCCGGATCGGGTTTCTTCGCGCTAAAAATAACCTGTTTCCGTTCTTTCTTGTCTCGTGGGCTGGCTGGTGGTTCTTTTAACGACAAACAGACTCTCGGTGGTAAGGTCTTCTGGCCAGAAACTCGCTTGGTCTTCGACCAGATCACCAATCCAACCACAGAGATGAGTAACCCTGGTGCGGAATTGATCAGGCGTTCATAAAGGGAGTTTTGATTATGTATTGTAGTTAATAAGCCACTTAATCCCATAAGAAAAATGGCGACGCCAATCAGGACAACCGTTGCCCCCAATGACCGCCAGAGCAACCTAATCATATTTCTTGCTTGCATAATTACCCCGAGCGGTCTTCCTAATAAAGTAGCACAGATGTTGTGACAAAGGTGCGACGTATCTCTTAGGCTTCCTCTTAGATCACCATTACGTCTAGCGATAGGCTCCAGATGAAATAGGGGCCAATACTACCATAAGCGCACAAATAAGCAATAATTGTTCAAAAGTGATCCTAACCGCAAGAATTTCTCTCTCAGGATGTCCGATTATGTCAAATGATCTACCTATTCTTCCCGATACCAATGAAGACGACAATAGCAATCAGGTGGTATTCCTAGAACGGTCTCTTGTTGAGAAGCGTAAACTGGCGGTTGAGCATCGTTCTGCGCTTGGAATCGAGAGGGAATGGGTGGAGTGTGAGGATGCGTACGAAGGCGTAGATGATGCCAATCGCTATGAAGAGCGCCCGGTTTCGGCTCGTCTTGTTAAACCCGCAACATCAGATGGTGGTGCCATTGGCATAAAGTCGCGTCGCGGAACCCGTTCCTCGGTATTCTTAAACATTACCCGTCCCTATGCGGACGCGGCGTCAGCGCGAGTTGCGGATATGCTTTCACCGACCGATGAAAGAAATTTTGCAATTCTTCCAACCCCAATTCCGGATCTGGTGCTAGATCCGCAGTACGCGGTTGATCCGACCATTCATGCGCAACTAATAAGCGATATCAATTCTCAGCGTGAGGAGGTTGATCGTAAGGCACAGGCCGCCCAGCGGAGAATAGATGACTGGTTGACCGAGTGCCAGTTTCATGCCGAGGTTCGTAAAATTATTGAAGATTGTACTAGATTGGGAACTGGTGTGATAAAAGGGCCGTACCCAGCAAGACGAACACGGAATGCGGTTGATACATTAAATGGTGCTGTGGTTGTACAGCGTATGGAAGAGATCATCCCAGAATCAAGACGGATCGATCCGTGGAATCTTTTCCCAGATCCATCGTGTGGTGAAGATATCCATAATGGTTCCTTTCTGTTTGAGCGTGATTATCTCAGCGTTAAACAGGTGCGTGATCTGATTGGGCAGCCAGGTTATATGGCTGATAAGATCCAGCAAGTCCTGGCTGAGGGGCCTTGTCGAACAAATGTATCCATGGATTATCGTCGCTATCTTGATGATGATCGGTATGAGGTATGGTACTTTAGCGGACAATTAACCATAAATGATTTCTCTGCGATGTGTCCTGAGCAGGGCTGTGAAATAAACGACGAGCAATTGGCAAGTGGGTTTGTGAATGTAATTTGTACTATGATCAATGATCATATTATAAAGGTCAATCAGGCCTATCTTGACTCTGGTGATTTCTGTTATGACGTAGTGACCTGGCAGAGACGTGTCGGAATGCCCTGGGGTATTGGTATAGTCAAACAGATAAATGTGCCGCAGCGTATGCTGAATGGTGCCGTCAGGAATATGTCTGACAATGCGGCATTGTCGTCTGCCCCGCAGATTGTGCGGATGCGCGGGGTGGTTGATCCTGCTGATGGCGTCGATGAGATTGTGCCCCGCAAGGTTTGGTGGTGCGATCCAAATTCTTCTGTGGATGATATTCGCAAGGCATTTATGGCAATAGAGATCCCAACGATGCAGCAGGAATTGCTCAATATTGCCCAATTTGTGTTGCAGATGGCGGAGAATGTTACTGGGATGCCGATGCTGATGCAAGGGAACATTGGATCAGCGCCTGATACTTTGGGAGGTATGGAGCTTCTTAATAATAATGCAAATTCTGTTTTGCGGCGAATTGCTAAAATGTTTGATGATTTTATCATAGAGCCGCATATTCGCCGCTACTATGAATGGGTTCTTCTCTACGGATCGAATGACGAGAAGGGTGATTTTCTCATCGATGCCCGTGGATCTTCTTCTTTGGTG